>JARKQG010000057.1 GCA_029974035.1 Eubacteriales bacterium | reverse complement strand
CTGGTGGCGGGCCGCGCCATTTCCGGCACCCACCGCGCCCACGCCTCCTACCGGGTGATGTCCATCTGCATGGCGATGGGCCAGGCGGCGGGCATCGCGGCGGCGCTTTGCCGGCGCGCGGGCGTTTCGCCCCGGAACCTGAACCCCGGAGATCTGCGCCGCGCGCTGGCGGAGGCGGGCGTGGACCTCGATAGCCCGTGACCGGCCCCGCTCCTACGCCATGGTTCAGCCCCATATCGACGGCGAAAGGGAAATCGCGGAGACCAACGCGGAATGCGCGGCGAGACACCCGGGGGACTGACCCGGGGCTTAGCCAACCGGCCCCCGGGGAAAGCGGCCGCGGGTCAAAAGCCCGCGGACAGCAGGCTGTACAGGCCCAGGCCGACGACGCCCGTGGCCGACATGACCCAAATGGGGTTGAGCTTCCACCGGCGCAGCACGAAAAACGCGGCGGCGAACAGCCCGACGGCGATCCAGTCGACGCTGCGTGGATCGAGCGACGGAGCCGAATCGTTCCAAACCGCCAGCGCCAGGATCGAAACCCCCGCGGCGGCGATCAGCGCCGCCACCGCGGGCCGGAGCCCGGCGAGCGCGCTGCTCACCAGCGTCAGGCTGCGGTACCTGTAGTAGAGCCACGCCAGCGTCAGCGTGATGATGCAGGAGGGCAGGATGCAGCCAAACGTGGCGACCAGCGCCCCGCCAAGCCCCGCCATCCGCATGCCGATGAAGGTGGCCGAATTGACCGCGATGGGCCCCGGCGTCATCTGCGAGATGGTGATCAGGTCCGTAAATTCCGCCATGTTCATCCAGGCATGCGCCTCGACGGCCTGATGCTGGATCAGCTTGAGCGACGCGTATCCGCCGCCAAAGCTGAACGCCCCGATCTGCAGGAAGCTCCAGAACAGCTCCAGATAAATCACTTGCCCGCACCCTCCCTTCCCCGGCGCCAGTATTCGCCCGCCACCCCGGCCAGGCCGCTGGCCAGGATGATGAACGCCACGTTGACATCCAGCCATGTGGTTAGCGCGAACGCTGCCGCCGCGATCAGAAACGGAAAAATCCTGCCGTCCCTGCCGATGTTCAGAAACAGCGTAATCACCACGTCAAAGATGACCGCCGCGACCCCCGCGCGCATGCCGCGAAGGGTCAGCGCGACGGCTGTATTAGTGCTGACCGCCTCATAGCCCATCGAAATCAGCGTGAGGATGATCAGCGGCGGCAGGATCGTCCCGACGATGGAAACCATTACGCCCGCGATGCCTGCCAGACGGTAACCCACCAGCACCGCGATGTTCACCGCCATCGCTCCCGGCGAGGATTGGGCGATGGACATCAGGTCGAGCATTTCGTTTTCATCCATCCAATGAAGCTGATCAACGAATTTCCTGCGCATCAGCGGCAGGATCACATATCCGCCGCCGAAGGTGAAGGCGCTGATGAAAAACGTCGAAGTAAAGAGCGTACCAATCTGTCTTATTTTTCCGGGTTTCAAGGTGTCACCCCCCAAGCCGATTGTACGCCTTGCTTTCGAATAAGTAAAATACTATAATATTATCTGATCCATAATGGATTTTTATGATTCGGAGGGCGCCATGACGCTGCAGCATCTGAAGATTTTTATCGCCGTCTGCCGGGAGGGCGGCGTTACCGCGGCGGCGAAGAAGCTGTATCTCTCCCAGCCGGCGGTCAGCTTTGCCATTAAGGAGCTGGAGCGCCACTACGGCGTGAAGCTCTTTGAGCGCGGCGGGCGCAGGCTATGCATCACCCCCGCCGGAGAGCGGATGTTTGGCGAGGCGCTGGGCATCGCGTCGGGCCTGGAGGACATGGAAAACGCACTCCGGAACTGGGAGACGGCGGGCAGGATGCGCGTCGGCTCCAGCATTACCATCGGCACGGAGCTGATGCCGGGGTTGGTTCTTGGGCTCCGGCAGCAGTTTCCGGATCTTTCGGTGCGCGTGCAGATCAGTAGCTCCGAGGGGATCGAGCGGAAGCTTCTGGACAACCAGCTCGATCTCGCGCTCATCGAGGGCGAGGTTCATTCGGACGCGCTCGCCGTCAAGGCCTTTCTGTCGGACGAGCTGGGCGTCTATTGCCACGAGGGCGATCCGATCCGCAAAAAAGAGGCCGCCGGCATTGGCGACATCGCCGCCGCGCCGCTGCTTCTGCGGGAGCCGGGCAGCGCGGCGCGGGAGATGGTGGATGCGCTTCTGAAGGTGAACGGGCTTACCGCCGCCCCCGTTTGGGAGAGCACCAGCACCCACGCGCTGCTGAACGCGGCGGCCTGCGGCCTGGGCGTCGCGGTGGTGCCGGCGCGGCTGGCGAACCGCTTTGCCGGCCGGGGCGGGCTCGTCCGGCTGCACACGGAGGGCTTCTCGCTCCGTCGGGATTTCAAGCTGATCTACCCGAAGAAGCGGCGGCTCACCCGGGCGCAGACGGCGCTGATCGCGCTGTGCGAGGCGCTGGAGGGCGCGGCGGGCGGCGAATAGCGCCTTACTTTCCGAAAGCGCGGGCGGCCTCCTGAAGGAGGGGCAGCGCGTAGGGGAAAAATTCGCGGTAGCATTCGCAGAAGCGGTTTTCGTCTCCGGGCGCCGTGCGCTCGCGCTTGCAGCCGTTGCGGCACAGGCGGTACCAGCGGCACGCCCTGCACTTTGCCGGGACGGGGAGGGATTCGGCGCGGAAGCGTGCGCCCGTTTCGCTTCGCTCAAGGGCGAAAAACGACGCTTCCCGGATGTTTCCCATCCGCCACTCGTCCAGCACGTAAAAATCGCAGGGGTATACCCCGCCGTCGCTCTCGATCAGGTAGTACTGCCCGCAGCGGCCCCGCATGCCGCAGTTTTCCGGCTCGTCGCCCAGCAGCATGCCCACGTAGTTGTCCAGGTTCCGGATGCTGACGTACCGGCCCCTTCGAATCCTGTCCAGATACAAGTCCAGCGTCGTTTTGAGAAACCCGAGGTAGGACGCCGCCGTCAGCGAAAACGGGCGCGCCCCGCCGTCGAAATCGTCCAGGCACGGAATGTACTGAATGAATCCGTAGGGCTCCAGCGTCTCGAAAACCTCCCGCGGCCGCTCGGCCACGGGTTCGCTCACCACGCACAGCACGTTCAGCGCCGCGCCCCGCGCGCGCAGACATTCCAGCGAGCGGCGGATGCGGTCGAAGGTCGGCGCGCCGCCGGCGTCGACGCGCAGCGCGTCGTGGGTCGCGCGGCCGCCGTCCAGCGAAGCGCCGATGAGGAATTTCTCCCGGGCGAAAAAATCAATCATCTCGTCCGACAGATCCAGCGCGTTGGTTTGCAGCGAGTTGTCGACGCGGAGGCCGCGGGTGTTGTATTTTTTTTGAAAGCCGACCAGCGCCCGGTAAAAATCAAGCCCGGCCAGCGTCGGTTCCCCGCCCTGAAACGCGAAGGCGACGTTCCCCTCGGCGTAGGCCATCGCCCGCCGGACGAGCATTTCCAGCGTTTCCGGCGACATAGCTCCGCGCACCCCGGTCTCCCGGCGCGCCATCACATCGGAATAGAAGCAATACCGGCAGCGCATGTTGCATAGGCCCGATACCGGCTTGATCAAAAGCGACAGCGGTGGCATGCGTCTTCCCCCTTCCCGTCCGGACGGACGAGGCCTATTATAGACACAATCCTCAAAAAATGCAACCGGTTCGCGGGGCCGAAGCCCGCGGGGCCGAAGCCCGCAGGCGGCTACAACGTCAAAAACATAAAAATTTGTCACTTTAAACATTTATCTATTGACAAGCTAGGGCAGAATCGGTTATGATTCGAACAGTTTTTTTATAAGCAAAAATGAGAACGTTATCATACGTTTTCGGGGGCGGGTCGGAGCATGCGTAGCGAGAAAGGCCACAACGAGAGCGTCACCATCAAGCGCGTCGCGGAGCGCGCGGGCGTGTCGGCTGCCACGGCGGCCCGGGCGATGGGAAAGTACGGGAGCGTATCCGAAAAGACGCGCCAGCGGGTGCTGGACGCGGCGCATGCGCTGTCCTACGTGCCCAACGCCATCGCCAAGAGCATGCGCGTCCAGCGGACCCGGACCATCGGCGTCATCATCGGCGACATTCAGGCGCCGTTTTTCTCAAAGCTGGCCTTTGCCATCGAGGATTTTGCCAACCGACAGGGCTACAACGTGCTGGTGTGCAACACCAACGAGAAGCCGGAGCGGGAGCTCCGGCACCTGCAGTCGCTGTTTGAGCGGCGGGTCGACGGCATCATCCTCTCGTCGACGCAGCGCTTCAACAGCGAAATGAGCCAGGACATCCGGCGCCTTTATGAAAGCGAGATCCCGCTGGTCACCGTGGACAGGCAGGTCAACGGCCTGAAGCGGCCGCTGGTGCAGTGCAACAACCTTGGCGGAAGCTATCAGGCGGGCAAGTATCTGCTGGGGCTCGGGCACCGGAACATCGGGGTCATCGCGTCCAATCAGTTCGTCAATTCCACCCGCGAGCGGGAAGCCGGCTTTCGCATGGCGCTGGCGGAATACGGCCTGACGCTTAGGCCCGGAATGATCCGCTACTGCGAGGAGTCCTTCATCACCGAGGCCGGCAGGCAGATTACAAAGGAACTGCTGGATGACAACCCCGACACCACCGCGCTGTACCTTCTGAACAACCCCCTCTACCGCTCCGCCTGGCTGGAGCTGAAGGCGCGGGGCGCGCGCATCCCGGAGGATATTTCGCTGCTGGGCTGGGGCGACGTGGAGCTGGCGGAAGCCTGGGACATTACGGCCGTGACGCAGCCGATCCAGAAAATCGGCCTCCGCGCGGCGGAGACCCTCTTTGACATGATCGACAACCGGACGCGGCATGAGGACGATGTGGCCGTCTTTGACACGGCGATCGTCTACCGCAGTTCGTGCGCGAAGCCGAGAACGGGCTGACGGTGTTTTTTCACACAAAATGAGAACGTTCTCATTCCCCGCGAAATTGGTTTCCCGTCAGGGAAACTGATAATAAACAGGAGGTATCCACATATGAAAAAGATTCTGGTCGTCCTGATGGCCCTGTCTCTGGCGCTGCTCGCGTTCCCGGCGATGGCCGAGGGCTCCGGCCAGCCGCTGCGGGTGGGCCTGATGCCCTCCGCGGTCGGCGCGCCGGTGCAGTACGCGATGGAGAAGGGCTACTTCACCGAAGAAGGCCTGAACGTATCCATGGTGATCTTCCCGACCGGCGCGGCGATCAACGAAGCCATGGCCGCGGGCGAGCTGGATGTGGCCTGCTCCGGCGCGGCGACGGTGTTCGCGCTGGCCAACGGCGAAACGACGCTTCTGGGCGACGTGGAGATGTCCGGCGGCATGGGCATCTGGGTCAAGCCCGACAGCGACATCCTTTCGGTCAAGGGGCAGATTGAGAAGTATCCGGAGATGTACGGCAGCGCCGAGACGCTGAAGGGCAAGCGCTTCATCTGCAACCTGGGCACGGCCAGCCAGTTTAACGTCTTGCGCTATCTGGCGCAGTTCGGGCTGACGGACGAGGATGTGACGCTGATCAACATGGACTGGGCCTCCGGCGTGCAGGCCTTCGCGGCGGGCGAGGGCGATGCCATCGCCACCTTCTCGCCCTATTCGGCGCAGGCCGAAGCGGCCGGCGGCGTCAAGTGCTGCAGTTTTGAGGACGCCACCGAAACCGCGCTGTACGATATGGTGTTTGCCTCCAAGACCGTGGTGGCGGAGCGCCGCGCCGATGTGGTCGCCTTCCTGAAGGGTTTCTACAAGGCTACCGAGGAACTGGCTGCCGACAGCGCGATGCGCGCCGAGTGGTCCAAGACGTGGTTCGCCTCCGAGGGGCGCGAGTATGACGACGCCACGATGCAGCAGGAGATCATCGACCGCCCCTACGTGACCAAGGCGCTCCTCACCAGCGACGCCTACGTGCTGGGCGACGCGATGATGAGCTACGCGGAGTTCAACGTGGGCATTGAAAAGATCGAGAACTGGCAGCTGGAAAACGTCAAGACCTGCTTTGACGCCTCGCTGATCAGCGAAGCGATCGGCGGCACGGTCAAGCAGCCGCAGTTCTAAACGGCCGGCTCGATCCGCCCGCGCCCGCCGCCCGCGAAGGCCGGCGGGCGCGGGCGGTAGCCCGGAGAAGGAGGGAAACCCATTGCGTACAAGCAGGGCGCGCGGAGGCAGGTATTATCTGGCCTCCATCGCCGCCATCACGCTGTTTCTGCTGTTTTGGTATCTGGCGACGGACGTTTTCAAATGGTACTCCCGGAACGTCCTGCCAAGCCCCGTCCGCGTCGCCACCACGTTCTTTGAAAAATTTTATAAGCGCTCGCCCGACGGCGCGACGATGCTGCAGCACCTGGGCGCTTCGCTTCAGGTCGCGATGAGCGGATACCTGATCGGGGTCGTGATCGGCATTCCGCTGGGCATTGCGATGGCCTGGAGCAAGGCCGCCGACATGTTCGCGCGCCCACTGTTTGACATGATCCGCCCCATTCCGGGCATCGCGTGGATTCCGGTGATGATCGTGCTTTTTGGAATAGGTCTTCTGTCCAAGGCGATGGTCATCTTTCTGTCCTCGTTCACGGCGGCGGTGATCAACGCCTATTCCGGCATCAAGCAGACGAAGGCGGTGCATCTGTGGGTTGGGCGCACGTTCGGCGCCAGCCGGGTGCAGCTTCTGTTCCGGGTCGGGATTCCGTCGGCGCTGCCGATGATCCTGACGGGCCTGCGCGTCGCGCTGGGCTCCTCCTGGGGCGCGCTGGTGGCGGCGGAGATGCTGGCGTCCTCCCGGGGCTTGGGCTTTATGATCCAGCAGGCGCGCGGCATCGGGCGCCCGGATGTGATCCTGGCGGGTATGATCGCCATCGGCATCGTCGGCGCGTTCTTCACGTGGCTTCTGACGCTGCTTGAGCGCGCGGTTTTGAAGGGGGGAAGATGGTGATGAGCTGGGGATCGGTCAAAAAAGGCCTTCCGCGCATCGCGGCCGGCATCCTGTCCATCTCGGCTTTCCTGCTTTTCTGGCAGATCGGCACGGACGGCACGGAGTTTGGAAAGCTGATGCCCACGCCCGTCGTGGTGCTGCGCGCGCTGATCGGCGCGGTCACGGTTCCCATCGGCCGTTACACCATTCAATACCATGTGCTTATCAGCCTGGGCCGCGTGATGATCGCCTATCTGGCCGCCTGCGTCATCGGCAACGCGCTGGGCCTGGCGATGGCGCGCAACCGCTGGGCGGAGGCCGTCTTCCGCCCGTTTTACGAAACCATCCGTCCGATTCCGCCGATCGCGTGGATTTCGATGGCCATTTTGTGGTTCGGCCTGGGCGAGATGATGAAGTACTTCATCATCTTCCTGTCGGCTTTCGCCAGCATCACCTACACCACCTTTTCCGGCGCGCAGAAGGTGGACCCAACGCTCATCGGCGCGGCCAGGATGCTGGGTGCCGGCGGACTGCATATTTTTACCACCGTCGTGCTGCCCGCCTCGGTGCCGTACGTGTTCTCGGGCATGCAGGTGGCGCTGGGCACAAGCTGGGCGACGGTCGTCGCCGCGGAAATGGTGCGCTCGTCCGAGGGGGTCGGCTGGGTCATCGTCAGCGGCATGGAGTCCAACAACATGCAGCAGATCATGGTGGGCATCGTGACCATCGGCATCGTGGGGCTCCTTCTCACGTCGGTGCTCCGGCGGATCGAGACCAGGCTGTGCGCCTGGAACATCGGCGGCGTATAAACCGGGACGATTCACGAGGAGGCGCGTAATTTGGACAGACCCATGCTGGAATGCCACCATCTGAAGAAAAGCTATCAGACGCCCTCGGGCGTCAAGGAAGTCATCGGAGACATCAGCCTCTCTGTCCGCGAGAACGAGTTTGTGGTGCTCTTCGGCGCCGGACAATGCGGAAAGACCACGATGATCAACCTGCTTTCGGGCCTAGAGGCGCCCACCGCCGGCACGGTGAGCGTCGGCGGCAAGCCCGTTGACGGACCCGGTCCGGAGCGCGGCGTCATCTATCAGACCATTTCGCTCTTCCCTTGGTACACCACGATGGGCAATGTCGAATACGGCCCGCGCATGCGCGGCGTGCCCAAAAAAGAGCGCCGGGCGCTTGCGCAGCACTACATCAACCTGGTCGGCCTTCAGGGCTTTGAAAACTCGTTCCCGGTCAAGCTGTCGGGCGGCATGAAGCAGCGCGTGGGCATCGCGCGCGCCTACTGCAATAACCCTCTGGTGCTGTTCATGGACGAACCCTTCGGCGCGCTGGACGCGCAGACGCGCTACCTGATGCAGGAAGAGCTGGAAAAGATCTGCTCGAAGGAGCGCAAGACGGTGGTCTTTGTCACCAACAACATCGAGGAGGCGCTCTACCTTGCCGACCGCATCGTGGTCATGCGCAACTGCCCCTCCACAATCAAGGCGGAATACGTCATCGACCTGGCGCGCCCGCGCAACTACGTCGACCCGGAGTTTCTCAGGCTGCGCAAGGAAATCACGCAGATCGTCGACAAAACGCTGTAGGGGGGTTTGACAGATGGCCGGGATCAAGGTCAGTCACCTGACAAAAAAATTCGGCGAGCTGCTGGTGCTCGACAACGTGTCCTTCGAAGTCAAGGACCATGACTTCTACTGCATCGTCGGCCCCACCGGCTGCGGTAAGACCACGTTTCTCAACAGCCTCACAAAGCTCTACGATATCACCGCCGGCGAGATTCTGGTGGACGGCGAGCCCGTGGATCTCCGCCGCCACAACATTTCGTACATCTTCCAGGAAAACTCGTCCATGCCCTGGCTCTGCGTCGAGGACAACGTCAGCTTCGGGCTGGACATCAAGCACGTCGGCGCCGTGGAAAAAAAGCGCCGCGTGGACGAGATGCTGGAGGTCGTCGGCCTTGCGCCTTACCGCAAGTACTACCCGGCGCAGCTCTCCGCCAGCATGCTGCAGCGCGTCGCGATCGCGCGGGCGTTCGCCACCAAGCCGGATCTGCTGCTGATGGACGAGCCGTACGGGCAGCTGGACATCGAACTGAGGTTCAAGCTGGAGGACGAGCTGATCAAACTGTGGAAGGCCACGGGCACGACGGTACTTTTCATCACCCACAACATAGAGGAATCGGTCTACCTGGCGGAGAAAATCCTCGTTTTGACCAACAAGCCCACGAAGATCAAGGAACTGGTGATCGATGACCTGCCGCGCCCCCGCGACATCGCGTCGCCCGATTTCGTGGCGCTGCGCAACAGGGTGACGGACCTGATCAAGTGGTGGTAAATACAAGGAGGAACGCACCATGGACAAAAAACCCAACGTGATCTACATTCTGGCGGACGATATGGGCTACGGCGACGTGTCGGCGCTCAACGAGCACGCCGCGTTCAAAACCCCAAACTTTGACCGGATGGCGGCGGAGGGGCTGGCGTTTACCGACGCGCACGCGTCCAGCGCCGTGTGCACGCCGTCGCGCTACAGCATTCTGACCGGGCGCTACAACTGGCGCAGCCGGCTCAAATGCGGCGTGATGAGCGGCTACTCCGACCCGCTGATCGAGGACGGCCGCATGACGGTGGCGAACCTGTTCCGGGAAAACGGCTACCGGACGGCCGCCATCGGCAAGTGGCACCTGGGCATGGAATTTAAAAAGGACGAAACCTTCCGGCTGCTCCCGGACTATGAAACCTGTCCGGGCGTCGACTATTCCGGAAAAATCGAAAAATCGCCCGTCACCAACGGCTTTGACTATTACTACGGCATCAGCGCGTCGCTGGATATGGCGCCCTACATCTACATCGAAAACGACCATTTCACAAGCCTTCCGGATCATGAAACCGAGGATACCGGCAAGCGGTTTTACCGCAGGGGCCCCACCGCGCCGGATTTTGTGCACGAGGACGTGCTGCCCCATTTGACCGAAAAGGTGCTCGAAACCATTGAGGCATACAGGGACGATCCGTTCTTCATCTACTTTCCGATGCCCGCGCCCCATACGCCCATCCTGCCCTCGCCCGCATTTCTCGGCAAATCCGGCACCAACGAGTACGGCGACTTTGTGCTGATGGTGGACGAAATGGTCGGCCGGGTGCTCCGCAAGCTCAGGGAGACGGGGCTGGACGAGAACACGGTGGTTATTTTCACCTCGGACAACGGTTGCTCGCCGATGGCCAACTTTGAGGAATTGCTCGCCGCCGGCCACAACCCCAGCTACGTATTCCGCGGCCACAAGTCCGACATCTACGAGGGCGGGCACCGCATTCCGCTGCTGGTTCGCTGGCCCGGCGGAATCGCCCCCGGCGGGCGGTGTGACAAGATCGTATGCCTTTCGGACTTTATGGCCACGATGGCGGATTTGCTCGGGGCCGAACTGCCGCCCGAGGCCGGCGTGGACAGCATTTCCAACTTGCCGCTGTGGCTGGACGCCGACGCCCCCGGCGTGCGGGAGGACGTGGTGCACCAAAGCTACGACGGTTCGCTCTCGATCCGCAAGGGCAAATACAAGCTGGAAATGTGCCCGGGATCGGGCGGCTGGTCCTACCCCGCGTCGGGCGAGGAGACGGCGGATATGCCGCGCTTCCAGCTCTACGACCTGGAGGAGGATATCGCGGAGCGCGTCAACGTGATCGCGGATCACCCGGCCATCGCCGGCTATCTCAAAAAAATCCTGGTCGCCTACGTCCGCAACGGGCGCAGCACCCCGGGCGAAAAGCAGTCCAACAATGGCGAGGAGATCTGGCAGACCGTCCGCTGGCTGGCGGAATAGCGCGCCCGCCGCCCCTTCGCACGCCCCGCGCCAAACCACTCCGCGCCCATTCCGGCATAATTCCGCCGCCCGATCTGTGAAAAATCGGGCGGCGGTTTTCTGCATCGGAAGGTGCGCCGCTTTCCTCCGCAAGAGCCGCCCTTTCGGACGGCGTTTTTCTTCCGGCAGGACGGACGTTATTTTTTGCCGGCGCACAATCCACACAATTTCTACAAATCCGAGCGATATACTGGGCGTAGTAAACGGAGAGGAACGTGTCCCATGGGCCGAAGCACGAAAACCGCGCAGCTTTCCATCGGCGGCATGACCTGTGTGAACTGCCGGAATAAAATTGAAAAAACTGCGGGGCGCCGTCGGCGTCATAAGCACCGAGGTCAGTTACAGCGAAGGCGCCGTGACCGTCGTCTACGACGCAGACGCCGTTTCGCTGAAGGAGATTGCCGCGCGCGTCGAGGGCCTGGGCTATACCGTTGGGGCCGGGGCCGGGCGCCCGGGCTCCAGCGCACTCCGGGCCGCGGGGCTGACGATCGTTATCGTGGCGCTGTACGCTATTTTAACATAGACCCATGGATTGTAGCCTGTTACTATGTTTTTGCGTGGTTTTCGCGGTAACCAGCCACGAAACATCGCATCTCGTTGCTCAAGCTGTTAGAATGAGAGGGCAATGGGCTAACTTTTGCACCCAAGGGCTTTCACGTCCGTTTGCAAGTCAGTTAAC
>JARKQG010000098.1 GCA_029974035.1 Eubacteriales bacterium | reverse complement strand
TGGCCTCCACCGCCAACCCCATCCTGGGCAACCAGGACTTCCGCCTGGCGCTGAACTACGCCCTCGACCGCGAGGAGTACGTGGCCATCGCCACCAACGGCCTCTACGCCCCGGAGACCCGCTTCGTGCTGCCGCTGGTGGCCGGCGCGGACGGCGGCTACTACACCGAGCAGTACCCCATCGACGTGTACAAGACCACCGCGGAGCCCGACAAGGCCCAGGAGCACCTGAAAAAGGCCATGGACGCCATGGGCATTGCGGACCCCTCGCAGATCACCGTCAAGCTGAAGATCTCCGACACCGCCACCAGCAAGCTGATCGTCGAGAACTGCCAGGATCAGTGGCAGCGCAGCCTCGGCATCAAGGTGGACATCGAGACCGTCACCTACAAGGCCATGCTGGCCGACCGCGTGGCGGGCAACTTCGACGTGATCTACGCCGGCTGGATGCCCGACTACAACGATCCCTACACGTACCTGTCCTACTTCGTATCCACCAACTCCCAGAACGGCGGCAAGTTCTCGAGCGAGCGGTACGACGAGCTGGTCAACACCGCCAACACCTTCGCCGACGAAAAGACGCGCCTTTCCATGTACGCCGAGGCCGAGCAGATCCTGATGGAGGAGGCCGGCATCGTGCCGCTGCAGGTGCGCCAGGTGCCCTATGCCGTCAGCGAAAAGCTCAAGGGCGTGGTGCGCTTCTACCTGGGCAGCGATCTGGACTACGCCTACGCCTACTTCGTGGAATAACGCCAAACCCGCCGCGCGGACGCCGCGAGCCGGAGGCATCGCCTCCGGCTCCGGAGCTTTGAAAAACCCCCGCCGGGATTTTTCAAAGCCCCGGAGAAGGGCCGCCGCCCGCCAAAGCCCGCCTTGCGCGACGCCATCAGGAGGTTAGACCGATGCTCCGATACATCCTGAAGCGAACCGTGATCGCCCTCGTCACCGTGGTGGTGCTGATCACGATCATCTTTGCGCTGGTTCGCATGCTGCCGGGGGACCCCTTCATCAGTGAAAAGACGAACCAGGCCATCCGCGACAAGATGATGACCTACTACGGCCTGGACAGGCCCCTGTGGCAGCAGTGGCTGACCTACGTGGGCAACCTTCTGCACGGCGATCTGGGGGTGTCCCTCAAGTACCCGGGCAGAACCGTCAATTCCACCATCGCCCAGACGTTCCCCTACTCCGCGGGGCTGGGCGTCCGGGCGCTTCTGCTGGCGCTGTCGGTGGGCCTTTTCCTGGGCACGATGGCCGCCCAGAAGGCCGGAAAGGCGCTGGATGTCATCTGCGTACTGATCGCCATCATCGGCATTTCCATGCCGGACTTCATCATTGGAACGGTGCTGCAGCTGGTGTTTTCCATCAAGCTCAAGTGGCTGCCCGCGGCCCAGTGGGAATCCTGGCGGCACATGATCCTGCCGGTGATCGCGCTGAGCCTTTACACGCTGGCGCTGATCACCCGGCTGATGCGCTCCAGCATGCTGGAAGTCACCCATCAGGACTACATCCTCACCGCCCGGGCCAAGGGGCTTTCGACCCGGCAGATCATCTGGCGGCACGAGCTGCGAAACGCCATTTTGCCCATCGTGACCATCATGGGCCCCATCACCGCCGCAGTGCTCACCGGCACCTTCGTGCTGGAGCGCATCTACGCCATTCCCGGCATGGGCAAGTTCTACGTGCAGTCCATCAATGACCTGGACTATACCATGGTGCTGGGCATGACCGCCTTCTACGGCGTGTTTCTGGTGGCGGCCAACCTGATCGTCGACATCCTCTACGGCGTCATTGACCCCCGCATCAAGCTGGCCGAGGCCCGCGGCGGCGCCTACCGGATGGACGAGGACGAGGAGGACTGAACATGCTGGAAGACAACGGCGGGGCCATTCTCTCCGGCGCGCTGGACGAGGCGCTGCTGACCCCCCTGCCCAAAGATGACGCGGACCTCAACCGCATCGTCCGCCCGAGCCTCACCTACTGGCAGGACGCCTGGATCAAGCTGAAGAAAAACAAGGTGGCGATGCTGGGGCTTGCCATCATCGTGCTTTACGTGCTGCTGGCGATCTTCGCGCCCATCCTGTCGCCCTATGACTTCGCGGCCCAGAACGCCAAGGCCATGAACCAGTGGCCCAGCGCCCAGCACATCTTCGGCACCGACCAGGCCGGGCGCGATCTGTGGGTGCGCAACTGGATGGGCGCCCGGGTGTCCCTTTTCATCGGCCTGATCGTGGTGCTCATCAACACCTTCATCGGCTGTATTGTGGGCGGCGTGTCGGGCTATTTCGGCGGCAAGGTGGACATGCTGGTGATGCGCGTGATCGACGTGCTCTACGGCATTCCGATGATCATCCTGGCCATTCTGATGCGCACGGTGATGAGCTCCGGCGTGGTGCCGCTGGTGCTGGCGATGGTGGTGCTGGGCTGGATCGGCAGCGCGCGGCTGGTGCGCGGCCAGGTGCTGCAGCTGAAAAACCAGGAATTCGTGATGGCCGCGCGCACGCTGGGCGTGTCCGACGCCCGGATCATCCTGCGGCACATGATCCCCAACATCGGCGGCATTTTGGTGACCAACATGACCATGGCCATTCCCCAGGCCATCTTCACCGAGGCATTTTTGTCCTTTATCGGCATCGGCATTCAGTCGCCCAGCTGCTCGTGGGGCTCGCTGGCGCAGACCGCCATCCAGGTGTACCGCATGCAGCCCTACCAGCTTTTGATCCCGGCGTTTTTCATCTGCACCACGATGCTCTCCCTCAACATGCTGGGGGACGGCCTCCGGGACGCGCTGGACCCGAGGATGAGGCGCTAAGCCCGGAACCGGAACCGCATTCCCTTTGGAAGGAGCCTTCGAGATGTCCGAAACGAGCCCCCTCGTCACGGTGGAAAACCTGCGCGTATCCTTCAAAACCTACGGCGGCCGCGTGCAGGCGGTGCGGGACGTCAGCTTTCACGTGGAGGCGGGCGAATGCGTGGCCGTGGTCGGCGAGAGCGGCTGCGGCAAATCCGTCACCGCCAAGGCGCTGATGGGGCTGATCGACCGGCCCCAGGGCTCCATCGACGGCGGCCGCGTGGTCTTTCAGGGCGAGGACCTGACCCGCTATACCGAGCGGCAGATGCTGGACGTGCGGGGCAAGTCCATCTCCATGATCTTCCAGGACCCGATGACCAGCCTCAACCCCACCATGACCGTGGGCAAGCAGATCGCCGAGGTCATGATCAAGCACCAGAAGATTTCCCGCCGCGAGGCGGCGGAAAAGACCATCGACTACCTGAAGCTGGTGGGCATCGCCAATCCGCAGAAGCGCTGCCGCGAATACCCGGACAGCCTGTCCGGCGGCATGCGCCAACGGGTGGTGATCGCCATCGCCATGTGCATGAACCCGCGGCTTCTGATCGCAGATGAGCCCACCACCGCGCTGGACGTGACCATCCAGGCCCAGATTCTGGAACTGATGCAGTCGCTGCAAAAGAGCTTTGGCACCGCCATCGTGCTCATCACCCATGACCTGGGCGTGGTGGCCAACATGGCCCGGCGCGTGCTGGTGTTCTACGCCGGCAAGATCGTGGAGGAGGGGACCGTGCGGGACATCTTCTACCGTCCGGGCCATCCCTATACCCACGCGCTCTTGGGCTCCATGCCCCGGATCAACAGCCAGGCGCGGGAGAAGGTGGCCAGCATTGAGGGCGCGCCGCCGGACCTGTTCGCGCCGCCCGAGGGCTGCGCCTTCGCCGCCCGGTGCCCCTACGCGATGGCGCTGTGTCTGAAGCAGCCGCCCGATCTGCCCCTGGGCGACGGCCACCGGGCCGCCTGCTGGCTGAACCACCCCGCCATGCCCGCGGACAAAAAGCCCGATTGGATGCGCCTCGAACCCCGGTGAGAAACGCCCGCCCCCCTAAGCGCGGGGGCGGGCGTCCGCTTTGGCAAAACGGGCCGCGCGGTCATTTTCCGATCCGACGCTCGAAGGCGATGAAGTCGCCGTAGGGGAGGCGCAGCCGCCCCAGTTCCCGGCAGCCCATCCGGCGGTACAGCCTGAGGGCGGCGGGGTTATCCACCGAGGCCAGGTGGCGCGTGGCGCGAAAGCCCTGGCGCGCGGCCTCCTCCGTGATGCGCCGCATCATCTCCGCGCCGATGCCCTGCCCCTGGCGCAAAGGGTCCACGCACAGCCGGGCCAGCGCGCAGACGTGTTCTTCCGTCCACCCGGCGTCCCCGTCCAGCTCCTCCTTCGGCAGCATGGAGATGGCCGCGACCAGCGCCCCGCCCTCCCGCAGCGTCCACAGGTCGCCCCGGGCGATGTCCTCGTCCACCAGGTCCCGGGTGGGGTAGGTTTCGTCCCAGTCGGTGGTGCCGCGGCCGCGGCCCAGGCGCTTGGCCTCTTCAAAAAGGCGGAACACCGCCTCCGCATCCCCGGGCCGCGCGCGCTCAAAAGTCTTCATTCAAACCACCTCGCCTTAAAAAGTGGCCGATCCCGAAGGGACCGGCCACCGGATGGATGTGCGCCCTATTCCTCGTAGATGAACTTATAGAGCCGGGCCGCGTTGGCCTCAAAGTCCGTATCGTAGATCGCCTGGCCGTTGCTTTTGCGGCTCTCGCTTTTGTAGGTGTTGGTGATGGGCATCAGGCCGGTGGTCACCTCGCCGATGCCGCTGTTGAGCACCGTGGTGGCGAGCGCGACGGCGCCCATCATGTCGATGTTGGTCTGCATGTACTGCCAAGAGGAGGTGAACAGGCTCACCACCTGCTTGACGGACACCGAGCCGCGCAGCTTTTTGATGGCGGCGTCGATGACCATGCGCTGGCGCTCGGTGCGCTGCCAGTCGCTGTCGATGTGGCGGATGCGGGCGTAGGCCAGCGCCTGCAGGCCGTCCAGATGGGTATCCGGGCCGAAGGTTTTGAGGTTGTACTCGCCGGCCAGGTACTTTTCCTTGCTCAGGCCCAGGATGCGCGCCTGCTCCCGGACACTGCCGTTGATCTGCTCCATTTCCTTTTCGGTCACGTTCATGTCGATGCCGCCCAGGATGTCCACGACTTCCTTGAAGCTGCCGAAGTTGACCAGCACGTACTCCGTGATGTTCAGATCAAAGCACTCGTTGACCACCTTCATGGTCAGCTCCGGCCCGCCGAAGTAGCTGGCGGAGTTGATCTTCTGTTCGCCGTGGCCGGGGATGGGTACGATGGTATCCCGCATGACGGAAACCAGCTTGATGCGCCCGTCCTTGGTGTTGATGGAGGCGATGATGATCGTGTCCGTACGGGACACCTTTTTGATGTTGCGGGTATCGGAGCCCAGCAGCAGGATGTTGCGCCACTCCGAGGGCAGGCCCTCCTTGACGGACAGGTCGCTCACCTGCACCTTTTCGTCGCCCTCCAGCGGCGCCAGGTCCGGATCGTTCTGGATCAGGTCCTGAAGGCTGCTGGCGCCGGCGGTGGCGGTGGCGTCGGGCGCCGGGGTTGCCCCGGCCTCGTCGCCCCAATCGTCGGCGGCGGTCTGGGCCGGGCTTTGGGTCTGGTTCTGGGTCGTCACGCGGGAGCCGCCGCGGTTGTGGATCAGAAACACACTGAACATGATCACCAGCACCACCACGACCGTCAGAAAAGCGTAGAACCGGCCGGTGATGCGCTTTTTCGGTTTGCGGCGGTTGTTGGAAGAGTACCCTCTGTTGCTCACGGAAACAGCTCCTCGCTCTTGGGTTGATGCACATGGACCCCCGCGGACCGGGCGGCGCAAAGAAAGGCGCGCCCCGTCTGGGCGCACTCGCGCCAGTATGCATGATTATAACGTATTGTTTGGCAAAATGCAAATCACAATGGGTAAAATAATTATGGCGTTGCGCGCGCCGCGCCCCCGTCCGCCCGCTCGGCGGCGCGGGCCATGAAAAGCAGCCACACGTAGGCGAGGGTCTTGGGGATCATCAGCATGCCGACGGCCGGCGCGGCGTCCGCGAAGAGCACCACCGGAATGTAAAAAAGGAAGCTGAGCAGAATCGCCAGCCAGGCCCGCTTCATCGGCGGATCGCTCCGCCCGGACGCGTACATCAGCGCCATCACGATCGCGCCCAGCGGCAAAAAGGGCAGATTGCGGTAGACGCCCCAGGCGAGGGGCGGATTCGCGCCCGTCCAGTCGTTCTGCGGAAAGAGGCACAGCGCAACGCGGGCCAGCGTGAGAAGCCATACCCAGGCCGTCAGGGCGTGCCGCCCCTTTACCTGGTAGCGCGCGCGCCAGGCGTGGTAAAAGAGCGCGTAGAACACCGTGGCCGTGACGGAGGTGATCAGCTTGCCCAGCCCCATCTGCGCCGCGAACGCCGCGGGTGCTCCGCTGTTGAGCGCCGCCATCCGGGGCACCAGGTGGAACGCGTCGCCAAAGACCAGAATCAGCCCCATGGCGCCAAAGAGCCGGTACTGCCCGCGCCCCCGCGCGTTTCGCAGGATCTCCGCGCTCAGCCACAGCGCGCACGCGAAGTACGCGATGTCAAACGCGGTCTCCATAATCGCCCGCACGTTTCACCCTCCCCGGCCGAAGTTGTCCGCTGATTGTATACCCGGCTCCGGGCCGCTCAATCGCCCCCGCGCGGGTTGCTTTTGCCCGAAAGCAGGGATATAATGGAAAAATCGCCCGCATCCGCGGGAAACCCTGAAACGGAGGCGCAAGATGGAAATCAAAACGGCGGCCATTGTCGGCCTGGGCGCGCTGGGCGTGCTGTTCGGACATCAGATTGAAAAAAGCGCGCCGGAGGGCGCGCTGAGGATTTTGGCGGACGGGGCGCGCGTCGCGCGCTACCGGCAGGAGGGGGTGTTCGCAAACGGCGAGGCCTGCCGCTTCCGCTACGTGACGCCCGAGGCCCCCGGAGAATCCGCGGACCTTCTGATCTTTTCGGTAAAATTCGGCGCCCTTTCGGCCGCCGTGGAGGCCGCCCGGGGGCTGGTCGGGCCGGACACGGTGATCCTTTCGCTGCTCAACGGCATCATCAGCGAGGAGGTCATCGGCCGCGCGCTGGGGGCGGAAAAGGTGCTGCCCGCCGTGGCCCAGGGCATGGACGCGGTCAAGGTGGGGAACCGCCTGACCTGCCACCACATGGGGATGATCTGCTTTGGCAACCGGCCCGACGGCGGCGGCGCGGCCCAGACGGCGGCGGTGGCGCGTTTTTTTGAACGAACGGGCGTGCCCTTTCAGATCATGCCGGACATGCGGCGGCACCTGTGGAGCAAGTTCATGCTCAACGTGGGCGTCAACCAGGCGGTGGCGGTGTTTGAATGCGACTACCGCGGCGTGCAGCGGCCCGGCGAGGCCCGGGACACGATGATCGCCGCCATGCGGGAGGCGCTCACCCTGGCGCAGGCGGAGGGCGTGGACCTGACCGAGGCCGACATCGACTACTGGCTGCGCATCCTGGACGGCCTGAGCCCCTCCGGCAAGCCCTCCATGCGGCAGGATCTGGAGGCCGGGCGCAAAAGCGAGGTGGACCTGTTCGCCGGCACCGTCGCGGCGCTGAGCGCGGCGCACTTTATTGACTGCCCCGTCAACCGGATGCTGCTGGAGAGAATCCGCGCGATGGAGGAAAGCTTCTGAAATCACGGCAAAAAACCCCGCATCCCTTTTGAGGGTGCGGGTTCTCTGATCGGCGGCCGCCGCTTTGGTACGCCATTACTGGTATCCGAATAGTATGGGATGGATTGCACCTCGCCTCCCGGCTGCCAAACGGCCACGAAAGGAGTTTGTGAATCATGGTAATTCTGATCAGCGTCGCGCTCGTCATTGTGGGGATTGTCGGGCTGATTCTGTCCGCGGTCCTGCCCGTCATCGGCCTCCCCGCAATCCCGGGCTCTGTCGCCGCCCTGCTGGCGGGCATCGGATTCTTCGTGTACTACTGCTGCTGTTGCAGGTCCGGCAACCAGTCCCGCTGCGAGTAGCACTTGCGCGCACCCGGCGCCTCAGGTAAGCGATGCGCCGGGTGCAAATCGTCGCGGCCCTGCCCTGAGCGCATATCGCCCGCGTTGGGCCGGCATATTCCATTTAATATTTTGCGGCAGGTCACGGCAATGCCGGATTTCCGCACGTCCGGGCCCGCGGGTGCCGGATATTTTTTCGCGGCGGAAAATACCGGCGCCGCCGGGCGGAGCGCCTGGCGAAAGAGCGCGCCGGGATTGTGACAAAAACACGCGCACCAGGTAAAGATTCTTTCTCACCACAAAATTCTCCGTATTTTAATGATTCCCGAAATGTGATCAGATATAATAAGCGCTATGGGTTCAATATGGATTTGGTTATGGTTTGAATCGAGGCGCTTTCGTATGATGCGAATTTGACGCAGGACAGGAGAACCGGGCGGCTTTTGCCGCGCCGGGGCGCCGCAGGACGGCGCGCCATACCGCAATTAAAGACCGAAAGAAGGTCCGTCCCTTGAGCAAAGGAAGAAAAATCGCCATTCTCGGCGCCGGAAACGTCGGCGCGACCATCGCCTACACGCTGACCGCCTCGGGGCTCGCCACCGAAATCGTCCTGATCGACATCGCCTTTGACAAGGCGCGGGGCGAGGCCATGGACATCATTCAGGGCACGCCGTTTTGCGCGCCGGTGGACGTGTACGCCGGGGATTACGCCGCCGCCGAGGGCGCGGACATCGTGATCATCACCGCCGGCGCGGCCCGGAAGCCCGGGCAGACGCGCATCGATCTGGCCCAGGGTAACGTCAACATCATCTCCTCCATCATGCCGGAGGTGGTCCGCCGCGCGCCGGAGGCGGTGTACATCGTGGTGGCCAACCCCGTGGACATCCTGACCTACCACGTCACCAAAAATTTCGGGCTGAAGCCGCGCCAGGTCATCGGCTCCGGCACGATGCTGGATTCCGCGCGGCTCCGGTCCATCCTGGCCGCCCACGTGCACCTCAACCCGGGCAACGTGCACGGCTATGTGTTCGGCGAGCACGGCGACAGCTCCATGGTGCCCTGGTCGCTGACCAATATCGCCGGCATGACCATGGACGAGTACTGCGACCACGCCTGCCTCGAGGCCGAGCGCTGCGGCAAGGCGCAGCTGGAGGCGATCCTGGACGATGTGCGCACCTCCGGCGCCAAGGTGATCAAATTCAAGGGCGCCACCTACTACGCCGTGGCGATGGCCGTCAAGCGCATTGTGGAGTGCATCGTGCAGGACGCCAATTCCGTGCTCACCGTTTCGGCCATGATCAACGGGCGCTACGGCATTTCCGACGTGTGCCTGAGCCTGCCCTTCGTGATTGGCGCCAAGGGCATCATCCGCGAGATCACCCCGCCGCTCACCGACGAGGAAACGGAAAAGCTGCGCACCTCCGCGGGCGCGCTGAAGTCCGTCATCGACTCGCTGAGCTTTGGCCCCAGGGCATAGGCGCGCAGTTTTAACTTGACAGAAAACGCGCCGCGTGATACTGTTCGTCTGCATTCGCGTTGACGGAGGAACGTGCAAATAATTACGGACCGCCTCTTTTGGGAGGGCGCCGCGCAAGCGGCCGGTCGACTGCCTCTGGCGGCGGGGCGCCGCCTCATTGACGGAGCGAAGAGCTCAAATTTTATAAGTTGGTTACTTTATAACCGGCGCCTCGCGGCGCATCAACTTGTGAAACGGTCAATAAGAGTAGTAAAAGTAATTATTTGCTATATAGACTC
>JARKQG010000096.1 GCA_029974035.1 Eubacteriales bacterium | reverse complement strand
CTCCAAGGCAATCCTGAACATTCCCCACCGAAGCAAGGAGTCTCCGCAGTGGACATTCCACGGATATTCACCATCACGGAGAGCGCCCATCGCATCCACAACCCATTCACGCCGGAAAAGCTCGCCACTCTCGGCAGGGTGTTGCGGTTGGAGCCCGGAACCCGCGTGCTGGACCTCGGCAGCGGTTCGGGCGAGATGCTGTGCACCTGGGCGCGCGATCACGCAATCAGCGGCGTTGGCGTCGACATGAGCCGGTTGTTCAGCGGACAAGCGAAACTCCGCGCCGACGAACTGGGCGTCGCCGGCCTGGTCGAGTTCATCCACGCGGACGCCGCCGGTTACGTCCCCGGCGAGAAGTTCGGTGTGGCTGCCTGTGTCGGCGCGACCTGGATCGGCGGAGGCGTCGCGGGCACCGTCGAGCTTCTGGCCAAAAGCCTCCGCCCGGGCGGGATCATCCTGATCGGGGAGCCCTACTGGCTGCGCCTGCCGCCGACCGAAGCGGCCGCCCAAGGCTGCCGCGCCGGTTCCATCGCGGACTTCCTGACGCTGCCGGAGCTCATCGCGTCTTTCGGCGCCCTCGGCTACGATGTGGTGGAGATGGTCCTGGCCGACCAGGACAGCTGGGACCGGTACGAGGCGGCCAAGTGGCTCACCATGCGCCGCTGGCTCGACGCGAACCCCGACGATGATTTCGCCGCCGAGGTCCGGGCCGAACTGACCACGGCCCCGGCGCGCTACGCCGCGTACGCCCGCGAATACCTGGGCTGGGGCGTGTTCGCGCTCATGGCGCGGTGACGTCCGGGACCCGTCGGGCACCGGCTCGAGCGGGGCGTCGCGCCCCTCCATCGTGTCACAGTGAACCGCGCCGGTACGCGGGTCCGTCACGAGGTCGTCACCCCACACTTCCCCCCCACCCGCCCCTTTCGGCGCCTGCTTGTCAGAAAGCCCGACACACTGCCCATCCCGATGCCACGCGCGTAACGCATTCTACACGATAAGCGCAGTGTCCAGGCTTTCTCCGGGGCTCATTCCCGCGAAAACAGTCGAGATCGTTCCGAAATTCACTTGCATCTAACGACTTGGCATTGTAACCTATTATTTCCAAGAATAGAAACGCCACCCCGGCATGGCAGCCCTGTGCGACGCACGCGGCCTGACTGATTGGACGTTCTACTATCAGGAGCAGGATACCAGATGCGCATCACGATCTCCTTCAAGCTCGTCTTCCTCGTCATCGCCTCGGTCATCTGCGCCTCCGCCACGGCCATCGTGGCCTCCTACGTGTCCGTTGGGGATGGTTTCCGCAATGAACTCATCAAGGCAATCACCAACGACCAGCGCGTGGTTCAGGACCGCGTCCAACGCATGGGGCGCGACTTCATCGCCACGGCCCAGGCCCAGGCCATACGCCCCAACGTGATCCTGGGCGTGGCCAACGCCGACGAAGGCCTGCTGCGCAAGCTGGGGCAGGACTTGATGAAGACCGCCAGCACGGACTTCGTGGTCTTCACCGACGCCCAGGGCAAGGTGCTGGCGCGCGGCCACGACGACGCAGCGGGCGACAGCATCGCCGGGCAGGAGTGCGTGCGCATGGCCCTGGTGGGCAAGACCTGCG
>JARKQG010000094.1 GCA_029974035.1 Eubacteriales bacterium | reverse complement strand
AGACTCTCGTCTACCCGGGCGGCGTCCTCCCCGCCCGGCAGCGCGCGCACGATCAGGTTCCGGACGCCGTTGCCCACCGCCTGGCGCACGACTTCCCTCGAGCGGGCAGGATCGCCAAACTGCGCGAGCATGTGGTTGACGCTGGCGGTCAGGTCGTCCAGCGTGTCAAGAAGCGTTCCGTCCAGGTCAAAGACAATCGCCTTGAGGAGCCTTTCAACACATCCTTTACCGGAGAGCATAACAAAATCCGCCCGCCTTGTAAATCATGGAAGGATTAAAAAGCGGGCGGATTTTCAGTTGTCTGGCAGTCCGGTCAGCTGACGGTGATCGTTTCCAGCATGTCCCACATGCGCACGCCGTGGCCTTCCTGCTCCTCGGGCAAAAGCGCGTAGTCCGCGGCGATCACCTTGCCGCCGCCCACGTCAAACCAGTAGAGCGAGCGGGTGCGGTCGCCCTCGGTGTAGACCGCGCCGCAGCCCGGGAAGGGCGAGCCGCCGCAGCCCTCGCGGTCGCCGTCAAATTCCTCTTCCCAGTCGTCGTTGCGGATCTCCGGGGTGATGGTCTTCTCGCGCAGCGCCTTGGCGTCGCCGTCCAGCACGGTCAGCGTCATGGTGGCGCCGCCGCCTTTCTGCTGGATGATCATGCCCGCGTCGGTCTGCACGGCCTCGTAAAATCCTTCGTCGATGTAGATGGAGAACCTGCCCTGCGCGTCCTGGACGAGGGTATAGGTGCGCTCCTCGTTGGTCCCCTCCAGCGGCACGATGCGGGTGATGGTCTGGGGCAGCGACTCCGCGCGGGCCGCGAGGCCCAGGGCGAGCACAAGAGCGAGCAACAGGGGCAAGATGCGCTTCATAATAATCCCTCCTGTCTCCTTAGACTTTAATCCATACGCGAAAAGTTCCGGATTATTCCCCGGGCTGCGCGGGATCGCCGGGCAGCGACCCGCAGCGGACCTCCTCGTTTTTGATCTCCCAGTGGATCAAAAGGGTCAGCGCGCCGCGCAGCAGGATAATCGCGCCCAGAATGCCCAGCTCGCTCCAGTCCCGCACCACGGTGGTGCGCAGCACCTCGCCGCCCAGTTTGAACTCCAGCCCCAGCGCGATGCCCTGGGCCAGGCTGAGCCGCACGTGGGCATCCCTCCGGAAATAGCCGATCAGCGCCTTGACCGACGAGATGAGCAGCACCGCCACGCCAAAGGATTCCAGCAGCGTCACGCCCACCTGCGCCAGCGTGAGAAACGCGTGCTCGACGTTCAGCGCGAAAGCTTCCAAATAAACCCCCTCCTTTCGCCCATTATACCCGAAGCACCGCGTTCGGGCAATCCCCCGCGGCAAAACGCGGGCCGCGGGGCGCGCGCAGGCGCTCCGCGGCCCTTGGCCGTAAAAACGGGCGAAAGCGCCCAGCAGCCCACGAAGTCTAAGAACCGATGATAGGGCGCATAGCTTTTTCTGCCCGGCACGGAGCCGGAGCGCAGGCGCAACGGCGCTACGTCAAGCGGAGAGCGACACAGCCGGACAGGAAAAGATCCGGCCATAGCGCGGGAATTGGGCTTCGCGGACGGCTAGGCCATCAGCACCTTGACCACCATCTTCCGGGAAAAGCCCTCCGATCCCTCCGGGCGGTCCGGGGCATGGGGCTCGCCGGGCAGGAAGATCATGAAGTCCCCCGGCTTCAGCGCGCAGCGAAGGCCGGCGGTGCTTTCAAAGAATTCCACATCCTTCGCCTCATTGTAGGCGCCCTCCGGCGCGCCCGGCTCGGGCGCGTAGAGGATCGCCTCCCCGCCCGCCAGCAGGATCTGAATGTCCGCATAGCGCCTGTGGGCCTCCCACCGCTCCGGCTTTGCGGAGAGGTCGGCCTCGCGCACGGAAATATACACCCGTTCGCCGTCCACGGCGTACTTGCCCGGCGCAAAGGCGTCCATCCCCCGCTCCAGCAGGTATTGGACGGCGGTTTCAAAGTTTGCGCCCAGCCCGGCATAGCGCCCGAGGCTGTCCCATCGGTCCAGTATCATGGTTCCATTCCTTTCTCCGGGAGATTTGCCGGCCGCGTCACTCCGGCTTTTTCTCCAGCTTCAGCGGGAAGTCGCCCAGGTGCTTCATCTTGAAGCCGTTCTTTTTGTAGGTTTCGTAGTCGAAGGCCTCCAGCTCGTCAATGGCCAGCTTGTGGAACTCGTAGAAATTCGGCCACCACTCGTAGCCGCTGCCCAGCTCCGCGCCCAGGTACGCGTCCGCGATGTCGCAGCCCATCTGCGGCGCCACGTAAAACGCGCCCATCGCCAGCACGTTCACGCCGTTGCCGGTGATGGCGCGCAGCGCCGCGGGCACGCTCTCCACCACGCCCGCGTGCACGTGGGGGCACTTGGACGCCGCGATGTGGATGCCCATGCCCGTGCCGCAGAAGATCAGCGCGCGCTCAAACGCCCGCTCCGCGATCTTCGCGCCCACCCGGAGCCCCACCCGGTGGAACATGTTCTCCGTATCGTCCACATTGGGGTCGGTGACGCCCACGTCGGTAATCGTCCAGCCCTTCTCCCGCAGGTGCGCGCACACCGCCTCCTTGAGCGGGTACCCCGCGAAGTCCGCGCCCACCAAAAGCTGCTTATCCTTGACCGTTTTCATGCCATAACCCTCCTTGCAGCGCCCTCCGGGCCGCCCGGAGGGCTTTCTTCCCGTATTATAGCACCCGCGCCGCGGCCGGTGTCAAGGGATTTCTCCCGGCCGCGCGGGCAAAGGTTTTCCCGCCGCCGCATTGACACGCGGGGGCTTGCGTGCTATAATTTACACGCAACACAAATATAATTAAAGGGGCGGTTCACCCGCACCAACCGACGCGCTTTATGGCTTTTGTCCACCTTTGTAAAGGAGCGCCATGCGTTTTATGCGAAGGCACCCCGCCAGTTCACGCTTTTCCGCTGGTGCGGAGTAAAATTAGAGGAGGGAACCCTATGCGCAAATTCCTGGCCCTTATGCTGGCGGCGATTCTCATCCTGTCGATGGCGACGGTCGCGCTGGCCGACGAGAAGGATTGGGAAATCGTCGTCGTGCCCAAGGACGCCACCAACCCCTGGTTTGTCCGCATGGATACCGGCGTCAAGGAGTACGCCGCCGAAACCGGCCTCAACATCTACCAGAAGGGCACCCCGGAGATCGACGCGACGCTGCAATACCAGCTGATCCAGGACCTGATCGCCGCGGGCGTGGACGCCATCTGCGTGGTTCCGGTGGACCCGGGCAGCCTGGAGCCGGTGCTCAAGCAGGCCCGTGACGCGGGCATCATCGTCATCGCCCACGAGGGTGCCTCGCTGGAGAACGTCGATTATGACATCGAGGCCTTCAACAACGAGCAGTACGGCGCCTTCATCATGGACAACCTGGCCAAGGCCATGGGCGGCGAAGGCATCTACACCACCATGGTGGCCCACGTGACCAACGCCTCCCACAACGAGTGGGCGGACGGCGGCGTGAAGCACCAGAAGGAAGCCTACCCGAACATGACGCTGCTGGAGGAAGAGCCGCGCGTCGAGTCCGAGGACAAT
>JARKQG010000042.1 GCA_029974035.1 Eubacteriales bacterium | reverse complement strand
GAACAAGCGCTGGTCAAACCCGATGGACGCGTTGAGCCTGTTCAGCCGCTCGTCCACTTCTCCGGAAAGCCTGCCCGCCCAAAGCTTCATGGTCCGTCCTCCATTTTTCATTCGGCCCGGCGTGCGCCGGGCCGATGGAATTCCGCTTATTTCTTGTGCTTCTCGCTTAGCATCGCCTGGATCTTGATCGGAAGGCCGTAGAGCGTGATAAACCCGGCGCTGTCCTTCTGGTCGTACACCGCGCCGTCCTCGCCGAAGGTGACGATGTTCTCGTCGTAGAGCGAGTAGGGGCTGGTGGCGCCCGCGGAGATGATGTTGCCCTTATAGAGCTTGAGCTTCACGCTGCCGGTGACGGTCTTCTGGGTTTCGTCCACAAAGGCGGAGAGCGCCTCCCGCAGCGGCGTAAACCACTGTCCGTTGTACACCAGATCGGCAAATTCCAGCGCCATCCGCTGCTTGTAGTGCAGCGTCAGCTTGTCCAGGCACAGCTGTTCCAGCTTTTCGTGGGCCTCGTAGAGGATCGATCCGCCGGGGGTCTCGTACACGCCGCGGCTCTTCATGCCCACCAGCCGGTTCTCCACCATGTCCAGAATGCCCACGCCGTGCTTGCCGCCGATGGCGTTGAGCTTCTTGATCAGCGCGGGGCCGTCCAGCCTTTCGCCGTTCACCGCCACCGGAACGCCCTTTTCAAAGTCAATGGTCACGTACTCGGCCTGGTCGGGCGCTTCTTCCGGGGTAATGCCCATCTCCATGTTGCCCGCGTACTTGGGCTCGTTGGCGGGGTCCTCCAGCTCCAGCCCCTCGTGGGACAGGTGCCACAGGTTCTTGTCCTTGGAGTAATTGGTCTCCCGGCTGATCTTGAGGGGCACGTTGTGGGCCTCGGCGTAGGCGATCTCGTCCTCCCGGCCCTTGAGCTCCCAGACGCGCCAGGGCGCAA
The DNA here is from genome assembly GCA_029974035.1 of Eubacteriales bacterium. The sequence continues at coordinate 144,214 of JARKQG010000042.1, read as the reverse complement.
TGACGGGCATGGTCGGCGCGAAGGCCTTGATGGTCAACTCAAAGCGCACCTGGTCGTTGCCCTTGCCGGTGCAGCCATGGGCGATGGCGTCGGCGCCTTCCTTGAGCGCGATCTCCACGATCCGCTTGGCGATGATGGGCCGCGCAAACGAAGTGCCCAGAAGGTATTTCTCCTCGTACTTCGCGCCCGCCTTCAGGGTCGGGAAGATGTAGTCCTCCACAAACTCCTTTTCGAGATCCTCAATGTAGAGCTTGGACGCGCCCGTCTTCAGGGCCTTTTCCTCCAGGCCGTCCAGCTCGCCCGCCTGGCCCACGTTGGCCGCCACCGCGATCACCTCGCAGCCCGGGTAGTTCTCCTTGAGCCACGGGATGATGACCGAGGTGTCCAGCCCGCCAGAATAGGCCAGCACGATTTTTTTGTACTGCTTCACTGTGCTCACGCTCCGTTGCATATTTATTCTTAATTTATGTATATTATACGCCATTTGCCCGGTATGTCAAGGTGAAAACCGGTATTTCTTGTATAATCTTCGTAAAACCGCTCCCGTGCGGACAGCATGCCGCTCCATCACAGTATAGCGGAAATGCGGCGCGTTTCCACGCCGCCAGGGTTAAATCCCGTTGACGGACCGAGGTTTTATCGCGAAGCGGCGCCCTTCGCGCCTCCGGGGCGGGCTTCACGGGCCGCCTGCGTCCTGCCGATTTGCCGCACCAGGGCGAAGATCGGCCCGGAGAAGAAGATCAGCACGGTGGGAATCAGAAGGAACAGAAGCCTGCCCAGCATGGTGTTGGCAAACAGCACCACCACGCCGATGTAGCGATTGGTGCCCACGAGCCTGCCGTAGATCTGCCGCCTCGTCAGCGTGGTCTTGAGCGCGTCCTTCTGCGCGCCCTCGACATAGTGGGTGATGTCGGCTTCGATGCGCTCTCCACCGGTTTCGGGGTCCACCGAATACGCCAGGAGCTTGCGCACCTGCACCACGCCGACATCGTCCTTGTACAGCACGATGTCGCCCAGGTCAATCTTGACGTACTGGTCAACCTTTTCAAAAAACGCAATGTCGTTGTAATAGACGGTGGGCTCCATGGTGGTCGACTGGAAGATGTAGGGAATATAGCCCATCACGGCGGTCTCCTTCTCCGGAGAGGCGTAATTGAACACCAGCAGCACCAGGTTGACCGCCAGCATCGCCACGATGACGACGACCAGCACGAACGTGCTCAGAAAGGAGAGCAGATTGAAGCGCCTGACCGGATGATACGCCGCCTCCAGCTTGCGGGCCTGCCGCCGGATGAAGGCATTCGGGCTGTCGCTGGCGACCACCACCCGCACGCCCTCCCCCACCCGCGCGCCAAGGCGGGGCGCGCCCGTTTCGGCCGGCGGATTGAATAGGCCGGCCAGCCGCGCGCCGCGGCGAACGCAGGCAAAGAGCGCCAGAATCAGGCAGCCGGTCACCGCCCATAAATACCAGGAGCCGGTCCACAGTCCGAAGAAGTCACTCATCCGGGCGCGGTCGGTGGCGATGGCAAAAAAGCCGCTTGGAAACTGCAGCAAAAAGAGGATCAGCGAAAGGAAGGTAAGCCAGGAGCGGGCGTTCGACCGGTCCCGCGTCAGCATCGACAGAAACATCGCCGCGACCAGCATCATTTCGGCATTCATCAGCCCCAGAAAATACTGCGAGGGCAGGTAGTCGACCACCATCGGAAATTTCAGGATCGACGAGAGCAAAAGCGTCACCAAAAAGCCCGCGGTGTGCATGATGAGCACCGACACGCTCTGCGCGAAGAGTTTGGCCAGCACCATCGCGCCGATCCTGTACCCCAACTGCGCCATGCAGTACCAGCTGTTGTCGTAGACCTCCGCAAAGGAGATCTGGTCAAACCTGCTCCCGAAATAGACCAGAAAGCCGACCGCGCTGACCGCCAGGTACAGAGAGCCCGTGGAAAAATAGCTGGGCTGCATGATGTAGGGCGCCGCGTCGGTCAGCACGCTCTGGGTCAGGGTTTGCAGGATAAAGTATACCGAAAACGCCATCATGCCAAAAAATACGCCGAGCCCGACGAGCCGCTTCAGGCCGTCCTGCTTCTGGTAGTATCCGTAGCTGAACTCCTTCTGGATCAGGCTCATGCGGTAGATCAAGGGGCTACCTCCCGGAAGGCCAGTTCCAGATTGGGCCTGGCGATTTCGATCCCGTCAAAGCGGACGCCCGCGCGCTCCAACGCGGCGGCCACCCCGGAGATCTCCGGAGTGACCGACCCGCGCAGCCACAGCTCGCGCTCGTCCGGGCGCGCCAGCGCGGTCATCTCCGGCAGCGCCCCGGCCAGCTCGGCGGCCGCCGCTTCCGGCGCGGGAGTGTGGATTACCAGGCGGCGCGCGTCATACTCGGCGCACAGCGCCTCGACGGTTCCCTGCCGCTCGAGGCGCCCGTCCAGCAGAAACGCCGCGCTGTCGCAGCACGCCTGGATCAGGTCCCGCCGGGCGCTGGCGACCACCACGGACTTGCCCTGATCCCGAAGCCTTCGCAGCACCTTGGAAAACGCGGCGTACATGGACTGCGGCACCTCGATGTGGGATAGGTCCAGCAGCACCAACTGCACGCGCGGCATTTTGAGGGCGAGCAGGATCGCCACCGCCGCCTGCTCCGCCGCGGTCAGAAAGCGCGCATAGGCCAGCGTGACGGGGTAAAGGCCTGTATCCAGCAAAAGCTCCAGCCACTCCGCCTGGCGCAGGGCCGGTGTGCCGCCGGTCTTTTGCGATGCAAACATCAGCCAGGACAGCACGTGCATGTGCGGATACATCAGCTTTTGGTCGTTCACGTAGTACAGGTGGTCCAGCACGCGCCGCTTCAGCCGGACCATGCCCATCTGGGACAGCGAGCAGCGGCCGTCCTCGTAGGGCTTGACATTGCCCATGATCTCCATCAGCAGTTCCAACTCAAAGGGCTCGTCGCAGGTGACGCCCCAGGCCTCGCCGCGCATGACCGTCAGCGACGCGCCCCGCAGCACGCGCGTGCGCGCCCCCTCGGGGGTCTGATAGCATTCCATCGAGGTGACGTCCCGCATCTCGACGATCCGCTTTGCGTTCCGGGGATCCGAAAGCATCCGCCTCATTCCGCCGCCTCCTCCCAGACGCGCGGCAGGCTGACCGAAAACTGGAGCATGCCCAGCACGCGGTCCGGCGTCACCAGTTCCAGATCGGGCGCGTTGAGGGGATTATCGCCCTTGGTGCGGTAGCGGACGCCCTCATCCTCCACCACCTCGACAATGCGGTGGGTGATGATGGCGCCTCCGGTGGTCCGAAAGGTGATGACCGTTCCCTCGGGAAGCGCCGCAGGGTCGTCCGGTTCCCGCGTGACGATAAAGCTGCCGATGGGCAGCGTCGGCACCATGCTGCCGGTCTTGACCTGATAGAGGCTGTACCCCAGAAGCGATGCGGGCTGATCGTTCAGCTTCGCCTGCACGCCGACATAGAGGCCAATCAGCAAAAGTGCGATGACCACCGCGTACAGGGCGTTGGACAGTGCGTGCAGCACCCGCCCGGCGCCCGTGCGCTTGCGGGGGCGCGCGCGGCCCCGGACGCCCGACCGGGAAAGGGCGGCCTCCCGCGCTTCGGCGAGAAGCGCCTCCGCCTGCTCCCGCGTGATGTAGCCTTCCGGCGTCCTGGTCTGCATCCCCATCCTCCGCTTCCAAAAAGACATTTTACAGCATTATACCGTATCCGGCCGGATTTGCCTAGGGTTTCCCCGCGCGCGCCGCAAAAAAGCGCGCCGAAGCCTTCTGAAAATGCTTTGATCCCGGCGTGCGGACGCGCCGGGATCAAAAGACGCTGTATGCGGTCATCGCCGGTCCGACTCCGCACAATTTGGGATCGGGCCGCGCAGCGCCGCTATGCGGCGGGTTCACCCTCGTCGGACGGGGCCGGTGCCGCTTCGCCGGAATCCTGCGGCTTTTCCCCCTTGGCCTCGGGTGGATCGGCGCGCACTTCCCCGTCTTCCGCGGACGCCGCCTCGGAGGGCGCGGCGTCGGACGCGGCTTTGGGCGCAGTGGTCGGCTCCGGCGTGGGCTGGGGCGTCACCACCGGCGTGGGTTGGGGCGTCGGCTCCGGCGTGGGCTGGGGCGTCACCACCGGCGTGGGCTGGGGCGTCGGCTCCGGCGTGGGCGTCGGCTCCGGCGTGGGCGTCGGCTCCGGCGTGGGCGTCGGCTCCGGCGTGGGCGTCGGCTCCGGCGTGGGCGTCGGCTCCGGAGTCGGCTGAGCGGTCAATTCCAAGGCGGATTCCGACATTCCGGCGGCCAACCGGCCCGCTTCGGCGGCAGGATCGTAGTTCTGCAGCGCACGCACCATCTCCCACGCCTGCGCGAGATCCGACGCCATCCGCACCATTTCGGCCTCGACTTCCGCCTTTTCGTCCACGATCTCCAGGTACTTGGCCCGGGCCGCCAGCGCGTTGGTCTTGAGGGTTTCAAAGCTGACCACGGGGTCCTTGTTCCAGTCCGCCGCATGGATGTAATCGTTGTAGGCACTCCGGGCGTTTTCCTTGTTCTGCTCCACGCCCTTGGCCTGCATCTCCTGGGCAATTTCGTAAATCCGCTGGCGATAGGTGCCCCACGTGTTGAGCCAGGCGCTGATCTTGTTCATCGCATCGCTTCTCTGGGCGACGAAGGCCGGGTCCTTCATCCAGTCAGGCTTCGTCCACGAAAGCTCGTTGGCGGCCTCATAGCCCTTCTGGAAGGATCCGCTCCCCCACAGCATGGTCTGCGCGGGGCCGTTTGCGATGTCGCGCACCTGCGAATAGATGGGCGAGCTGTCGTTATACGCGTCCATGGCCATCTTCAGATATTCGTCCGCGCTGAGATCTTGCTGGGCGGGCGCCGTGTAGACCAGAGTCACCGTTCCGGAGAGTGAGAAGGTCACCTGATAGGCGGCAAACGCGGCGCCGGCAGACAGGCAGAAAACCAGCATCCAGGCCAAAGCCCAGCGCCGTACGCGCCGCATGTTCATCGTCACACCGCCTTTCCCATTGGTTCCAAACCGTTCAGCCGGCCATCGCGGCCACCACCGTCGCCTCAAGCGACAGCGTGAAGTTGCGGGATTCGGAATACACGCCTTTGAGCTGATCCGCCGTCGCGTCCCAGGAGACCACCACGGGCACCGTGCGCGACGTTCCCATCATGTTCGCGTATTCGCCGGACCAGGTCCCGGTGCCCGAGGACCCCAGGGACGACCCGTCCACCCGGACGGAAAGGCCAGGCGGCAGGTCCATCCCGGCGGCGGTGACGCTCAGCGCGACGTCCATTGCGACCTCCGTGCCGGCCGTATCGATGACGATGTCAAAGGTGGTGCTCCCGCCCGGCTCAATCTCCCGAACCCCCAAAGACTGCGTTTCCTCTCCGCTGCCGTTGACCTGAAAGACCATTTTGCTCGCGGTGATCAGCCCGGAGAGATCGATCGTCCTGTTGTAGGCCGCCAGCGTCCCGGCCGAAAGCACGGCCACGACCGCCGCCGACAAAAGCACCAGCCACAGCGCCTTGTTTCTGCCCATGCGATCGCCTCCCCGCCGTCAAGCATCCGCGTCACCGGACAATGGTCCGGATAAGTCATCAAGGGTGGAAGCCTTTCGGCTTCCACCCAGTGGACAAAGCCTTGCTAGCTCTGTCGCCCGTTGCCAGAATCACATGGCGCCGAATGTTCAGGCCTCCGCAGAACCCTGGTAGGACGCCGTAGCATCCTTTCCGAGGGTGCCCTCGTTGGTGACGTCGGTCTCCTCCGCGTAGGTGCCGTTCACGGTGACCTTCAACTGGGCCTTTGCTTTGTCCTTCGCCATGCTGTAATCCAGCGCGTTGGCGTCAGCGTCATTCGCATAGGGCCAGGTGACTTTCACGTAGAACTCAAACCCACCCTCGTTGCCCAGCACCGCGCTGGGGTTCCAGGGTCCCTTCTCGCTGTTCAACACTTCAGTGACAACCGGGCCGCCATTGCTCTTGGAGAGGTTACCCGCCAGAGATGCGTTGACGACAAAGTCAACCGGCACTTCGGAGTTGTTCGTAACCTGCACCTTGTAGAACACGGTTTTGCCGGGGGTCATGTCACCAACCGTCGTGTCAAAGCTCTGGCTTCCCTTTGCAGAGAAATCGAACTTCTTCGACACAAGGTCCGTACCGGTGATGGACAGCGTCTGGTTGTAGGCGGCCAGGGTACCAGCGGTCAGAGAGGTCACGACGGCCAGGATCAGAGCAACGGTGAGAAGGAACTTCTTCATAATGATATACCCTCCTATAAAATTCATGGACTTAGCTCATACAGGCCCGCCAATCGATCGGCTTGCCCGGTATTCCGCCTATCCGAGGAGGCCGGGCCGCCGAAGAAGAAGCGGCCCGATCAGATGGTAGCTGGCTGTCATGCGCCTCGCGGCGTTTAGACCCTGTAGTTTTGCGCCCCACGCTTTCGCATGGTTTGCCATGAGCATCTTATAGATGGGAACTGGCTGCCGTTGCCCTCCGGACTCCCGGATGGTTTAGGCCCTTTAGCTTTGCGTCCCGGGCTTTCGCCCGGTTTGCTCTGAGCACCTTATGAGATAAGTTCCTTTCTCGGCTGTGATTATACATGATGGATACGTGTCTGTCAATATATTCCACATTAAATTCTTTCCGGCCATGTAACCCACGGCCGGAAAGGAATGCTTGTTTTGCTGGTTTACATTTGATTTTGGGTAACATCCGCAGGCGCGGCATCTGGCTCCAGGCCATTTCGTCAGGCGGCTTCGGACTGCCTGCGCCGGATCACGTCGATGATGACCGCGACGATGATGATCAGCCCCTTGACCACGCGCTGCCAGCCCTGGGGCACGCCCAGAAGGTTCAGCCCGTTGGAGATGACGCCGATGATGAGTACGCCGATCACCGTACCCAGGAGGCTCCCCTCGCCGCCCTTCATGCTGGTGCCGCCGATGACCACGGCGGCGATGGCATTCATCTCCTGCCCCTCGGCCAGCGTGGGCAGCGCGGAATCCAGCCTGGACACCACGATCACCGACGCCACGCCGCAGCAAAAGCCGCTGACGGTGTACACGAACAGCTTGACGGCGTTCAGATTGATGCCGGAGAGCTTCGCGCAGTTTTCGTTGCCGCCGATGGCAAACACATTGCGGCCGATGCGCATGTATTTCAGGTTGTACCAGCAGAGGATGAAAAGCGCCACCATGATGAGGATCGTGTACAGCGGCACGCCCATCACCCGGTCGGAAATGGCGGTAAAGGACGCGGGCAGCGTGTAGACGGGCTGCCCGCCTGTGATGGTGTAGGCAAAGCCCCGGGCAATATACATCATGCCCAGCGTGGTGATGAAGGGTGGCAGGTTCAGGTAGGCAATCATCGCGCCGTTGGCAAGGCCGATCGCCACCGACAGCGCGAGGCCTGCCAGCACCGACACCGCCACGCCGAAGCCGGCCTTCATCATCATCGCCATGAGCAGACCCACCACCGCCATGTTGGAGCCGATGGACAGGTCAATGCCGCCGGAGATGATCACATAGCTCATGCCCAGCGCCACCACGAAGTTGATGGACACCTGCTGAAACACGTTCAGAAAGTTGTCCACCTTCAGAAACACCGGCGAGGCAAAGCCCATGATGACGCAAAGCAGCACAAACGCGATCAGAATCCCCAGGATGTTGTTGCCGGAGCCGACGCGCCTCATCTTCATCTGCACGGTCCAATACCCCTTTTCTTCTCTTGGGCGGGGCCGCGGCCCCGCTTCGCGCTATGCGGAGTGCTTCTCGTCGCCGCCGGTGGCGTAGTACAAGAGCATTTCCTGGGTCACGTCCACCTCCGCGCGGTCCAGCGTGGCGGTGATGCGCCCCTGATGCATCACGCAGATGCGGTCGCTCATGCCCAGGATCTCCGGCATTTCCGAGGAGATCAGCACCACCGCCGCCCCCTGGCGGATCAGCTCGTTGATGATGTTGTAGACCTCGATCTTCGCGCCCACGTCGATGCCGCGGGTCGGTTCGTCAAAGAGGAACGCGCGGGAGCGGCTCATCAGCCACTTGGCCAGCACCCCCTTCTGCTGGTTGCCGCCGGAGAGGTTGCGCGCCTTCTGCAGGACCGACGGCGTTTTGATGTTCAGCTTTTCGATGAACTCCGCCACCGACCGCTTTTCCTGGCCGAGGTTCATGTGCCACGGGCCGCCAAACTGGTCGAGGGACGCCAGCGTGATGTTCTCCCCCACGCTCATGGCCAGCACCAGCCCCTCGCTCTTGCGGTCCTCGGTGGCAAAGCCCAGCCCGGCGCGGATGGCGTCCAGCGGGCGGCGGATGGGCACGGGCTTCCCCGCCACGTACACCTGCCCCGAGCGGACCGGGTCCATGCCAAAGACGGCGCGGGCCGTCTCCGTGCGCCCGGCGCCCACCAGCCCCGCGATGCCCAGAATCTCCCCCGCGCGCACCGAAAAGCTGACGTCCTGCACGCGCTTTCCGGCAGTCAGGTGTTCGACGCGCAGCACTTCGCCGCCCAGCGGCACCCGGATCTTGGGAAACTTCTCCTTCAATTCCCGGCCCACCATGTGGCGGATCAGCTCGTCCAGGGTGGTATCGGCCACATCGACCACCGTCACGTTGGCACCGTCCCGGAGGATGGTGGCCCGGTCGGCGACCTCCAGCACTTCCTCCAGGTGGTGGGATATGTAGATGATGGCGACGCCCTCCGCCCTGAGCCGGCGCATGACCGCAAAGAGCATCTCCGTCTCCCTGCCGGTCAGCGGCGCGGTGGGCTCGTCCATGATGAGGATCTTTGACTGGAGCGATAGCGCCTTGGCCACCTCGACCATCTGCATCTGGGCGATGCCCAGGTCCCGGACGCAGGCCCGGGCGTCGATGGCCACCTCCAGCCTGTCCAGCATCCGCTGGGCCTCCCGGAGCATGGCGCCCCAATCCACCTTCCCGCCCGCGCCGGTCATGAGGCGGCCCAGAAAGATGTTCTCCGCCACGGTGAGCTGGGGAATCAGGTTCAGCTCCTGATAGATGATGGAAATGCCCTTTTCCCGGGCATGGCTGGGCGAGCGGATCTCGACGTTCTGGCCGCCAATCAAGATGGCGCCCTCGTCCTTCTGGTAGGCACCCGCAAGAATCTTCATCAGCGTGGACTTGCCCGCGCCGTTTTCCCCCAGCAGCGCGTGGATCTCCCCCTGTTCGACGGACAGGTCCACATTGTTCAGCGCGAGCACGCCCGGAAAGCGCTTGACAATCCTTCGCATCTCAAGATAGGCGGCCATAACGTCACTCCCTAAAGGGGGTTCGCCCGGAGGCAAGCCCGGTTTACTTGAGGAACTGGTCGACGTTCGTGCTGTCAACGACGGTGGTCTCGGCCTCGATGATCTTGTTCTCGAGGGTTTCGCCGTCAATGGCCTTGATGAGCGCCTCGATGGCGTTCTTTCCGATGTCCACGGGGCCCACGTCCAGCGTGGCGGTCAGGTCGCCGGCCTTGACGGCCTCCTTGGCGTTGGGGTTGCCGTCCAGCCCGACGCAGAGGATGTCGGTGCGGCCGGCCTGCTTGCAGGCCTGGGCGGCGCCCAGCGCCATCTCGTCGGACAGGCCGTAGAACACGTTGATCTCCGGATGCGCCTGCAGCATGTTGGTGGCCGCGTTCATGCCCTTCTCGCGCTCCCAGTCGCCCGCCTGGCTGGCCACGACCTTGACGCCCGGATAGGCTTCGGCGCACTTATCCACAAAGCCGCCCATGCGCTGGGTGGTGTAATCGGACGGCAGGCCCTCGATGATGGCCACATTGGCGGTGCCGCCGGTTTTTTCGTTCACCCAGTCCGCGATCTTGCCGCCGCCGTTGTACTGATTGTATCCGGAATAGGCGAACACGTCGCAGCCTTCCAGCTCGGTGATGGTGTTGAACATGACCACCGGAATGCCGGCGGCGTTGGCCTTCTTGACGCCGGCCACCAGCGCGTCGATGTTGATGCCGCACACCGCGATGCCGGCAACGCCCTTGGTAATCATGTCTTCGATCAACTGCATCTGGCCCGCATAGTCGCTCTCCACCTCGGGCGCCATGACCGTCAGCGTATAGCCCGCGGCTTCCGCGACGGGCTTCGCGCCCTCAATGCAGCTTGCGTAGAAGGGACTCGTCATCGCAGGAGGCAGGAACGCGATTTCGTTGGACGCGGCCAACGCGGGGATCGCAGCCAACAGGAGAACCAGCGCCAGGGACAGGATTTTCTTCATAGGCTCACCCTCCTTGCTTTTGGCGGGCACGCGGAGCCCGCCTCTTTTATATATTATCATATTTTAGCCCATATTCCAGTATAATATTTTCATAATTTGGTGATATTTTTCCTTTTTATGGATCGTTCGTTGATTTTCCATCAAGGTGGCGTGCGCGCAATGGGCTTGACAATCTGGAAGAACCCGGATATCATGAAGGGACAGATGAGGGAGGGATCGATATGAAACGCAAGATGATGGTATGGCTTTTGATCTCAGCGTGCCTGGCCATGAGCCTTCCGGCCGGGGCGGCGTCCTTTTCGGCGGCCCGGGCGGGCATGAAGATCGGAGGCGTCAATTACCGCGTGGGTCAGACCTCCACCAAGTGGAAGTCAAAGCTGGGCACCTATTCCAGAAAACTCAACGAAACGAACGGCACCCTCGCTTCATATACCTATACCTTCAAAAAGAAGGGCGTTCGGGTGACGACGCTGTACAGCTCCAAGCTGCGCAAGGAAAAAATCGTATCCATCCTGATCGTGGGCAAATCCGTCCCCACCGCCGGCGGGCTCAAGGTGGGACACGGCTACTCGAAGATGACCGGAATGTACGGCAAGAAGTTCAAAAAGAGCGGACGGGTCTACACCTACAAATCGGGAAGCCGCAAGCTCCAGGTCAAGGCCTCCGGCGGGAAGATTTCCGCGATCAAGATCACCTGACGCGCGGGCGTATCCGGGGTTTTTCCAATGTTTGAAGCCCGCCATTTGGCGGGCTTCAAACTCATATGCGCGGGCCTCCCCTACGCCTTGGCGTTGGCGGTGCCGGCGTCCTTCGCGGGCTCGGGGCCCTTCTTTTCGCGGCGCTTCTGCCACATCACCCACAGCGGGCCGCACAGGCACAGCGTCGAGTAGCAGCCGCTGATGGAGCCGATGGTCATCGGCAGCGCGAAGCTGACGACGGAATCCAGGCTGGAGCGCATTGCAAGGAAGTAGATCAGCGCCACCGAAATGGTGACCGCGATGTTGGTATTGATCGACCGGGTCATCGACTGGCTCACGGACAGGTCCGCGATGGTCTCCAGCGACTCCTTGGGGTGAATCCTGCGGTTCTCGCGGATCCGGTCAAAGACGACGATCGTGTCGTTGATGGAGTAGCCGATGATCGACAGCGCCACCGCGACGAAGGAATCGCCGATCGGGATGCCCGCGATGACGCAGGTGAAGAACACCACCAGCAAATCGTGGAACAGCGCCACCAGCGCGGCCAGGCCCGCCAGAAGGCCGCCGATCTTGCGGAAGGTGATCCACTCGTACACCAGAATCAGCGCCAGTGCCAGCAGTACCGCAAAGATGCTGCGCTCAAGGAACCGGTGTCCGAAGAAGGGCTGCACCAGCGAGGATTCGGCGGATACGAACTGGGCCGTCGGGAACTTTTCGTTGAGCTTGGCCAGGAAGTCCGCCTGCTCCTCGGAGGACATGCCGTACTCGCCCGCCAGGTTCAGCACCACGCGGTTTTCGCCGGTATTGAGGTCGTTGGTGATCTGGGCGGTGGTCAGGCGGCCCAGAAGCCGGGAAGCCTCGTCGGCCACCTCCTCGGCGTTAAGCTCCCCCTGATAGCTGTACTTCAAAATCGCGCCGCCGGTGAACTGGATGTCCAGCTGCACGCCGCGGACCATGACGCCGATGAGGCCGATGACCATGATCGCGATGGAGATCATGAAGAAGATCTTGCGATGGGCGTAGAAGGTGAAGTACTTTTTCACAGCGTAACCCTCCTCGTCAGGCAGGTATACAGCGACTCCTTCGACAGCTTCGGATAGAGGCTGAGGGAGCGCATCATCAGGCGGGACGCGGTGACGCCCGCCAGGAAGTTGAGCAGCACGCCGGTGAGCAGCGAATAGGCGAAGGACAGCATGGCGCCGGAACCCAGCACCATCAGGATGATCGCCACGATCATGACGGTGATGTTGCCGTCAAACACCGAGGAGAAGGCATTTTTGAAGCCCGCCGAGATGGCGGCCTGGGTCTTCCGCCCGGCCTTGATCTCCTCGGAGATGCGCTCGCCGATGATGATGTTGGCGTCGACGCCCATGCCGATGGACAGGATCACGCCCGCGATGCCGGGCAGCGTCAGCGTGATCTGCGGGATCGAAAGCGCCAGCAGCTGACCGCTGACCTGGATCAAAAGCGCGATGCTCGCCACCACGCCGGACAGCTTGTAGTAGAGGATCAGCAGGATGCAGATGATCGCAAAGGCGATCGAGCCCGCCATCACCATGATGTTGAGGGCGCCGGCGCCCAAGGTCGGGCTGATGGTGGAGTAGTTGCGCGCCTCCATGGAGAAGGGCAGCGCGCCGGCCGCGATCTTCTGCGCCAGCGCGGAGGTTTCCGCCAGCGTACCGGTGCCGGTGATGCGGGCCTCACCGTTGGGGATGGCCGTCTGCACCGTGGGCGCGGTGATCAGCGTCTCGTCCATGTAGATGGAAATGGGTTTGCCGATCATCTTGGCGGTGGCTTCGGCAAAGAGCTTCTTGCCCTCATCGTCAAAGTTCAGCGATACCTCGTAGCCGCCGGTGTCCGAGTCCTGCGCCACCACGGAGCGGGTCACGTGGGAGCCGTCCACCACCACGTTGCCCTCGGTGTCCCGGAAGGTCAGCTTGGCGGTTTCGCCCAGCTCGGAAATCGCCTTCTGGGGATCGAAGTCCGTTTCGTCCGACTTCCAGGGGAAGCGCACGATGATGTCGCCGTTGGTGCGGTCCACCGTCACATCGCGGTCCAGGATGTTCTTCTGGTCCAGGCGGGTTTCGATGACCGCGCGGGCGCTCTCCAGCTCGTCGGCGGTGGGCACGCGGTCCAGCCCGACCGGCTCGTACACCGCGTCGACGCCGCCGCGGATGTCGATGCCAAAGCGCATGTCGCCCACGCCGGGCAGGTCAAATTTGTACTTGTCCACCTGGAAGTGCACGCCGAAGAGCGCGACACACGCGACCACCAGCGTCAAGCCCAGCACGATAAAGAACGTAGCCTTGTTGACTTTCATCCCCATACCTCCACATGCCCGGCGCGCCGGGCAATTTGCGTCATGCTCGGAACCTCCGCCCTTCCGATCACACGAAAACGATTATATCATATTTGACGCCAATCCGCCATAAAGAAGATGACAAGATTCGGCGCTCCCGGCTTTTGCGCCGTTCAGCACTCGTTCATCCGGTAGCCCACGCCGATTTCGGTGACGATGTACCGGGGAACGGCGGGGTTTTTTTCCAGCTTTCTGCGGATGTTGGCCATGTTGACGCGCAGGATCTGGTTGTCCCCCAGCGCGTTGGGGCCCCAGACTTCGGCGATCAGCGCGTCATAGGTCAGCACTCGGCCCGCGTTTTTCGCCAGCGCCGTCACGATGCGAAACTCGTTCTGCGTCAGGTGGGCCTCCCGTCCGTCCACAAACACGCGCCGCCGGAAAAAATCCACCGTCAGACCGCCGCAGCGAAAGACCTCCCCCGGCGCCGACGCGCCTTGCGCATGCCGGAGCTCCGTGCGGATGCGGGCCAGCAGTTCCGATGTGCCGAAGGGCTTGGTCACGTAGTCGTCCGCGCCCAGGTCCAACGCCCGCACCTTATCCAGCTCCTGATCCCGCGCGGACACCACCAGAATGGGGATCTTCGACCACTGGCGCGCGGACTTGATCACCGCCATGCCGTCCATATCCGGAAGGCCCAGGTCCAGGATCATCAGGTCCGGCAGGTGGGAGGGCAGCATGGCCAGCGCCTGCGCCCCGTCCATGGCTTCGATCACACGAAAGCCGTTGGCCTGCAGCACCGTGCGCATGAAGCCCAGAATGTTGTGCTCGTCTTCGACGATCAGTACACACGGTTTATTGTCCATCGCCGGCCTCCTCTAGCGGAAGGGTGAAGCGAAACAGCGCGCCGCGCGGGCGCACGTTCCGCGCCTCCATGACGCCGCCGTGGGCCTGTATGATCGAAAGGCACACGGACAGGCCAATGCCCATGTTCCGGCTGTTGTCGCTGGAGGCGCGCTCCACGCGCCCCATGTAGCCGTCAAAGAGGTGCTGCGCGTCCGACTTCTGGATGCCGCAGCCGTCGTCCCGCACCTCCAGCACCGCTTCCGGGCCGGATTTTAAAACCTTCAGCGAGATGTGGCCGGCCTTCCCGTGCAGCGCCGCGTTTTCCAAAAGGTTGAACAGCACCTGCTCGATGAGCAGCGCGTCCATCGGCGCCATCAGCAGTTCCTCCGGCGCGCTGACCTCGATCTCGCGGTCCGGATAGTGCTTGAGGAATTTCTGCACCGCCTCCGCCACCACTTCCTCCACGGCTTCACACCGCTTGACGATCTGCGCCGCGCCCTCCACCTTGGTGATGAGCAGCAGGTTTTCCACCATGCGGATCAGCCATTCCGCGTCCTCGCTGATGCCCCGTACCAACTCGCGCCGCCGCTCCGGCGGGAGGGCGTCGCCGCTGTCCAAAATGGCGGAGCTGGCTCCCAGAATGGAGGTGAGGGGCGTCCTCAGGTCGTGGGACACCGCGCGCAGCAGGTTGCCCCGCACGCGCTCGCGCTCCGCCTCGGCGTAGGCGCCCTCCTGTTCGCGGATCTGCTGGGTCATGCGGCTGGTCAGAAGCGCCACCGCCAGCATGCACGCGAACATCAGAAGATCGCCGTACAGAAAATCAAATTCAAAAAAAGGCTGGCGGAAGTTGTAGCTGATCCACAGGATGCTGGCCACCGACGCCGCCACGCTGTAGGCGTAGCCCGTGGTAAAGCGCGCGACCACCAGCACCGCGGCCAGGAAGATCATCGGCATGTATACGCCGCCGTCCCGGACCAGGCGCAGCGGGGCGCAGGCCGCCGCCGCGCCGACCATCGTCAGAAGAAAAATCAGCGCGTCGGACATCGCCCGGCGCGGCGTATACCCGTTCACGCGCATCACCCGGATTATTGTAGCATAAACCCGCTCCGCCAACAAGCGCCGGGCCCTCCCGGCGGGCCCGGCGTTCATTTTTTACAGGCAGACAAACGGCGCGCGCGTCAGGCTGCCTTCTTCCGGGAGGTATACGTGACCACGACGCGCTGGATGACGATGAAGATCAAAAGCAGCACGCCGGTGGCGATCTTGCCCCACCAGGAGGACAGGTTGCCCGCGAAGGTAATCAATGCGGGAATCGTGGCCTTGAGCATCACGCCGAACATCGTGCCGACCATGTAGCCCACGCCGCCCGTCAGCATGACGCCGCCGATGACCGCTGCGCTGATCACATCCAGCTCGCCGCCCTGGAGCGCCAGGTTCCACCCGGATTTGACGTAGAGCACATAGACCACGCCCGCCAGAGCCGAACAGAATCCGTTGAAGGCGTAGACGAAGATCTTGGTCTTGCCCACCGGCAGACCCATCAGCTTGGCGGACTGCTCGTTGCCGCCGATGGCGTAGATGTTGCGGCCGATGCGCGTCTTCTGCAGGATGATGGTGCCGATGATGATCATCGCGATGAAGATCAGCACGCTGAGGTTAATGTAGGCCACGGGCTTCAGCTTGACCCATTCGCCGTCCTGCAGGCGCATGATGTACCACTTGAGCCCCGCCAGATAATCGATGGTGGGGTTGTCAATGGAGATGGACTCGCGGCTGATCAGCGCGCACACACCCCGGGCCATAAACATGCCCGTCAGCGTGGTGATGAAGGGGGGCACGTTCAGGTAGTGGATCGCCGCGCCCATCACAAGGCCCAGCGCCGTGCCCACCGCCAGCGAAAACAGCACGCACACCCAGGGGTCCAGCCCCAGCACCGTGACGCCGTAGGCAACGAACATGCCCGTCAGCGACGCCACCGCGGCCACGGAAAGGTCGATGCCGCCGGTGATCAGCACCATCGTCATGCCCACCGCCGAAACGCCCACATAGGCGTTGTCGGAGAACATCAGGGTCAGCGTCCGGAGGGTGGTAAAGCCCTTGTCGCCGTACATCAGCGCGCCAAAGAGGTAGATGACCAGAAATACGCCCAGCGTTGCGTACACCATGATGTACTTGGGGTTGAAGATTCTCGTCAGCGCGCTCTGGCGCCTGGGTTCCGCCTTAAGCACGGACAGCACCTCCCGTCGCCGACGCGCGGCTGCGTTTGCGGGACGCAAAGAACTTGCGCACCGGTTCGGACTGGAGCACGATGACCACTGCGATGATCATCGCCTCAAAGGCCATGATCGCCTCGGACACCACGCCGAAGAAGTACACCAGCGTGACGATCGTCTGGATGATGAGCGAGCCGATCACCGTGCCCGTCAGGCTGAACTTGCCGCCGGACATGCGGGTGCCGCCGATGACCACCGCCAGAATCGCGTTCATTTCGTTGTTGATGCCGGCGTTGTTGGAATCGCAGGAGGAGATGCGGCTGGAATAGATCAGCCCCGAAATGCCCGAGAGGAAGCCGGTGATCATGAAGGCGATCAGGATGATCCGGCTGGACTGAAGCCCGGATACGCGGCTGGCGTTGGGGTTGACGC
Source organism: Eubacteriales bacterium (assembly GCA_029974035.1). The sequence continues at coordinate 127,504 of JARKQG010000042.1, read as the reverse complement.
CGACGGACTCCACAAACATGCCGTAGGACGTCTTGCGCGTAAAGAGGGCCACACCGAGGATCACCACCGCGGTGATGATGATGGGCATGGGCAGCTTCAGAAAGTACCCCTGGGCGATCTGCTGAAAGGGCGTGTACATGGTGGTGAACTGCTTGCCGTTGGTGGTGATCTGGGCGATGCCGCGCCCCGCCACCATCAAAATCAGCGTGGCGATGATCGGCTGCATGCCCAGTTTGGAAATGAGCAGCCCGTTGAACGCGCCCATCAGCGTGCACACGGCCAGCGGCACCAGGATGACCAGAAAGTAGGGCATCACGGTATAGTCGCCGGGCGTGGGGTATTCCAGCACATCCCAGCGCAGAAATTTCAGCGCCATGGCCCCCGAAACCGCCACCAGCGCGCCCACGGACAGGTCCGTACCGCCCAGCGCGATGACCAGCGTCATGCCCATGGCGATGATGGTGATCTCCGCGGAGCGGTTCAGGATGTCGATCGGGACGCCGTAGAACATGCCGGTGGTGGGATTGATGACGACCTTGAGAAAGTCCGGCCGGAGGATGACGCTGACCAGCAGGATGGCCAGCTCCGCGATGACCGCCCAGAAGATCTTGGAACGGACGATGGCCTCCCATTCGAACCTGCGCTTCATGCGCTCACCTCCGCGGTTTCATTGGCAATAATGGCCAGGATGTCCGACTGCTGGCAGTTGTCGCCCTCCAATTCGCCGGCCTTCGCGCCGTCCCGCATGACGATGATGCGGTTGGAACAGCGGATGATTTCGTCCAGCTCGGAACTGATGAAGATCACGGCCATGTCCTTTTCGCACATCTCCAGCATCATCCGTTGGATTTCCGCCTTCGCACCCACGTCGATGCCCCGGGTGGGCTCGTCCAGGATCAGCACGTCCGGTTCCGTCGCCATCCAGCGCGCCAGAATCACCTTCTGCTGGTTGCCGCCGGACAATTCGCCCACTTTTTTCTCCGCGTCCGGCGTGGCGATGGACAGAAGCTTGATGTACTTGTCCGCCAGCGCCTGCTGCTCCTGCCGGGACATGGGCTTCAAAAAGCCGCGCTTGGCCTGCACCGCCAGGTAGATGTTCTCGCGGACCGAAAGGTCGCCGATGATGCCGTCCCGTTTCCGGTCCTCCGGACAGAAGGCCATCCGGTGGTTGATGGCGTCCAGCGGCGACTTGAGGGTGAGCGCCTTGCCCCGCATCCTGACCGTCCCCCGCGCCGGACGGGTGACGCCAAAGAGCATCTCCGCCGTCTCCGTGCGGCCGGAGCCCAGAAGCCCCGCAAAGCCCACCAATTCGCCCGACTTGACCGAAAGGGAGATGTCCTCCACCTTGCCGGGAACGCCGATGTGCTCGGCCTCCAGCATGACCGGCGCGCCCGGCTTCTGCTCCGCGCGCTTGAGGTTGAAGATCTGGTTCATGTCCTTGCCGATCATCTGGGTGACCAGGTCCAGCTTGGTGATCTGGGCGGCGTCGTAATTGCCGACCAGACGGCCGTTGCGCAGCACCGTAATCCGGTCGGAAATCTCAAACACCTGGTCCAGGAAGTGGGTGATGAAGATGATCCCCAGGCCCTGGGCCTTGAGATCCCGCATGACCGCGAACAGCCGCTGCACCTCGTGCTCGTCCAGCGAGGAAGTGGGCTCGTCCAGGATCAGCACCCGGGCCTTGATGTCCACCGCGCGGGCGATGGAAACCATCTGCTGGATGGCGATGGAGTAGTAGGACAGCGGCAGCGTCACATCGACGGCCATGCCCATGCCGCGCATCAGCTCGGCCGCGCGGCGGTTGATCGACTTCCAGTCGATCTGACCGCGCTTCATCGGCTGACGGCCGATGAAGATGTTTTCCGCCACCGTGAGGTTGGGGCACAGGTTCACCTCCTGGCACACGGTGGAAATGCCCATGTCGATGGCGGCCTGCGGCGAGGACGGCTTGATCTCCTTGCCGTCCAGCACGATCCTGCCCGAATCCATGTGATGGACACCGGTCAGGCACTTGATCAGCGTGGACTTTCCCGCGCCGTTTTCGCCCAGCAGCGCGTGCACCTCGCCTCTTTTCAGCGAGAAGTCCACGCCGTCCAGCGCCTTGACGCCCGGAAACTGGATCGAAATGCCCAACATATCCAGAACGACGTCCTGCAAAATATCATCCCCTCAAACACAATGCGTCCGCATGTCGATATAGTAAGGACGGATGAGGGCGGCCGGCCCTCATCCGTCTTGGCTCATTCACATAAGCCGGCGCTTGGCATCAGTACTTGCGGTCGGCAATGACGTCCGCAGCCTTGATGGAGAGCTTGTCGCCGTCGGCGGTGTAGGCGATGCCGCCGTCCGCGTCATAGACGAACTCCTCGGGGTGCAGCACTTCGCGGCCGAAGGTCTTGCCTTCTTCCAGGTCCTTGATGGCCTGGACGACGAACGGGGAGTACAGCGGCGTGCACTCGATGGTGGCGTTCATGTCGCCCGCGACGATCGCGTCAAAGGCGGCCTTCACGGAGTCGCAGCCCACCACGATGATGTCCTTGCCCGGCACCTTGCCGGCGGCCTTGATGGCGGCGATGGCGCCCAGGCCCATGTCGTCGTTCTCCGCAAACAGAAGGTCGATGTCCGGCTGGGACTTCAGGAAGCTCTCCATGACGGCCTGGCCTTCGGCGCGGGTGAAGTTGCCGGTCTGGGAAGCGACGATCTTGATGTTGGGGAAGTTCGTAAGGGCCTCGTTGATGCCGTTGGTGCGCTCGGTGGCGGCGGTGGCGCCGGTGGTGCCTTCGAGGACGACGGCGTTGATCTCTTCATCGCCGCGGCCGACGCTCGCCAGATAGTTGCCGGCCCAGAAACCCATGCGGCGGCCTTCCTCGGTGAAGTCTCCGCCAAAGGCGGCGGCGTACTCGATGTCATCCGCACAGTCGGGCATGCGGTCGATCAGGATCAGCGGGATCTCGGCCTCGTTGACTTCCTTGAGGACCTCGTCCCAGCCGGTGGTCACGACGCCGGTGAAGAGGATGTAGTCGACGCCCTGGGAGATGAAGTTGCGCAGCGCCTTGATCTGGTTCTCCTGCTTCTGCTGGGCATCATCGTACACCAGGTCCCAACCCTCGGCCTTGATGGCGTTGATGAGGTCGTCGGTGTTGGCGGTACGCCAGTCGGATTCCTGACCGATCTGCGAGAAAGCGACCGTCAGCGCAGAAGCGCTCGCGCCGACGCCCAGCACCAGCACCATTGCCAGTACCAGAGCAACCAGTTTCTTCATAAAAGTCGTCCCTCCATCTTTATTGTGGACGGTCATCCGCCCTTGCCATGATCGTAGCACACTTAACATGGGGCGGAAACAGGCTGGTTTCCGTGGATTTGTCTAAAATCTTCGGACGGCACCCGACCCCCAAAGGCGTTGGGCGATATCTTCCGAAAAAAAGTCGGGATTTTATGGTTTTCACCGTTTGCACGAATTTCGGTAGTCCCTTGGGTTCATCCCGACGTTTTTCTTAAACAAATAACTGAAATAGTGGGGGTCGTTGTAGCCGATGGCGACGGATACCTCGCTGGAGCGCATGTCGGTGCTCTTGAGCAGATCCCGGGCCTTTTTCATACGCAGCTTCGTCAGGTATTCGATAAAGGTCACGCCCATCTCCTGGGAAAACACGGTGCAGAAGTGGTTGTTGGACAGCGCCACGTGCTTGGCCACATCGCTCAAGGTCATGTCCGGGTTCATGTAGTGCTGGTCGATGTAGGCGCAGGCGCTGCGGATCACCGAGCCGTATCGGGACATGGTCTGGCTGTCGCGGAACTGGATCGCCTTGAGCAGGATGCCGCGGGCGGAATCCACCATGTCCTCGTGGCCCGAAAATGTCTTGAGGGCGCCGGCCTGCTGCTGCACGGCCTCCGGGATGATCTCCACCGGATCGCCGCCGTTTTCGCGGATGACCCGCATGGCGGCCAGCAGGATGTCCACGTACAGGTAATTGGCCATGATGACCGACTGGCGCGCAACGGTGCCAATGGAATCAAAGTGCTCCTTCAGGATCTCCTCGGCCTCCTGGCTGGAGGCGTAGCGCAGCTTTTCAAAAAGGGGCACCACATCCAGCCCCATGAGCTTGGCGCCCACCTGCATGCCCAGGTCCACCGTGTCCATGATGCGCGTGCCGTCGTACCGGCCCACCATGCCCCGGAGCACGTCCTGGGCCGACGCATAGGAACCGGCCACGCCGTCAATCCCCTCCGCCGGGGCGCCGATGGCCACCCGCAAAGTCACCCCTACGGACCGCTCCACCTCGTACTTGACCGCCTGCGCAAAGGCAAAGGCCCGCTCCTCCAGATCCTCCGCACTGTCCCCCAGCACGATCACCGCGATGCGCCCGCACGTTTCGCACAGGTTGACCGCACCGCCGGAGCCCTCCGCCAGGCGCTGGGTGTGGGCCCGCACCAGCAGCATATCGTCCTCCTCGCCGGTGGCGATCAGCATCACCCGGTACCACCGGGCCAGCAGATTGACGCGCAGCTTCCGAGCCTGCTCCAGCACCAAATCACCTTCCGCCCCGGAGAGCAGCTCCAGCAGCAGCCGCTCCTGCATAAAGCGGCTGGAGGAGTCCAACTGCCTGCGCATGGCCTCGTAGTCCGCCTGCTGGCGGCGCTCCTCGTCGATGGCGGAGGCGATGCGCCGGAGCACCTCGCCCAACTCATGGGCGGAAACGGGCTTGAGCAGGTACTCCTTGACGCCCAGCGAGATGGCCTCCCGGGCATAGGAAAAATCGTCGTAGCCCGACAGGATCACGATGTGGATCCAGGGCATGGTGCGCACAATCTTGCGGCACAGCATGAGCCCGTCCAGAAAGGGCATTTTGATGTCGGTAATCAGGATATCGGGCTTGATGTCCTGCAGCATGGACAGCGCGATTTCGCCGTCAGGCGCCTCGCCGGCCAGCAGAAAGCCGCTCTCCTCCCAGGGAAAATTGTTGCGCAGCCCCTCCCGGATGACGATTTCGTCGTCCACCACGAACACCTTATGCATCCTCATACCCCCGTCGAACCTGGATCGGCACGCAGAACTCAATGGCCGTGCCCTCCCCCTGCGTGCTGGAAACCTTCAGCCCTTCCGGCTGGTTATAGTAGAGCTTGAGCCGCTTGTCCACGCTGAAAAGGCCGTAGCCGGTTTCGGTATCCGGCGCGCGGTTTTCCGCGAAGGTCCGGCGCACCGCCTCCAACCGCTCGGGCGGCATGCCCGCGCCGTCGTCCGACACGCGCACGGACAGCCATTCCCCGCGCCGCTCCACCGCCACCGACAGCTTGCCGCCGCCGCGCCGATTTTTGATGCCGTGGTAGATGGCGTTCTCCACCAGCGGCTGGATGACCAGCTTCAGGATGGTAAAATCGTAGAGCGACTCGTCCACCTGGATGTCGTAATCCAGAATGTCGCGGTAGCGCACCTTCTGGATGGTCAGGTACCCCTGCAGGTGCTCGACCTCCTGGCGGATGCTGATCCAGTCCTGTCCGCCGGACAGCGAAATCCTGAAAAAGTTCGACAGCGCCCGGGTGACGGTGATGACCTCCGAGGTCTTCCGGGCCTCCGCCAGCCAGATGATGGCATCCAGGGTATTATACAGAAAGTGGGGCGCGATCTGCGCCTGCAGCGCGCGCATTTCGCTCTTTTTGAGGTTTTCCTGCTCGCGCTTGTTCTCCTCGATCAGCTCCGACAGCTTGCCGGCCATGGTGTTCAGGCTCTCGGTCAGCTCGCTGAGCTCCGAAACCCCCGGCTGCGGCGCGCGCACGTCCAGGTGCCCTCCGGCGATCATGCCGGCAAAGTCCTTGAGCTGTTCAATGGGGCGGCCGATGGCCCGGCCCAGCGAGCGCTGCGCGATGAAGGCAAATATCATCGCCACCAGAAGCAGGCTCATCTCGATGACGAGCGTCGCCCATACCACCCGCTGCAGCTGGTTGCTGGCCGCCATTGACGCGTCGATCTCGGCGGTGATGGCGTCGCCCAGCATGTCCACCACCAGAGAGCCCACGTTGCGGATCTCCGCGAGGGTCTGCTCGTCCTCGTCCACGGTGGAGCCCGCAATCATCTGCGCCCCCAGGTTTTCAATGTATCTGCGCAGCGTGTTCATCGTGCGCCGGGCGACGGTCATCTGCAGCTGGCTGGCGGAATCCGCCTCGATCAGCCGGTCCATCTCATCGCACACGGTGTCCAGGACGCGAAACTGATTGCCCTTTGCAAAAGTGACGCGCCCGGCGACAATCGACCACATCTCGCCCAGGAGGTCGTCGTTGATCACCGGCGACAGCGACGAAATGCGGTCCATCCGGGTGATGACGTCGTGGTACTGGCGGGCATAGCTGGTCATCATGCTGACCGAGGCGATGGCCGGAATCAGCATCATCAGGAGAACCACCATGATCGACAGCGTGATGCGTCCGCGGATGGAATCGCCAAAGCGCGCAAAAAAGGATGGCCGCATGTCAATAGCCCCTCGGGGGGATATCCTTGAGGGTATCATCAAACTCGGTAAACACGGTTTCCTCCGAATAGGTGTAGCGCTCTACGCTCTCCCCCGCGGCGAGCTTTTCCGTAAGGCTCATGATGATGTCGCCGATCTTGGGCGTGCATTCGACGACGCAGTTGATCTTTCCCTCTTTCAGAAGATCGATGGCGCCCTGTTCGCCGTCGACGGTAATGATCACGATGTCCCGCCCCGGCGCGAGCCCCTCGGCCTCGATGGCCTCGATGGCCCCCAGCGTCATCGCGTCGTTGTGGGAATACAGAACGTCGATGTCGTGGCCGCGCTCCTCCAGCACCCGCTGCATGCATTCCTTGCCCTTAGATTTCAGAAAGTCTCCGGAGACGGACTCCACAATTTCAAAGCGCGGATCGCCCTCGATCACGTCCCGGAAGCCAATGGCCCGCTGCCGCATCGGCGTCGAGTCCTCCGTGCCGGTAATCTCCACGATGCGGAGGTGGTCCGCGCCCATCCGGTTCGCCTTTTCCAGCAGGAAGTCCCCCGCGCGGCGGCCCTCCTCGTAAAAGTCCGATCCGACAAAGCCCACGATCAGGTCCGCATCGGCGCCGCTGATAAAGCGGTCCGTGCACAATACCGGAATGCCCGCCTCCCGCGCCTCGGTGAGGACATTGGTCCAGCCGTCCTCCACGATGGGTGAAAAGGCGATCACGTCCACCTGATAGGCGATGAACGAGCGGATGGCCTTGATCTGATTTTCCTGCTTCTGCTCCGCGTTGTCAAACATCAGCTTTACGCCCGCCCGGTCCGCCGCGGCATGGATGTCCCGGGTATTGCCAATCCGCCAGCCGCTCTCGCTGCCCAGCTGGGAAAAGCCCAGAATCACGGCGCTTTCCTTCTCCTGCTCGCCGCCCGAGCAGCCGGATAGCATCATCGCCGCCGCCAGCAGGACGAAAAACGCCTTTAACGCGGCCCGCCTTCTCCAGGACGCCGGACGCAGTTTCATGCCTTACCCCTCCACAAAACGCGCAGCTCCGTACAAAAACGCTCCGTATGCGTTCAAAGTATCGCATAATCCCGCGCAAATTGCAACCGCCTATTGACAGCGCCAATATATTACATTAGAATTACACATATGAGAATAGTATTACAAAGGTGTGATGGCATGCGACACTCCCTGCGGGTTTGCGCGGTTCTGGCGCTTTGCCTGACGATTGTGCTTGTGCCCCTCCCCCGCGCCGCGGCCGCGGAGGCGGACTGGAGAACGCTGTACCTGAACCTGCTTTCCAGCCAGCAGAGCCAGCTCCGGGCGCGGCGCGCCGCGGCGCTGATCGACCTGACGGGCGACGGGACGCCGGAGATGCTGCTTCTTTCCTCCGTCAAGGGCGAGAGCCGCAACAGCCGGCTGAGCGTCTACACGGTGCGCTCGGGCGCGGTGGCAAAGATGACGGCGGACGCCTTCGATTTTGACGGTGTCACATTTGCCGGCGTGCGCTCCCTGTCCCTGGCGCTCCGGGCAACGGGCGCGCTGAAGCCCTGTCTGTCCATCTCGATCACCGGTGTGTCCGGGGGCGTCACCACCACCACGCGGCTGGCCTTTGTGGCGGATGGCTCCGCCACAAAGCTCACCACCGTGCTGCACACGGCCCGCGCCAAGAAAAAGGGAAAGGCCGCCTATACCGTGGACGGCGGCGCCGTTTCCAGCGCCCAGTACAACCAGGCCTTTGCGGCCTTTTGCGCCGCCTATTCCAAAAAAGGCTCCGCCCTGCCCTACCAGACCTTTTCCTCCTCCGCCAAGACCAGCACGCTGAAAAGCGGCGTGTCGCGGCTGGCGTCGCGGTACAGGAGCCATTCCACGGTGTCCCGCGTTTCACTCTCCAAGACCAAGCTGAGCCTCGCCTACGGCAAGAGCTACGCGCTCAAGGCCGCCGTATCCCCGTCGTCGGCGATTTACGACACCCTGAGCTGGTCCAGCGACCATCCGGAGATTGTCAAGGTATCCGGGGGCACGCTGACCGCGCTTAATACGGGCAGCGCGACCATCACCGTGAAGACCTCCGGCGGCGTCAAGCGCAGTTGCAAGGTCACCGTCACGCCGCCCGCCGCCGCATCCGTCGAAATCCGCGGCGACGCCCACACCGTGGTGCTCCGGCAGACGCTGAAGCTCAGCGCCGCCGTCTCCCCAGCCAAGGCGTCCCAGTCCGTCAAGTGGTCCAGCGCGAATTCGTCCGTCGCCTCCGTTTCAAAAAGTGGCGTGGTGACCGGAAAACGCATGGGCACCACCACCATTCGCGCCAAGACGGCAAACGGAAAGACCGCCAGCTTCACCGTCACGGTGCTGGCGGAGGCGCTCAACAAGGGCGGCGCCATCATCGACATCTCCCGCTGGAACAACGTATCCAGCTGGAAAAACCTGCAAAAGAGCGTGGCCTTCGTCATTCTGCGCTGCGGCGTGACCTATTCCGCAAGCCATTCCAAGGCAGGCGAGATGGACATCGACGCGCGGTTTAAGGAATACGCCGCGAAGTGCCTCAGCTACGGCATTCCCTTCGGCGTATACTACTACGGCATGGCTTCCACGCCGGAAATCGCGCGGCGGGAGGCGGAAAAGGCCTATTCCGTCGCCAAGGCCTACAACCCGCTGTTTTACGTATACGACGCGGAGGAGGATGTGCTGACCGGCGCGAGCATCGAGGCCTTTGCCGCCCGGCTGCGGGAACTGGGCGTTCGCAAGGTGGGCTGCTACATTGCGAACAACCTTTACAAGCGATACGGCGTGGATACGTCGAAGTTTGACTTCATCTGGATTCCCCACTACGGCACCAACACCGGTCAGGTGGAGTCGACGCCCGATTACCGCTGTGACCTGCACCAGTATTCCAGCCGAGGCAGCGTGCCGGGCGTCGGCGGCGACGTGGACGTCAATCGCCTGATGGGCACCAAGCCGCTGTCGTACTTTATCTCCTGATGATGGCGGGCGGCGCGCAAGTTTAACAAACGCGCTTCCGTATTTTCGCGCCAAGCGTCCGCGGATATAGTATAATAGAGGCCGGACGCATGGCCGAACGCCCGGGCGCGACGGTCTCCGATGGAGGAACGATATGAAGACGACGAGAATTCTCGGTTTTGCCGCCGGACTGATGGCGGTCATCGCGCTCCTGGCGATGGGCCTGGGCGCCTTCCTCGCGATGAATCCGGTGCAGTTTCCGAACCTGTCGATGAACTACGGCATTTTGGGCCTGGGCGCGATCATCATGGTGGTTTCGCTGGTCCCCGGCATCGCGCACCTGCTGTTCAGGATCAAGTTTCGCCGCCCCTACGAGCGCCGCCGTCGCGATCACGGCGCCTTTTTGAAGATCAGCCGCGTGCTGGTGTGGATATGGGGCGTGGCGGTGCTGGCGACGCTGGCGCTGGCGCTGTACCTGACGCCGATGCTGGTTTCGTTCCTGACCCGCTGACTTTCCCGCCCCAAAACGCGCCGCGCGTGCCCTGCACGCGCGGCGCGCCTTTACAGCCACCTGCGCTTTTTGAATTCACGGACCGAGGCGAATACGATCGCCGCGCTCAGCACGATCACAAAAGCGTAGCCGTACGCCCATTCAAATTCCGGCATTTTGAGGTTCATCCCGTACCAGCCCACCAGAAGCGACAGCGGCAGGAAGATGGCCGTGATGACGGTAAACGTCTTCATCAGGTTGTTCTGCTCGATGTCTATCTGCGCCTGATACGCCTCCCGCACCTGGGACACGTAGTCCCGCAGACTGCGCACGTTCTCGTACAATCGGTCGATGCGCCCGTTGAGGATCACGAAGTGCCGCAGGCTCTCCTCCCCGATCAACCGGTTGTCGTTTTCCACCAGCCCGTCAAAGATCGTGCCAAGCTGTTCGTAATACCGCTTGAACACGAAAAGCGTGCGCCGGAAGCGGGCGAACAACTGACCCATCTGCTTTTTCTGCGGGGACAGGATGGCGTCCTCCGCGGCGATGACTTCTTCCTCCAGCGCCTCCAGCTGCTCGCTGTCCGGGCGGATCAGTTCGTAAAAGAAGCGGTACAGCGCCTGTTCGCCGGATTGCTGGGCGATGGGCTCATCGTCCGGCGATCGCGCCATGCGCGCGGAGGCTTCGTCCAGCGCGGCCTGGTTTTCAAACAGCATCACCAGATCCTGCGCGTCAAAGTAGATCACCACGCGGCGGGGTTTTTCCAGCGGCCGGCGCAGGTCGTACCAGTCGAAGGACATCAGGTTCACATCCCGGTGACACTCAAAATGGTCCAGCTGGCCGGAAAGGATGTGCCCGGCGTAAAAGCCGGGAAAGCGTGCGGCAATCCCCGCCCGGTCGTCAAGGAGCATCATGGACAGCATGGTTCGCCTCCCACCCCGCGCCGGAGGGCGCGGCCCCCGCATATTTTATCATACGGCGCGATTTCCGGCAACATGGCGTCATCAAAAAACCGCCCGCAGAAGCGGGCGGTCAAAGGGCGGACTTTCCGGAGAAAGGGCTCAGCCGCCCTCCTCCTCCTCGGCGGCGATGTAGTCGAACGCCTCATCCGAGTAGATATAGGCCAGGAAATTGGCATCGGCGGTGCCGTCGGATTCGTAGCCCCGGGCGAGCTGGGCGTCGATCACCGCGTTGCGGGTGGACTTTTCATACTTTCCCAGCGATATATTGTCCTCCGACAGGTACCCCAGCTCCATCAGCCGGTTCTGCAAAAGTTTCACCTGCTCGCCGGTGGAGCCCACCTTGAGGGTCGTTCCGGTATCCGGGTCCGAGTCGCCGGAGGATTTGTAGGCGGGCGCGTCGTCGGCAAAGAGCTTCTCCTGCAAAGCGATGGTGGCCTTGCCCGTCTGATTCGCGCCGATCTTCTTCTGGAAGCGCTTGACCGCCGCGGTGGTCAGTTCGCCGTAATTGCCGCCGATGTTGCCGCTGAAGTAGCCCAGCTCCTTGAGGCGGGTCTGCAGCTTTTTCACGCGGGAACCGCTGTCGCCCGGCTTGAGCGATACATACTCCGGCTCCGAAGTCGCCGTCACGGACCCCTCGTAGGGCTTGGCGGAATCGGAGAACAGCGTCTTTTGCAGCGACACGGTGGCCACGCCCGTCTCCTCCTTGCCGTAGGCGCGCTGGAACAGCTTGACGGCCTTGGTGGTCTTTTCCAGATAGTTGCCGCCGATGTCCCCGTCAAAGTAACCCAGTTCCTTGAGGCGGGTCTGCAGCTTTTTCACGCGGGAGCCGGTGTTGCCGGGCTTGAGTTCCACGTATTCGGGCTCCGGAGTCGCCGTCGCGGACCCCTCGTAGGGCTTGGCGGAATCGGAGAACAGCGTCTTTTGCAGCGACACGGTGGCCACGCCCGTCTGCGTCTTGCCATAGGCCTTTTCAAAGCGCCTGATGGCGCTGGCGGTGGAGGATCCGTAGTCGCCGTCCACATCGCCGGAGAAATAGCCCAGCTGCATCAGGCGGTTCTGCAGCGCCATCACGCGAAGGCCCTTGTCGCCCTGGCGGAGCTCGATGTACTCCGGCTCCGGGGTGGGCGTCGGCTTGGTGTAGGGCTTGGCGTCGCCGGAGTAGAGCGTCTTTTGCAGCGACACGGTGGCCACGCCCGTCTGCGTCTTGCCATAGGCCTGCTCAAACAGCTTGACCGCGGCGGCCGTGGAGGAGCCGTACACGCCGTCGACGGAGCTTCTCAGGTAGCCCAGTTCCTTCAGCCGGTTCTGCAGCGCGGTCACCCAGGCGCCGGTATCGTTCTTTTGAAGCTTCACATAGCTGGCGGTATTCCGGGTATTGGCCGGGGCGCTGGAGGCAAAGAGCTTGCGCTGCAGCGAAGCGGTGGCCACGCCCGTGGTTTCCAGACCCAGCGCATCCTGGAAGGACTTGACGGCCTTGGTGGTCTCGGTAAGGTAGTTGCCGCCGACGTTGGCGGTGAAGTAGCCCAGCTCCTTCAGCCGCTGCTGAAGCTGCTTGACGCGGGTGCCCGTGTCGCCGGGCGACAGCGTCTCGTAGGAGGTCCCCTGCGCCGGCGCGGGCGTGGGCTCCGCGTACCGCTTGGCATCGCCGGAGAAGAGCTTGGTCTGCAGCGCCGCCGTGGCGATGCCCGTCTGCGTCTTGCCGTAGGCTTTTTCAAACCGCTTCACCGCGGCCACAGTACCCGAGCCGTACACGCCGTCCACGGCGCCGTTGTAGTAGCCCAGCGTCTTCAGGCTGGACTGAAGGTTGCGAACCCTGGTGCCGGTGTCGCCGTAGCTGAGGGAAACGTAACCGGAACTGCTGGAAGACGATCCGGAAGAAGATGAACCGGACGACGAGCCGGAAGAACTCGACGACGAGGGCTTCTTCGTGGGCGTCGCTCCGTAGTCCTGATCGTCGGTGTCGCCGAAGGAGATGGTGTTGTCGGTGTCGGTAAAGGAATTGCCGGTGTAGGTGGGCGCGGCGGAGGAGTAGATCATCCGCTGCAGGTTCGCGGTGGCGATGCCGGTGGTATCCAGACCCAGCGCGGACTGGAACCGCTTGACCGCGGTGGTCATGGACGAGCCGTAGCGGCCGTCCACCGCGCCGGTATAGTATTTCAGCTCCTTGAGCCGCTGCTGAAGCTTTTCGACATCCGATCCGCTGTCCCCGGTGGAGAGCTGCTGATAGACCACGGTGGTGTCGTTGACATTGTCCGTCGAGGGATCGCCCAGGTCTGCGGAATGGTCGTTCTGCCAGTCCTGCGTGGGCGCGGAGGTATCCCAGGGTGCGGTGGGCTGGGGCGTCGGCGTTTCGGCCACCGCCTCCGGCGCGGCGGTCACAAAGGGCAGCTGCGCATCGACGTCAAAGGACAGCGGGTCTTCCACGCTGTCGGGCGTCGACGAGCAGCCGGCCAGAAGGGCCGCCAAAAGCCCGACCGCCGCCCATTTGATCCATTTGGTCGTGCGCATATCGAATCCTCCCCGCTTGGTTGCGTGAGCGTTCCCTGTTTTTCCATTTCTTTCGGTAATAGGACGAAGGGAGCCGGGCGAAAGTTGCCCGGGAGCGGGCAAAATTAGCCGGCCCCGCGCGCCCGGGCGGACACGGCGTAGACCGTCACCCCGCCATTTTCAAACCACACCGGATAGTGGGCGCGGAAATAATCCTCGTCGACGGCGTAGTCCGAACGCTCGTAGCCGGAGACGTAGATATAATCCACGCCGTACCGCGCAAAGAGCGCGGCGGACGCCGCGGGCGCTTCGTACATGGATCGCGCGGCCTGCTGCTGACGGCTATAGTCCACGCCGTGGAAGTAGAGATACGTGCCTGTGCCGCAGACCAGTCTCTGGCCCGCCAGCGCCGCCACGGGGTTGTTGTGCTGCCCGCCGGTCAAAAACACCGCGTCTTCCGGTGCGCCCGCCTCGATGGCGCCGGCGGCTTCAACCTGGTCCGCGCCGAAGAGCTCGTAGTCCGAAATCGCCTCCCGCGCGAGGGTCACCACGCCCGACAGCGTGGAAACGACCATAAACGCCCCCAGAAGCAGCGCGCGGCCCCGGACGCCGGAGAGCCGGTCCCAAATTTTCTCCACATAGGCCGCCGCCACCGGCAGCATCAGGATAAAGGCCACGTAAAACAGCTTGTTGTTGTCGTAGGGGTTGGGCTGAAAGAGGACCATCTCCGCCGCGACAAAGACCGCCAGCGCGCCGACGGACAGCGCCCGGACCCGCCGCCCGCCCGACAGCGCCGCCGGCAGGAACAAAAGAAACACCGGCCCGACGTTCTTGACCCAGAACCACAGCCAGCCGTCAATCAGCCCGCCATCGTTGTTGACCCAGTTGAAGTGGAGCTTCAGCGATCCGCCGCCCGTCGTCTGCGGGAACGTCCAGGTGATCAGCTGCGGCAGCGCCAGCGCCAGCGCCAGCGCGCCGTAGAGGGCAAACCGCCTGAACACCGCGGCCTTCTGCCCGGTCTTTGCCATGAGATACCCCATCTCACCCAGGCTGACAAGCCCCAGCGCCAGAAAGGAATGGGTGTGAATCATGGGCATCAGCCCGGCCCAGACGCCCAGAACTGCATAGTCCCGGATGGTTCCGTCCTGCCGGGTCGTGATGGAAATCGGCCCGTCCTCTCCCTTCAGCGTGGTCACCACACGACGGTTGACCGCTTGCGCCAGCAGCATCAGCGCGGGGATCACCACCGTCCATCCCGCCAGCAGCGTGCGCTGGGGGATCATCAGGTCCGCGATCACGTTGACCCAGCGCAGGTTGAGATCCGGCATGTTGGTGGGCGTCTGATAAAAACCGAAAAGCGCGTTTTTAAGCCCCGACCACCCGGTCCGGAAGGCGCCGTCAAAGGTGTAGAAAAAGCCCAGTCCGCCGTTAAGAAACATCAGAAAAAACGCGATCGCCGTCGCCCGGCGGCTCCCCGTCAGCTCCCACGAGAGCAGCAGAAATCCCCAGTACACCAGCCCCATCATCAGCGTGCCCGTCACGATGAACGCCCAGCGGAGCGGAGCGCCGAAGAGCAACATCGTCGTCACCATCGCGTCCGATAAAAACGGGTACCCCAGCATGGTGCCGGGGAGCAGCGTGTATTCCGGCGGATAGGCCGCGTTCCGAAGCCCCGTGGCAATGCCCAGGTGCAGGCTGAGATCGCCATAGGTGGATTGACCCACGTTCATCGCACCATCGACCGGCCTGAGGATATGGGTGTATTGAAGGTAGAAAGAAAAGAAAAACAGCGGGACAATCAGCAGCATCAGCCCGGAGGGCATGCCGGTCTGGCGGGGCCGCCCCGCGCGCCAGGGCCTCGAGGACAAGTACAGCGCGGCGGAGATCACCCCCGCGCTCCCCAGCGCCCACCACTGGGCGGCTTTGGTGAATTGGAACGCAAACGCCCACAGAGACGGCAGCCACATCATCATGATGAGCCCCATCGTCAGCCCAAGGTACAGCCGCGTGGCGCGCGGTCTGTCGCAAAACAGCCCCTCCGCCGCCACCACGCCCAAACCCAGAAACGCCGCCAGCACCCAAAAACCCATCCGAACCTCCGAAGCCGAGTGATCCAGACCATTATACCGCCCGCGGGCATATTGTGCAAGCCGGGCTGGCACGGCCCCGCGCGGCGAATTTCGGAAACGTTTCCTGACGCGATTGACAGGGCCGCCCAATCGTATATAATAGTATCTGCGAGGTATTAAGGATGACAAGGAGGTCTCTCATGAAGCTGAGTGTGTTTGCCGTCGTATTGCAGGACCGTCCCCTTGACGATGCGCTGAGGTATCTGGCGGAGTCCGGCGTTCAGGCGGTGGAAATCGGCTGCGGCGGCTTTCCCGGCAAGGCGCACTGCAATCCGCGCGAGCTGCTGGCCGACGCCGAGAAGCTGCGCAAGTTCACCGAGACCCTCAAAAAGTACGATCTGGAAATCGCGGCGCTGTCCACCCACGGAAACCCTGTGCATCCGGACAAGGCGGTGGCGCAGCGGTTCCACGAGGACTTTGAGGACGCGGTGCTGCTGGCGGAAAAGCTGGGCGTGGACACCGTCGTCACCTTTTCCGGCTGCCCGGGCGGTTCTCCGGAGGACAGGACGCCCAACTGGGTCACCTGCCCTTGGCCGGACGATTTTTCCGACATCCTGAAATATCAGTGGGAGCAGGTGCTTATCCCCTACTGGAAGAAGGAAGTCGAGTTTGTCAAGGCCCACGGCGTCAAGAAGATCGCCTTTGAAATGCACCCGGGCTTCTGCGTGTACAATCCGGATTCGCTGCTTCGCATCCGCGAAGCGGTGGGCGACATCATCGGCGCCAACCTGGACCCCAGCCATCTGTTCTGGCAGGGCATCGACCCGGTGGCCGCCATCAGGAAGCTGGGCAGGGCAATCTACTTCTTCCACGCGAAGGACACCAAGATTGATCCGTACAACACCGCCGTGACCGGCGTGCTGGATACGAAGCACTACGCCGATGAGATCAACCGCTCCTGGATCTTCCGCTCCGTAGGGTACGGTCACAACCATCAGGTGTGGAAGGACATGATGAGCGCGCTGCGCATGGTGGGCTACGACGGCGCCATTTCCATTGAACACGAGGACAGCCTGATGTCCCAGAGCGAGGGCCTGCAAAAGGCCATTGAAATGCTGAAGAACGTGATGATCTTCGAGGGCACCGCCGAGATGTGGTGGGCCTGATGATTCCGCTTGCCCAGGCCCGGGACATGCTGGACGAACTGATCTCCGAGCTTCCGGAGGCGATTTTCACCCGGCTGAACGGCGGCGTGCTGCTTCTGCCCGAGGCCAAGCTCAGCCCCGAGGCCCGCGCGGGCGATCTGTACATCCTGGGCGAATACTCAACCAGCCGCGCCATGGGCCGCACGGTGGTGATCTACTACGGATCAATCCTGCGCATTCACGGCGATTTGACGCCGGAGCGGCTGCGGTCGGCGCTGCGGTCGGTGCTCCACCACGAACTGACCCACCACTTGGAATCCATGGCCGGAGAGCGCGACCTGGAGATCGACGACGCGGTAAAGATGGCCCTGTACCGGTCCCAGCCCTGACCGGGGCTACCGCGCGCCGTATTTCCGATGCGCCGCCATTCAGAAAATGCGCCCCGCCCAAATGGGCGGGGCGCACCTTTTGAATGCTCCAGGGCGACTCTGGTTAGAAGTCCGTCTTGTCCGGGTCGGCGGAAAACCCGCAGACGCCGGCCATGCCGGCCAGAAGCGCCACATCCTCGGCGTCCAGCTCAAAGCCGAACACATCCGCGTTCTCCGCGATGCGGGACGGCGTGACGGACTTGGGCAGCGGCAGGTAGCCCCGCTCCAGGCTCCAGCGAATCACCACCTGTGCGACGGTTTTTCCGTACTTCTCTGCCAGCGCCTTGACCTCCGGCACTTCGAAGATCCTGCCCACGCCCAACGGGCTGTAGGCTTCGAGGATCATGCCTTGCTCGCGGCTGGCCGCCACCGTGTCGTCCTGGGTTTCGCCAGGGCAGAGGCGGATCTGGTTGACCGCGGGCACGACCTTGGCGGTCTTGAGAAGCGCATCGATGTGATGCCTGCGGAAGTTGCTGACGCCGATGGCGCGCACGCGCCCGGCGGTGTAGAGCGCCTCCAGCGCCTTCCAGGTTTCGGCGTTGGCTTCCTGCCAGCGATCCCGGAACATGGGCGGGTTGGGCCAGTGGATGAGATACAGATCCAAGTATTCGAGTCCCAGCTTGTCCATCGAAACATCAAAGGCCTTCAGCGCCGCCTCGTAGCTGTGCTCGGTGTTCCACAGTTTCGTGGTAACGAACAGTTCTTCGCGCTTGACGCCGCTCAGGCGAATGCCCTTGCCCACGCCCTCCTCGTTTCCATAGATGGCGGCGGTGTCGATATGGCGGTAACCCGCGTCAATGGCCGCCTTGACTGAGGAAACCGCGACTTCGCCATCCGGCGTCTGCCACGTGCCAAAGCCAATACAGGGAATCTTGACCCCGTTATTCAGAATATAGGCGTCCGTCAGAGATTTCATGGATCCTCCTCCTCATTGATGCGATCGTGCGGCTTGACGGCGCACAGGGCGCCTGTTACAATGTCATTATAAGGCTTAAAGTTTACTTCAAGTCAATACGTGGCGGTGTAAAAGAGGTGTAAATATGGAGTACTCCATCCATCAGGTATCGGAAAAGATGCATATCCGCCCGACGGTGCTTCGGTTTTATGAAAAGGAAGGGCTCCTGCCCAGCGTCCGGCGTACCCCGAGCGGAATACGCCGCTACACCGGCGAAGATCTGGAATGGATCGGCCTGATCACATGCCTGAAGAACACCGGCATGTCCATCAAGCAGATTCGGGAGTTTGTGGACCTGAGCCTCGAAGGGGACGGAACGCTGAAGCGCCGGTGCGAGCTTCTGCTCGAACACAAAAAACAGGTCGAGGCGCAGATTGACGAAATGCACCGCCATCTGGACAAGGTGGCCTGCAAGATTGAGTTCTTCTCGCGCCAGTACGCGCAGTATCAAAAGGCGCAGGGCGACCGATCCGGCACGGCGTAATTCCCTGTTTTCCAGCACCCTCCGCGCCCCTCTCCGCCCGTTTCGTCGCAAGTGGGCGGGCGTTTTTCCATCGTGCAGGATTGCCAAACCCGCTGGACAGCAGGGGCGGCGAGGACTTCTCCGGGATTCCACCCGCGCTTTTCCCGGATCGGCTTTAATAAATCCAAATTCTGCGCCGTCCGCCCTTATGCGGCGTTGCCATAGATATGCCGCAAGTCCGGGCAGTCTCAACCGCGGCCGCTCAATCCTGGTATTCCAGCGTGCATCCCTCCCCGCTTCCAGCATCGTACTACGGGCCTTATGCAAATATTCACCCACCGGGCACGGCGGGGCGCGGCGGGCTTTCGCCCGGCCGCGCCCCGCGCAATTGCCCCCGAAAAAGCTACGCCGCCTTCTCCAGCGCGGAAGCCTGGATGCCCTGAATAAGCACAGGCGCCAGCGCATCCGTCAGCGCGTTCTCATTCTCAAAGCCGCCGTCCGCACCCAGCGCCGCTTGCAGCGCCATCAGGAAGGGCGCAAAGCCCGCAAGGTCGCAGGCGGCCCTTCTGTCGGCCGCACGCATCCGGAAGAACTCGGCGCGGTCGGTCCAGCCCTCCGACAGCATGGCCGCGATTTCGGGATACTTCTCGCCCCACCGCGCGGAAAACGCCTCGATCAGGCGCACGGCCTGCGCTTCGCGATCCGCCGTCAGAATCTGCTGGAGATCCTCAAGCAGCGCCTCGATATCCGGCGCATCCGCGCCGATCAGCGCGCCGAGAATCCACATCGTCGCGCCGCCCTGAACCACAGCGCCCGGATAGGCACTCCGGAGCGCCTGCGCAAGGCCGGGCAGCGGCTGCGCGAAGATGAAGGCCGGGTTCGCCACACCCTGGGCGGCAATTTGCCTTATCAACCCGGCAAAGTCCGCAGCGCGCTCTTCCGCCAGCAGCCAAGCGCCGCGCATGGTGACGGAGCCGTCCACCCCGCGGGTGGCCGCAATGTACAGCGCAAGGGTCCGGGGCTGACCGTCCGCAAAAACGGTCACCGGGAAGCGCATCAGATAGAGCACCCGAACCGCGTCCTTAACGGCGGGCCGGTAACGGTTGATGTAATACACCCGGCCAAACACCGACGTGATGCGCACATCGCCGGGCACCCATAGGATCAGCGGATCGTCCTTTGTCGCCACGGAGCCGCCGGCGCGGATGGTGAGCCTGTCGGCATAAATCGGCCCGCCCAGCACGCCGCCCAGCGCGTCAATCCTCACGCGGTTGCCGCGCAGCCGGACGATGTCCAGCGCACCGGAGATGTTGGCCAGCGTCACATTGCCCGCAAGGAGCTTCAGTCTGTCCACGTTGAGCCGCAGCGGGTTGGAGGCCGCACCGACGTTGCCGCCCGCTTCGATATCCAGCATCGGGGCGGAGAAGTGGGTGCGGTCGTCGCCCGCATCGCGCAGGACGCCGGTAACGCCGCCGTCCGACCGGATGCGCGCCTCATTGCCCGCGATGATGGTATCCACCCGCAGATTCCTGGCGCTGCGCAGGTACACGTTGTTTCCGGCGGCGGAGACCTCGCCCGCGTTCACGAGGACCGGGCGCTTTTTGCTGCCCACGTCGCCGTTCAGCGACAGGAGGGAGGCGACCTCCGCGCTCAGCCCCCGTCCGGGTGCAAAGCGGATGTCCCCCAGCGCGATGATGCCCACATTGCCGTAGGCGTTGATGCCCGAGAACGTGATGGGCCCGCCGCTGGCGATGTACAGACCGTCCGACGGGTTGTCGCCCTGATCGACCGTCACCGCGCCGCTCACCAGCATGGACAGCGCGTGGTCGGCCTCGCCGATGCTGCCGCCCGCGCGGAGCAGCAGGTTTCCGGCAACCTCCACGGTGTCGCGGCCGATGGCGCCGCGGATGCGCCGCACCATTTCCGCCACGCTGTCCGTGACGACGCCGTGCTGCGCGGCGGCTTCGCCCTCCGCGATGTCGGTCTGCCGGTCCGCCTGGTCAAAGGCGGCCTGGGCTGCCGCCTGCCGCTGCAGCGCCTCGTTCAGCCGCCCGGTCAGCGACGCGGCCTGGGCTGCCAGCGCAGATTGTTTTGCCTTCAGCTTTTTCAGGCGCGCGGCCCTGGACGGATCTCCATCCATATCGGCAATCTGGCGTTCGAGGTCCGAAATCCTCGCCATCAGGTCCGCCAGCGCGCTGCCCAGGGCGTTCACTTTTTCGCTGGCGGCATCCAGCTTCTCCCACAGCCGGTCGGCGTAGCCGCGAAGCACCTCAGCGATGGTGGACAGGGCCGTGAACCGGTCAAAGGCCTCAAAGGACGCAAGGTACATCGCCGCCGCGTCGTTCCACAGCGGATTTGCGGCGTCAATCAGGTTGTCGGGAATGATGAGCGTCGCATCTCCGCCGGATACAAGCCTTTCAAGCCGCAGATCTCCGGTCAATTCCCGCACAAACACGGTGGAGGCCGCGAAGATCGAAAGCGTGCCGCCGCCCGGTGCGTCAGTGTCCACATCCAGCGGCGCGGCCGCGGTGCCCGCGGTGCCGCCCAGCGCGCTTAGCGCAATGCTGCGGCCCTTCACCTGCGCGTCGCGGCCCAGCCTGTCGCCCGGCAGGATGCTGCCCTGCGCGGTGATCGTGATATCCGCCCCGGCATAGATCGGGCCGATTACGAGGTCGCCCGCGGTGTTGGAAAGATCCAGATCGCCCGCCGCGTCGGCGTTGACCTGCCCGTTTCTGCTGTCCGCGACGAGGATCATGTCCGCCGCATGGGCAATGCTGATGTCGCCGGAGGCATCCGCTGTCACGACGCCGTCCACGTCGATGTCCAGGTAGTTTTCGCGGGTGCCGATGGTGCCGGAGGCGACGCTCAGGCGGACGTCACCGCCCGCCGCGATGTTGAGCATGGCCTCGCCTGCGGCGCGCACATCCAGAATGCTGCCCGCGGCGCTCAGGCCTACGTCGCCCGCCGCCGTCAGACTGCCCACGCCCATGTCGCCCGTCAACTCATGAATGAAGATGTCCGCACCGGATACGGCGTCCAGTCGGGTCGCCTCGCCCGGATATTCCACCCGCAGCCAATCGTAGCCGATCTGAACGCAGACCGTCCACTCGAGGATGGGCCTGAGCCTGTCGTCCAGCGCCGGCAGGCCCGCCACGTTCAGAACCGGCCGAGCCACCAGCAGGAAGTCATAGCCGCCGTCGGGATTTATCACCGGGTTCCCGGCCCCGTCGAGCGGCGGGTTCACAATGTTGCCGACGAGCACCGGGCGGTTCATCTGCTGCTCGGTGGTGAGCGCCTGCGATGCGCCGCCGATGGACCCGGCCGCGGAGAGGTTGATGTAGCGGCCGCGCACGTTGGCGACGCCCGAAGCCGCACCCAGGATGCTTCCGCCCGGCGTTGCGAGCGTCACATCACCGGTGTCGGAATGAATGTCCGCGGCGGTGAGATCGCCCGAAAGCTGCAGGATCAGAATGTCCCCCGCGTTCCAGACGCGGCCCTCGCCAAAGGATTCGCCTATGGTCATCACAAAGGCGCGGGCAGGCCCGTCTGCCGGCGCGGTGTCCATGCGGCCCTGATAGTCCGCGTTCCGCCAGGCCTCGTCGAGAATCGCCATGAGGTCTTCCGCGGTCATGCTGCCGTGGATCGCTTCACCCAGGTTTTCCACAAGCCCCGCGTCGATCGCGGCGGCCAGCCAGTCCAGGGCGCGGGCGTCGTCCACGTACCTGACCGAGGCCTTGGCGGACGCCGCGGGCGGCGCCACATTCAGCGCATCCCGGAGTTTCCCGGCCAGCAGATCGTACTGCCCTGCGGCATACGCGGCGTTGAACGCCTTGGTGTTGAAGCCGCCGCCCACCAGCAACGCCTTGAGATCGCTCTTGGCAATCTCGCGCTGCGCGATCAGCGCGCTGAGGGCCTGGTCGGTGATGAGGGCGGACCATACCTCGCGGCCATTCCGCGCGGCGAGCCAGGCCGCCAGCGCATCCGGTGCCTGCGCCGCCAGCGCCGGGTACAGCGTCTGCATGCCGCCCCCCGTGAGCCAGTCGCCCAGACGGTTGACGCCGTGCTCATCGCGCCCGCCGCGCACATCCTTGGCGGGCCGCCGGCGCAGGAACTTGATCTCGCCGGCGAGATCCAGGGCGTCGATGTGGAAGTTGTCAACCACCAGCACCCGAAGGCCCATCTCAGCGGGAATGTCTACGATCAGCCGCCGCGCCAGGGTGCCGATATCGTCCCTCGCGGAAAGGGTGACGAAATATCCGCCGCGCAGGTACAGATAACTCCAGTCGTTGAGGGTGTAGATGCCGCCGCCGTCCGCGATCATGCGAAGCTCGGTGTCAATCCCCTCGACGATGTCAAAGGTGATGTCTCCGGCGGTGGACGAATCCAGGTCGTCATGGGTGGTCATGTCCACGGAACTGCGGACAAAGTCCGCCAGGACGAAGGCAATCTCTCCTCCGGCGTCCATGAGGATATCGCTGTCCATGGCGGTGATGTTCGGGAAGCGAATGTCACGGCCCGCGTCAAAGTCGAGAACGGAATGACCCTCCGCAAAGATGTTCTGCGTTGCGATGCCGCCGCTGTGGGACAGCGCGTCCAGCGTGCTCCCCGCCAGCGTCACGTCGCCCGCGCGGATATCGCCCTCCGCTTCCAGCGAGGCACTGGATGCCTGCCGGGCAGTCAGGGTTCCAAGGGTGATGGTTCCGGTCTGGGCGGTGGCCTCTATCCGGCTTGTCTCGGACAGTTCCACGTTCCCGGTCAGGATGCTGCCGTCCGCGTCCAGCGTCACCAATGAGCGCTCCTGCGCCGTGACGGCGCCCATGGTGATGCTGCCGTTCTCCGCCAGCGCGTTCAGCGTACTGGCGCTGAGCCATGCGCTGCCCGCCGTTATGCTGCCCGACGCGATGATCTGGGCGTTGGACGCGTTGACCGCGGAGAGATTGCCCATATAAATGTCATTGTAGGCATCAAAGACGATCCGGCTGCCGTCGAGCGTCACGCTGTCGGTCTGGATGTCGGCGCCAAGGACGCTGTACGTATGCGTCGTCAGACGGATCTCCGAGCCGTACGTGCCCGTCAGCGCGCCCATGGTGATGCCACCGTCATTGGTGGCGGCGATAAGCTTGCTCCCGTCCAGATTGGCGTCCCCCGCACGGATGAAATCCACTGCCGTCAGGTTGAGGGTGGAACCGGCGGACGCGCCCTGCGCGGCCCTGCCCAGACGCAGATTGCCCAGCGTGATGGACCCACCGGCGACGACGGCCATCGCGCTGGCGTTGAGATCCACGCTGAGTCCGTCGTCGGCGACGATCCGGACATTCCCGTCCGCGTCCATTTGAATGGACGCGCCCTGTGCACCGGTAACCACCGGCACGGTAATATCGCCTTCAGCCGTCAGGGTGACGTTGCTGTCCACGACATCCAGCCGCTGGCTTCCGGTAATGTTATCCCTCGCGCGCAGCGTTACCTTGGCCGCTTTGCCTGCGGAAGCGACCGCGGCAAAGTCGGTAAACAGAATGCTTCCATTCGCCGCCTCGGCCTCCAGTGTCGCACCCTCGACGCGCGTTCCGGGTTCAAAGGCGAGGTTGCCGTCCACGGCCCTGAGGAAGGCATCCGTGGCAAGCCGCCGGTGGGCACTGAGGTCGCGGAACATCACATAGCCGTCCACGACGATGGCCAGAGGCCTGGCCGCAGCGCCGATGGACCCGGAAGATGCGCTGACCAGCGCAAAGTTGCCCGTTGCGCTGACGTTGGGCGCGGTTTCGTCCGCCCTGCCGTCCAGGATAGAGCCCTGGGAATCGGACATTTCGAGGGTCACGTTGCTGCCGGAGATGTTGCCCAGCAGATACTCCGTCGCGGCCAGCTTGACGGAAGTCTGCGCGCCGGTGGCGCCGTTGGGGAACACGACGCGGCCGCGCATGCTGACGATCGTCCCGTCCCTGCCCGTCAGCGTGTACACGATGTCCACAATCTCGCCATCCCGCGCGGTGCCTTCGGCAATCACCGTGGTTTCAATGGTCAGGATGCCCTCAATCGTCACGGTGGTCACGTCGCAGTCCGCTTTTTCCTCCGGCTCCTCGTTGATGATGAGCCCCGTCCTGTGCTGTGTGGTGGTGGTAATCCTGCTGGCGTCGATCAGCGTCCAGCCGCCGTCGGTCTTCAGATAGTAGCGGCCCTCCACATCCACGGCGACGCTGCCGACGTCGTCGCCCGTCAGGCTCTCAAGCATCACCTGCTGCATCGCGCCCGTACTTGCGTCGTCCCCGAGGATTGTGATTATGGGCGCGAAGGCGGCGGCGCCGGCCGCGTTGAGGAGGTTGACTGCGGTCAGCTTGTCCGACCGATAGGTGACGCCGTCGTACATGGCCGCAAACCGGGCGTAGCCCGAAACCATCGGGATGATGTATTCGCCGTAATTGGCCGCGTTCTCATCCGTAACGCGCTCCGTGGCGAACATCACGGCAAAACCATCCTCGTGGATGTACATGGAGGCAGTAATGCGGTAGCCGCTGCCGTTCCGGACGTGGTTCTGCGGCAACGCGGTACCCTTGATCGGGATGTCCTCCACCGGACCTTCAAAGGTGACATTGCCCCCCTCGTCGCCGTCAAACCCAATCTGGAAGTAATCCTTCCCCTCTGCCTTGCCGATGGACAGCGAGATGGACGCGGCTGCCGCATAAGTGAGGGTAGGCGCATAGGAATCCAGATAGTACGTACCGCTGCCGTACCAGTTTGTCCCGTCACCGTCGACGTAGTGGTAGGGTGCACGCACCACTTCGGTGAACTTCCCGGAATCAATGGTGAAGAAATAGTCCTCGTTCACCCTTACGCCGTTTTTCAGCTCCGTGCCCGCCGCGATGACATAAATGCCCGCGGAATCAACGGAGTAATAACTCAGCGCGGCCGACTTCCACATGGACGATGGGTTCCCCTCAACATCATACAGATAAGAAAGTACGCCATCGCTGATTCTGTACACCAGGTACAGGTCGGGAGACAGCTCAAAGAACGGAAGCCGAAGATGCGTAACATAGGTCTGCGGATTGTCCCGCTTGACCAACTCCGCACCGTTCAACTCGGCACACCATTCGGGCAACCCATACAGCGGGGGAGAATCCTTGTCGTATCCGTTCAACCACGTGATGTCAAACCTGGCATTATCGTCATCGTCAGCGTCCCATTTGAAGTGAATGAGATTTTCTTCGTCTCCCACGCCGTCCAGCGTATTTTCGTAGGAAATGTGGTAGGCGGCAAGGACGTCGGCGGTTGCGTCGTAGGTGAGCATGTAAACGCCCCTGTCCCCCGAAAAGATCTTGTCCTGAGTGATCGTGTCGTTTGTGAGGAAGTAGTAGCTGCGGTTGCCGATCGTGCGCCACAGGGTCAGCGTCGACTCCAGCGGCGTATAGATCCCGTCGTTCCCCTGCTGATAGCCGTACAGGAAGGTGAACTGGTCGGTGCCCGTGCCCAGATGGTTCATGATCCACGAGCCCTTGATCGCCGACAGCAGCGCCTTGAAGTTGAAGCCCGCCTCGATGGACAACAGACCTCTTTCCACGTCAAAGCGCACGCCCTGCGCGAGGCTGATCTGGGTGACGGCGCCGCTCTCGTTCAGCGTGAAGTTGAAATCGCTCACCATAAAGTCCACGCCGCCCTCGGCGATGCGCAGCACGCTGCCCTCCTCGTCGGTGTAGATCATGGTGCCGTTGGGCAGCTGGTAGCTGTAGACGCCGCTCACCGGATCGTAGCTGTCGAGGTAGTGGTTCAGCGCGTCGCGGTTGGACAGTTCGACGTTGCCGGACAGGCCCACCAGCGCGTCCACCAGGTACAGAAGCGTGCCGGGCTGCGGCATGGCCACCACCGAGGTGCCGGCCTTCTGATAGATGCGCAGGCCCTCGCCGAGCCGGATGGCGTTCACGCCGTCCGTCAGCGCCTGGACGAGGCGCAGCCTGTACTTAAGGGCGGTGGTGTCGGGGGAGTTGGGAATGGAGGCCACCATCTTCAGTTCTGCGGGCGTCAGTTCCATGTGCATATCGCCCGTGGCGACGGCGCTGACCGACGGATCCTCGTCGCCAAGGCCGAACAGGAAGGCCAGGATCGGTTTTGACGCCGTGCCGACGCTGCTTGCGCCGGAGATCGTCAGCGCGTGCGCCCAGATCGGGGCGACGTTTGTCAGCCCGCTGGATGTGCTCATCGCGCCGATGGAGGTCAGCGCGCCGGGGTTTTCGCCGGTAAAGAGGATGCGCACGGTGCCGGTGGGGTTGGCGATCAAGCCGCCCAGGTGGATGCCGCCGCCGGCGCGGCTCTCCAGGATGACAGCCGGCGTGGCGTTGGCAGAAGCCTGAGCGCCGCTGTGCCTGAAGCTGCTCGACAGGTAGGTGAGTGACACCGTGGGCGCGATAAAGCTGGTATTGCGTAGCGCCAGGCCCTTGAACGACACGTCAAGGTCCGTCCGGTTGACCAGCGTCAGCCCGGGAATCCACTCCTGGTTGTACACCTTGAAGAAGGGACTCGTACTGCCGGTAAACATCAGCACCCGCATCCGGCCGGGCAGGTTGTTGGAGATGTTGGCAAACTGAACGC
This sequence comes from Eubacteriales bacterium, assembly GCA_029974035.1. The sequence goes on along the minus strand of JARKQG010000042.1, from coordinate 100,520 downwards.
CGTCGGAAGTAATGGTCCAGATTTGCCGCTCGTTTTTGAGGCCCACCTGGCGCACCAGCGTGACGCCGTTGCGGGTGGAGATGTCAATCACGATGCCGGCCGCGGCGTCGCCCAGGTGGAAGCTCGCGCCGGAGTTGATGTAGCTTGCGGCCGAGGATTTCAGCGACTGGCTGCCGCCGCGGTACTTGACGATAAAGCCGGACTTGCTGCGGTCGTAGCCCGCGTTGGCGCTGGGCGACACGGCCGAAATGTACACGTCCGCGCTGTACACGTCCACGCCGGTGTTGACCTCCGTCCGGGTGCTGTTGTCGTAGGTCATGCTCACGTTGGAGTTGGACTCGCCGATCGCCTTCAGGCTGGTCGAGGAGTGGGCGTACACGTTGCGGCTGTCGCCGGTGGGCGCGGAGGAGGTGATCATCGTCAGGCCGTCGTAGGCCCTGATAACGGCAAAGGACACCTTCACCACGACATCAATATCCGTATTCTGATGGACATGCGCAACGACGTTGGCGCCGAGCGCCTTGCCGCTGGCGTAGCAGTAATCGTAGATGTAGAGCTTGCTGGTGATGCCGCGGAGTTCCACATACCGCCCGGTGATGCCCGCGCGCCTGTCCGCGGAGCCCGCGATGTCCACCAGCGGCCTGATCGTGACGCTCGTATTGGACTGGACGTTGGGCGCGACGCCCAAGCCCGCGGCGGTCGCGCGCAGTTCGGTCGACAGCTTGTTCATGGACGCGTCGGCGATGATCCGCACGGTATTGAAGGTATCGACAATCTGCGCGCCGCTCGCAACGCTGACGGTGGCACCGCTCGACACCGTCGTGTAGCCGCGGATCTTGGCCAGCGCAACCACGCCGCCGGAGGAAAGGGTGGCTCGCGTGGTGATGGAGTCCCGGGTGCCGGAAGTCGCCTGGATGACGAGGTTTCCGTAATCCGCCTCGAGATGGGCGCCGTCCAGAATGCTGACCCGGGTGTTGCGGTAGAGGGTGTTGTGCACATACAGGCTGCTGCCGTCAAAGGCGCCGCCGCCGTCCGCGACGGTTTGCGCGTCCATGACCGCGCGGGAGGTTGCCAGCACGTTCAGCGCCTCGCGCGCCTTGAGCAGGGACGCGCCGATGTCCACCTGGGTGACGACGTCCTGGAAGTTCCGGCCGCACATGGTTTCGCTGTTTACGATGAGGCCGATGGACTGGCCTTTCGCCACGGAGTCCGCCTGGGTAAGGTCTTCGGCGGTGATGGAGATGCTGCCCGCCGCGACCAGCGCGCTGCCGCCAAGCACCTGCGCATGGGTGTAGTATTCCGAGAACGTCGGGATCGAGGATCTGGAAATGGACCCGCCGGAGACCGTCGTGCCCTTCGTCACGTTGGATACCGCATACCCCTCGTTGTAGGCCCTGATCGTGATATCCCCGCCCGCGGTGACGGAGGCCGCGCTCGCGTAGGCGCTGACGGTCTGCGGCTTCTGCCCGAGCAGGCCGTCCAGCCCCGACCTGTCGTCATCCGACAGGTTGCCCGGGGCGGGCATGCCGACAAACGCCCTGGCCTTGGCGCTGGTGCCGCTTGCAATGCCGATGCCGCCTGGCGCTTCACTCGAGGCGTTGGCGCGGGCGAGGGACGTGGCGTTTACAGATGTGCTGTTCGCGGTTTCGACGAGGGCGTTCTGGATGTATGCCTTCACCGTCGAGTAGCTGATGGCGACGGCGTCCAGATTGCCGATCGTAACCACCGAAACCCCGTAGCCCGTCTTTGCCGCCGCTGTGGACAGGGTACTGGCCGAGGCGTCGATGTCCACCGCACCCGCCGTGATGAGGCCGGGCACGGCAAGCGCATCGTTGGTGATGCCGGCGTAGATCTCCACGGCGACGATGGCCCTGGCCACGTTGGTGGTGGCGCCCAGGATCGACACGCTGCCGCCGCCCGCGCCGCCGGTGGTGGCCGTCGCGCCGCCGTAGCCTTCGTCCCTGACAAATTGCGAATTGATCTTCAGCGTGCCGCCAATGGTCATGGTGCCGGTGTTCTTTACATTGGCGCTCTGGGTAACGTTGAGGGTGGCGCTCGTCCAGTTGACGGCGATCTTGACGCCGGAAATGCCCAGATTGTAGGTTCTGCCCTCCGTGACGGCCTTCGCGCGGCCGATCACCTGGACATTGGCGTTGCCGGACACCTCCAGGCGGCCGCTGCCCAAAAGCCCCGCCGCGGCGCTCAGCCTCGTCTGCGCGGTCGCCTTGTTCATGCTCGAATTGACGACACTCGCGCTCACCCCGCCCGCGGGGCCCGTGGCCGCGGTGCTCGTGGCGTAGTAGGTGACCTTGATGTCGAGGCCGCCGACGCTGAGCGCCTGACCGCCCCCCTGCCCCGTGGTATCCACGGTGGCGCTGTAGCTGCCGGCCGCGTCGGCCGCGGTCTCCACCACGGAGGCGTTGTACAGGCTGAGCGACCCGCTCGGCGAAAGGATATCCGCATTGGCGTAGGCGTTGACGTCGGCGTAGACGTTGAGCTGTGCGGCGTCCATGGCCGTGCCGGCCACCGCCGCGGCGACGATGGCGGTAATCAGCGCGTCGCCCCTGCTGGCGCTTCCGCCAAACAGCGAGAGGCTGCCCCCTCCGGAGCCTGCGCTGCCAACCCTCGCCACGGCGCCCGTGGTCTTGTCCTTCTTGTTCAGGCTCACCGTCACCGAAACTGTGCCCGCCTTGATCGTAGCCTGGTCAATCCTGGCGCCGAGCCGCGCCGCGACGTCGGCCCGCACCAGGTTGACGGCGATGCTGCCGACCGAAATGGAAAGCCTCTCGCCCTGGATCTGCGCATGCGCCGTGGCGGTGCCGATAATCTGGACGGTGAGCGCGCCGGTGGTGGTGATGGAACCGCCGGTGACGCGCGCGTCGGCCTTTGTGCCGACCGTGGCCGTCGCCTTGTTGCCCTCGATGCTGATGCCCGAAAGGCTGATCGTACCGCCGCTGGGCTGCGCGGCCTTCGCATCCGCCCGGGAGGTGTGCGCCACCTGGACATTCACCGCGCCGGCGCCCGCGCCCACGGCGGAGTCCTCGATAAAGGCATCGAAAACTCCGTTGGCCAGCGCGGTAATCACCGTCACGCCGAGGCCCGCAAAGCCCACGGACGAGCCGCTCATCGTGCTGGCGACGGCATTGGAAGTGGCGTCCACCATGACAGTCAGCGCGCCGCAGTTGATGTCCGCGCCCTTAACGCCCGCGGCCACCGAATTGCCGGCCGTGGCCGTCGCCGAGTTGATGTTGACTTCCACCAGCGTCACGCTGGCGCCGGGGCCCGTAAGCGTCGCCGTCGCGCCGTCCGTCCTGCCCTTATTGAATTCGGACAGCACCGTCACGGAGCCCGCCGAGAGTCGGACATCGAGGATGCGCGCCCGCTGGGTTCCCGCCAGGCTGGCGCCGACCACGTTGGCCGCGACGCTGATGCCGCCGAGGGCTATGAACGGCGCCTGCACCAGCGCCACCGCCTGCGCGACGCCGGCCGCCTTCACGTTGACCGCGCCGACGATGGAAACCGCGTGGGCCGACGCGCCCGGCACGCCCCGCAGTTCCGCGACGGCGAGGATGCCCACCGACGCGCTCGCCACGTTCGTCTTCCCGGAAACGGCCGAAGCGTTTACGCCGCCGCCCGTGGACTGGGTCGTTTCCGCGTTGGCCTTCGCGGTGTAACTGTTTTCAATGGTCAGCGAGGCGGCGTTCACATCGGCGCCGGAGGCATCCAGGCAGGCGGCGTAGCTGCCGTTGGCGTCGGCCTTTACGATGGTGACGCCAAAGGTGGCGAGGCCCACCCCGGAGGCCTGCTCCACGCCCGCCCAGGCCAGGCTGGTGCCGTTGGAGCGGATCGACAGGGCGCCGGTGCCCGCGAGCACGCTGGCGTACTCCAGGGCGGCGATGCTGGTCGCATCGGCCAGGGCAATGGCGGTATTGACCTCCGCGCCCACCAGCGTAAGCTTGAACGCGCCCGCTCCGCCGATGCCGGTGCCGCGCAGCACCGCGGTGGCGCCGCCATCGGCGCTGTTTTCGGCGCCCTGGTTGCAATTGGAAGCAACCGCCACGCTGCCCGCCCTGAGCCCCACGCCGGAGATGCGCGCGCGCTGGTAGGACTTCAGCGATGCGTCGAGGATGTTGGCGGTGATTGAAATGCCGGCCAGCGAAACCGTCGGCTGCGCGACCTCGGCCCGCGCCGCCGCGATGCCGGTGACTGTCACGGTCAGCGCGCCGGCGATGGTGAGGCTGCCGTCAATCACGCCGGACTGCTCCGCGCCGTACACCTGGGCCTCGGCCCAGGTCCCCACCTTCGCCGTGGCGGCGTTTGTCCTTCCGGAGAGCACCGAATGCTCGACGCTCCCGGAGGACTGGGCCGTCGCGGCGTCCGCCCTGGCCCTGTAATGATTTGCAATGGTGAGCGACGCGGCGTTCACGCTGGCGCCGTTTGCCGCAAGGTAGGCCAGGAAGGTACCGTCCGCGGCGGCGTTCACTGTGGTGACGCCAAAGGCCGCGTAGCCCGCCGAGCTGCTCTGCTCCACGAGCGCCGAAGCCAGGCTGGTGGCGTCGGATGTGATGGTCACGGCGCCCGTGCCGGCAAGGATGTCCGCGCCGGAAATGTAGGCGGCGCTGACGGCGCGCACGGCGGCGGCGGCGGTGTTGACGCCGACATTGACAAAATGGAGGGACACGCCGGAACCCGTGCCGCGCAGCGCCGCGGTGGCGCCGCCGCTGGCGCTGGACGGGGCTCCCTTGTTGTATTCGGAAACCACATTCACCCTGCCGGCCTTGATCTGCCCGCCGGCAATATACGCCTTCTGCTCGGAAGCGAGGACCGCGCTCAGCACATTCGCCACCACCGAGATTCCGCTCAGCGAAGCGGTGGGTTCTTCCACCACGGCCAGCGCGACGGCGGTTCCGATGGCGCTGACGATCATATCACCCGTAACCCAAACGCCGCCACCCCCGGTGACCGCCGCTCTGGCCCGGTTCGTGACCTTTGCCGTGGCCATGTTGGTATCGCCGGATACCAGACTGCCGGATACGCCGCCCGCCGCCTGGGTGGTCGCGGCCTGTGCCAGGGCAGTGTAATTCGCGCCGACCCGGATGGACGCCGCCTTGACCGGTTTGTCCGCGGCCGTCTGAATATCGGCCCGGAAGTCGCCGCTGGCGTCGGCCTCCACGATGGTCAAACCCACCGCCACAAGGCCGAGGCCCGAACCTTGGACCACGCCCGCACCCGCAAGGCTGCTGCCTTCGGAGAGTACCTGGAGCGCGCCGGTCAGATCAATGGCGCTCTGGTCAATGCAGGCGATGCTGGCCGCGTCCGCCAGCGCGTACACCGTGTTGGCCTTGCCATCGTACAGGCTGATGTTGACTTTGCTGCCGGAAAGCATGGCCCGCGCGCTGCCGGTGCCGCCGGCGTTCAAGGTGGAGCGAACGGTGACCGCGCCGCCGGAGATCGTCGCGCCGGAAATGACGGCGTTCTGAACGGCCGTCAGCCTGGAAATCAGCACGTTGACGCCCACGCTGGCGTAATTCAGTTCCATCGCCGCCTGCGCCACCGTCGTGGTGGCCGCCGCGATGCCCGCAACCAGAACGTCCACCGTGGCGGCGCTGACCGATCCGCCCACCCCATTCAGCCCATAGGCGGAGAGGGTCGCCTGATCCAGGATGCCGTCCGCCACCAGGCGGAGGGCGTCGCCCAGAATGGCGGCCTCGGCGACGAGGCCCGTCACCGCCACGGCCAGGTTGGTCTTGGCGCTGACTGCGGAGAAGGCCGCGCTCACGGGTGACTGGGTGGTATCGGCTTCGGACGTGGCCGTATGGTTCACCTGAACGGCCAGCGACGCCGGGTTCATCGCCGCGCCCGCCGTCACCGCGTAGGCGCGGAAGTCCCCGTTTGCGTAGGCGTACAGCGCGTTGAGCCCAAGGCTGACAGCCGCCGCGCCGAAGGAAGCCGTATCAATCTTTGCCTCGGCAATGGAAGACGCATCGGACTGGATGAGCAGCGCGCCGCCGCTGATCGGAACGCCCACCACGAAGGCAATGCTCTCGGAATCCGAAAGTGCCACCGCGATGTTGGCGCGCACGTCCAGAAGGCCCACGCTGACGCCCGCGCCGGTGGCGTGAAGCTTGGCGGAAGCGCCGGTGGTCTTGCCCCTGTTGAGCTCGGAGCGCACGGTGACGCTGGAGGCATTGATGATGCTAACGCCCAGGATGTAGGCCTTCTGGCGCGCGGAGAGCTTGGAGAGGATCGCGTTGACGGCGACGGTCGCCACGCCGACTTGATACTTCGGCGTCAGCACTTCCGCCAGGGAACTGGCGACACCCTGGGCCAGAACCGCCACCTGGCCCGCGCTCAGCGCGCCGGTTCCGTCAATGGCCGCGGTGGCGCTCACGCTCACCAGCGCCACGGCGGCATTGGCCTTGGCGCTCGCCACAGAAAGGCTCACGCCGCCCGCGGAAGGCGTCACGCGGCCGACGGCGGCGGCGGTGTAGATGCTCTCCACGGTGATGCTGGCCGCGTTGATGTCAACGGCGGCCGGGCCGTCCGTCACGGCAAGGCGCGCGTTGAATTCGCCCTGAGCGTAGGCAAAGCCCACCATCACCGCGGTGCCGTAAGCGGAAGCGTCCAACAGGTTGAGGATCTCCGTCCGCACCTGCTGGTAGCCGTAGCTGCCGATGGCCGCGCTGCCGCCGATGGTCATGAATGCCGGGGCGACCACCGCCACGGAGGACGCGCGGCCATAGGCCAGCGCCATGTTGACCGTCGCGCTGAGCAGCCCGCCGCTGCCGGTCACGATCTGGGCCAGCGTGCTGTCGCCGGCGGCGTTGTTCAGGTAGGATTTGACGAACAGTTCACCTGCGGTAACGCTGCCGCCCAGGATGCGCGCCTGCTGCTCGCTTCGAAGCAGCGCCAGCACATACGTACCCGCCACATTGACGACGCCCGCCGAGAAGCCAAGCACCCGGGCCGTGGCGGTGGCGGTGCCGACGGCGTACACCTCCAGTATGGTGTCGGCCGCAATGTTCCCGTTCAGAATCTCCGCAATGTTCTGCGCGTGATTGTCCGCGATGGCGGTATTGAGCCCCACGGCGACAGCGCCGATGCTGCCCGCCACGGCGGTGGCCTCGGCTGTGGCCGTATTTGCCCTGCCCAGCTTCCCGGCATACAGGCCAATGGCGTCCGCTTCCAGCATGCCGCCGTCAATCCTGGCGATGTTGCTGGAGCGCAGATGGACGTAGCTCACCGTCACGCCGATGGCCGCGGATCCGGCCGTGCCGGCCAGCACCACCGAACGGGCGGTGGAATCCATGTAGGCATTGATGCTGACGGCATTGGCGGTCACCGTCGCGCCGCTGAGGGCGGCCACGGCATCGGTAAAGTTGAATGTCAGAAGCACGTTGCCGTTCACCGCCACGCCCCCCGCAGAGAAGGCCGCGATCAGCGATTGAGCCAGGCTGGTGACGTCATTTTTGACTTCGACCCGCCAGGCGTTCACGCTGCCGCCGGCGGCGCCCGCGCCCGAATGGGCGGTGTGGCCGGCGGGCGTGGTCCCAATATAGGTGAGCACTTCGGGTTTGATGACGGTAACAGCGGCGGAGAGCCCGATGGACACGCTGCCGGATACCGCGACGCTGAGCACATAGGCGCGGGCCGCGGTGTCCACATCCGCATTGACGGAGAGGGCAAGGGCATCGCTGCGGCTCACCATTGCGCCCCGGCCGATGAAGGTATCGACCCGGGAGATGTTGACCACCAGCGCGACGGCGCCGTTTCCGGCTACGCCGCCCGCCGCGAAGGCGCCCGCGCCCGAAATCGCGCCGGTATTGAGCCTGGAGGCCACGTTCACCGCCTGCGTGCCGGAGATCTTCGCGTCGCCGGCGACGGAGGATTCCACCGTCGCGCCAAACACCGCCGCCGCCACCGAAGCGCCCACCGCCGCGCCGCCCGCGGACGCGGTCAGCGTCGCGGCCAGCACGTTGGGGTAGTCGCAGGAAGCCATCACGGTGAGGGAAGCGGACTTCGTAACATCGCCTTTCAGGGTGGCGATGACCGTGGAGAACACGTTGACCGATGCCAGCGACACCGACACGCCCACCAGGGCGCCGCCACCGGTGATCGAAATGGTGCGGATGGTCCGCCTGGTCAGATCCATCGGGTTGTTGCTGCCCGCGGAGAAGCTGTCCTTCAGCGCGCCGGTGCGCTGGGTGTCGGTATCCTCCACCGTGGTTGACCCGGCGGTCGCCAGAATTTTGATGTCGCGCCCAGCGTGGAGAGTGGCGCCGTCTTCCACCTTCGCCTCGACGTTGGAGAACAGCACGGCCACCGCGACACCCGCGCCCACGGCGGCATAGACGCCGCCGGTGATGGTGCCGGCAATCAGGTCCGCCACAAGATCGTCGCCGGATGTCACCAGGATGTCGCGGGCGGAATTGACCACCGTGCCCGCGCCGATGATGGCGCTGGTGGCGTCCTGCGAAGCGTAGGTGGGCTTCGCGGAGCCGATGGCGGCGGCGCTGTCGATATCGCCGTTGCTGCCAAAGCTGGTGTCCGCGCCCGGGGCCTGGGCCTTGCTGTTGTCGGCATTCTTGCCGGGTGCAACGCTCACATCGCCGGAAACCGAATCGTCCTTGTAGCCGCCGGTGCCGTCAAAGGAGCCGCCGCTGCCCACATTGGTTTTGGACTGCTGGTCGCCGTCGCCCTCGAGCATCGCGCCGACATCGTCCTTCTCATACCCGGAAGCGGCACCGTGGGAGGATGAGAATGCGCCGTCCATGAACTCGCCGGGCTTGAAGCTGGCGCTCAGCTGATCCGCGGCGTCCTGCTTCATCCTGCCGCCCGCGACCACGACCATCAGCGTGCCGCCGACGCCCACCTGGCCCGCCGCGACGGTGCCGGCATAGGCGCCGATGTCGCGCTTGGCGCTGGCGTTCACGGATACATCACCGCTCCGGGTCGTAATGCGGTTGTTGCCGCCGAGAATGGCGCTCACGGTGTTGTGCAGCACGCTGACCAGCGCGGTGATGGCCACGCCGGCGGTGCCGCTGCCCGCGATGGTCGCCACGACGCCCACCAACTGGTAGTCGTCCGCCGCGTTCACATTCAGCGCGGCCGCGTCAATCACCACACCGCTCCCGGTGACGGCGGTGGTCTTTTGCTTGGAGAGCACCACATCCACCGTGCCGGATACGCTGGCTGTGCCGGAGGCGCTGACGCCCGCGGCGTCGGACGTGATGAATTCCTTGGATTTGGCGCGCAGCGAAACGCCGCCAGCGGCCAGAATGTCCGCCCCGACGCGGAAGAGGGCGTTGGTCGCGCCTTCAAAATAGGTGACGATCGCCACGGGCGTGACTGCCGCCGTGCCGCTCACCGCAACCGCCGCGGCGGTATTGACCATGGTGGTTTCGCTGTCGGCGTTAACCAGCACATCGCCGTCAGAGAACACCGACCCGCCCAGCGCGGCAAAGAGATCGTTTTCAAACACCAGCGCGCTGGCACCCACCGCAACGCCCGCGTTGCCGCCCCCCGCAAAGCTGAGGGCCAGCAGGATCACGGTATCCTTGGAGGTCGACTGGACGGTCACGTCGCCGGTGGCGATGATCGTCCCGCCGTCGCCAACGGAGGCTTCCATCCGCTTGTCGTAGACCATTACGACGACGGACGCGCCTACGCCGGCTCCGGACGACGCCGAAACCGCGCCGGCGATGTTGTATATGTGTGAGTCGTCGTCGGATTCGACGATCACCTCCCCGTCTCCCGTCTTGGTTGAGCCCGGCGTACTGGATTCGCGCCCGGCCACCATGACCACGTGGTCGCCCACCACCGCCTTAACGCTGTTTTTGAGCACGAGGGTATGCACGACGCCGGCCACCGCCGCGTTGCCCGTCGAGGCCGCGCCGCTGCCGGAGATCATCGCCAGGGTGGAATTCGCGGTGGCGCTGACCAGAACGCCCCTTCTGCGCGCGTCGCGGTTGGGCAGCTGCACGCCCGCCGGGAGCGCCGCATCCTCCATCACCGCGTGGGCGATCATCTTCGCGCGGTTGCCGATCCTGGTATTCACGCTGTTGCCGATCACCAGCGTCGCAATGGTCGCGCCCGCGCCCGCCTGGCCCGCCGAAACGGCCACGGAGCCGGCGATGTTGTAAAGCCCGCTCTCGGCGCGGGAGATGATCGCGATGGAATCCCCCGCCTCGATGATCACGTAGCTGCCGACGTCCACCTGCACCTTGTCGGAGACCACCACCACCGGAATCGCGCCGGCGATGGCGGCGCTGGAGGAACTGGCCGCGCCCGCAAAGGTGATGAGAATCGTGGAATTGTCGGCCGAGGCGCGGACGATCACGTTGTTGCCCTGCGCCAGCTTCTGCGCCTGCAGCTTCGCGCCCTGGCCCACCAGCGCATTCACCTGGTGGTCAAACACGCCCACGTTGACCGTGCCGCCCACCGCCGCGCCGCCGGTGCTACCGGAGGCCGCCGCCATCACCACCACCTGGGTCACGGCGCCGTCGGCGGTCACCTGCACGCCACCGTCCGCCGCGGTCACCTGCGCCTGCGCCCCAACGGAGGCCTGTGTCAGCGACTGGGATACCATGACGCCCAGCGTGCCTGCCGCCGCCACCTTGCCGGTGCTGCCGGAGAGGGAGGCCAGAATGTTCAGCATGGTCTCCGCGCTCCGGGCGGAGATCGCGGCGCTCCTGCCTGCGGTCAGCTTCGCGCCCGCGCCCAACGCGGCCCGCGTATCGTTGTTCGTCACGATCACCGCGGCCGTGCCGCCGGCAGCCACGCCGCTGCCCGCGCCCAAAGAGGCCGAGATCAGCGTCATCTTCGCCACATTGTCGGCGGAAATGCGGACATCGCCGCCAGCCGTGATTTCTTCGCCGCCCGCGGTGTCGCCGTCCGCGCCCAGTGCGCCGGCCCACACGGTGTTGCCGGATACGATCATGTTGATGCTGCCGCCGATGGACGGCCCCGAGCCGGTGGATACGCCCGCCGCCACCGTGACGGCCCAGGTGTCGGAAGCGGCCGCGGCGTCCACGGTCACGTCGCCGCTGGCGCCAAGTTTCGCGCCCGCGCCGATGGAAGCGCGCACCATGTCCTCGTCCGCCAGCGCCGCGATGTTGACGCCTACGCCGGACTTGCCGGTGGTGGCCGCCACCGCGCCGCCAATCAACCGCGCGACGGTGTCGCTGGAGGCATCCACGTCAAGGCTGCCGTCCGTCAGCACGATGACCGCGCCGTCGCCCACCTCGGCCGCGGTTTCGTTGTTTGTAAACAGCATCGCCACCGAGCCCGCGAGCGCGAGCTTGGCGTCGGAGCTGCCGACCACAGACCCGGCAATGGCCTCCACGTAGTAGTTGACCGAAGCCAGGAAGTTCAGCATGTCCAGCGTCTTCATGACATCGTCCATGCCCAGGTTGAGCTCCAGCGCGTAGCCGCCGGAGGTCTTGAGGTTGACGATGCCGGAACGGTCTGCCGAAGCGTCCACGGTGAACAGCGTGGAGATGCCCAGCGGGAACTGATAATCGGTGGAATCCACCCGCAGCTTTTCCGCGCTCAGCTTCAGGCTGCCGCCGTACACCTGAGCGTTTTTGCCGATCGTGGCGCGGGTGAGGCTTTCCGCATAGATGAGGGCAAAGGAGGCGCCCACGCCCGCGGAGGCGCCCGTGGCGCTCACGCTGCCGGCGCGCACCGCCAGCTTGGACTGGTCGGTGGCCAGAATGCTGATCGCGCCGCCGCGAACCAGCGCACCCTCCGCAATCCGCGCGATGGACTCGGCGCCGGCCACCATCACGGCCACCGCGCCGGCCAGGCCCACCTTGCCGCCGCTGCCCGCGATGGCGCAGGCCACGGCCTGTGCGCCCAGAAGGCCGCGGTAGGCGCCGTCCATGTTCTGGGTGGCGGCGCTGGTCACGCGGACGGCGCCGTTATTTGAACCGCTGCCGGTGGCGGTGAGGCTGCCGCCGACGGTCGAATGGGCCTTGTTCCTGTTGACGGTCACCGCAATGCCCAGCGCGATGTTGTTGGCGTTTTGCTGGGAGGGCAGCGTGACGGTGGCACCGCTGCCGGTGGTGCGGAAGTTGCTCCTGTCCGCGGCGCTGATCTCGGCGTTCTTCGCCGTCAGGCTGCCGGTCATCTCCGCGGTGGCGCAGTGGTTGGTGACGTTGACGCCCAGCGCCGCCGCCAGGTTGATGCTCTGCTCCTTCTTGGCGCTGTCGTCCAGCGACTGGCTGTTGGCGTTCCCGCCGGCGTTGCCCGTGGCGGCGCCGCTCGCGGTGGAAGAAGACGGCGCCGCGGGCGTCTTGACGCCCAGAAGGTCAAACAGCTTGGCCGAGAAGGGCACGTTGGCCGTCAGTTCCTTCGCCTTGGGCAGGAAGCCGTTGATCTTGTTGACGATGGTAGCGTTCATCTTGCCGCTGCCGCCGCCGGAACCGACGCTGCCCAGCCTGAGCGCCGTGCGCAGCCGGTCAAAGTAGCGATCCAGACTCGCGCCCACCACGGTGGCCAGTGCGTTCGCCTCGTCCTCGTTGGAGGTCAGCGCCGTGATCTTCGCGCTGCCGGCAACGAGGCCGACGCCCGCAAAGGTGGCGCGCACGTCGGACATGGCGATGTTCACCGCGATCGCGGCGCCCACGGCGGCCTTGTCCCCCGCCACCGCAAAGCCGGAGGCGGAAGCCTTCGTCTGCCCTCGCTGATAGGCGCTGAGCAGGAAATTGACCATTTCCTCCACGCCCGCGCCGTCGACCACGCCGGTCTTGACGGTGTCGTGCCCGGTGGTGGTGACGGACGCGTGCTCCAGCACCTGGGCCAGCACGTTGTTGGTGATGACCGCCAGCGCCACCGCGGCGTCCACCGAAATGTCCTTGGTGGTGGTGTTGTTGGCGGCGGGCTGGGAGACCTCCTGGCCGATGCCCGGGGGGGTGACCTTTACCGCTTCCCTGCGGGCGATGGGGTCGGCGCCCGCGATGGTGACGGAGTCAATGTCGTTTCGCGCCTCGGAGAGGATGGCGAGGGTCCCGGCCGAAAGCCTGCGATAGCTGCCCAGCGAGGCGATGGCATCCACGTCGACGATGGAGATCGCCGCCGACGCGCCCACGCCCACGGAGGTACCGGAACTGTCGTCCTTGTTTTTGACGGGCTTGCCGTTTTTGTCGGCGGAGGCGGTGGCGGTGGTATACACCTTCTGCGCGGCGCGCGCGCGGATCGCCGCGTCCTCGGTCACCGCAATGTCGCCGTCCACATACCCGGTTCTGGATTCGATCAGGGCTTCGGTCTCCCCGTCCACCACCGCGATGGCGGCCGAGCCCGCCACGCCCACGTTGGCCGCGCCGACGCCGGAGATGGCGGAGGTGGAGATCAGGCAACCGATGCCGTCCAACTCGCCGGGATTGCCGAACTTCTGGGCCAGCGACAGCACGATGGCCTCCTGGATGGCGGCCGCCGCCACCTTGCCCTTGAGCGCCAGTTGGCTGAACAGGTTGCCGATGGAGGCGTCGGGCGCGCCCAGCACCATATTCAGGATAAAGTCGGGGTCGGTCAGCGTATCGAAGAAGTCCTTGACGGTGGACTCGATCAGCCCGGAGAGCAGCGCCCCCGCGGCATCACCCCGCTGACCGCTCGTCAGCTGTTCGGTCAACTGCTGGATGATGAGCTTCCGGAGGGATTCCTTCTCAGTCGCGGTCAGCGCCGCGTAATCCGCGCCGTAGAGGCCGTTGGCGGCGAGCAGCGCATCCAGGCTGGCCTGCCCCTCCACCGCCAGCAGCGCATCCATCAGGAATTCCGTGCCCTCGGTGGTGGCGAAGTAGGTGAGCAGCTTGGTCAGGATCTCCTCAACGGTCTTTTTATTGTCCGCCTCCACGATGTCCGCTTCCACGAGGAGCGACTTTGCGCGGAGGGTGGACGCGCCGATCTTCGCCTTGTTCTGGTAGCGCACGTAGTTGATGGCCACCGCCACGCCCACGCCGGTGGTGGATTTGGTCGCGCTGGCGTTGGCGGAGATGGTGGCGTCCGTATCGTTGACGGCGCGCACGCGCACCTTGTCCGTCGCGGTGACGGCGATGCCGCCGCCCACGGTGGCCAGGGATTTGTTGGACAGGATGTTCAGCGCCAGCGAGGCGGCCACCTGAATGCTGCCCTCGTTGGTCTCGGCCCTGGGCCGGTCCTGGGAGAGCTGGTTCACCGAACCGGCGTTGACGTTGTTGGTGTTGGCGCCGGCGGCGAGGTCCGCTGCGGCCTGGGTGTTCTTGTCCGCCATCTGATCGGCTTCGCCTTCATTAAACAGCGAACGCATGTCGTCGCCGTTGTCATCCAGCGGCCAGCCGTCGTCCTTCATCTTGTCATAGTCTTCCTGGGTCTTGCCGGACGCGGCATCCCCGGTAGAGGTGCTGGTGGGCGGCGTGGCGCCCACCGCGCTGGCCTTGATGGTCATCGTCAGGCGGCTGACGGACTTGGCGTCCACGAGGACATTGGCGGCGGTGACGCTGCGCTTCAGCGTGGCCTCCGCGCTGTCGTTGATGACGGCGATGCCGAAGGACGCGCCCACGCCCACGCCGCTGCCCGCGGCGGCCGCGTCGGCGGCGACGCTGCGCTTCATGCTGTTTGCCGCGGAGATCGCGACATCGCCCGTGGCGGAAAGCGCGCCGGACTGCGTCCCCAGGTAGGCCTGGGAATACACGCCGGAAACGGCCAGCGCCAGCACCGGCACGATGGACGTGCCGCCCGCCGCGCCCGCGGCGGCGTGGATTGTCTCGGTGCCGGAGAAGGAGGCTTTGACATTTACGCCGTCCAGAACGGCAGTGCCAAAGCGCACGCCGTCCTCCACCTTGGCGATAAAGTCCGCGCCGGTCACGCTGACCGCGATGCCCGCGCCGATGCCCACGCTGTCCTTTTCGCTGCCGGTGGTGGGCTTGAGCGGAATGGTAATGCCGCCGAAGCTCAGGCTGGGGGTGACGCGCTTTCCCGATGCGTCGCCCACGGTGGTAAAGGCGCCGTTTCCGGTGGAGACGACGTTCACCGCGCCGCCCGTCAGGTTGTAGGCGGCGCCGCTGCCCACCAGCGCCTCGTTGCGGCCGATGACGACGTGCACGCTGACCGCGCCGCCCAGGCCAAAGCTGGAGGTCTTGGGGATGTGGCCGGCCTTTGCGATGGAGGAGGAGACGATCCGGCCGGTAACGGCGGACACGGAAAGGCCGCGCGCGGCAATCGAACCGGCGATGATCCTGGCGCTGTTGTCGTGGTTTGTGACGGCGATGGCCACGCCCGCGCCCACCGAGTTCTTGGCGTCCTCGGCCTGCGCCATGGGCGTTTTGTACAGCGAGCCGTCGGCGCGCACCTGGTTGACGGTGGCGGCCAGCGCGGTCACGTCAAGCGCGCCCGCGGCCGTCACACTGCCGGTGGTATCGATCAGGGCGCTGTTGGTATTGCCCGCGTAGGCCAGCGCCAGCGCGCCTACCACCTGCTTTGTGCTGGACGGCGTGCCCGAGGAGGAAGCCGTCTTGGTGGCGTCGGTAAACTTGTTGCCCAGCGAGTTGCTGCCGGTAACACCCGACAGAAGCTTGCCAAAGGCCGTCTGGTTCGGGGCCTTTTCTACCTTTAACAGCTTCGTCTCCACGAAGGGCACGATGCTCATCAGCCGGATCTGGTCCGTGGGCAGGAACGATTCCCCGCCGCTTCCGTCGGACTGGCTGGCCGGAATCGAGACGGTGGTGGTGGCGGTATTCAGCCTCGATTCGGACCGGACCGAGAGCGCCGCGCCGGAGGAAACCGATGCGTGGTCCGCGATGGTGGCGCTGGTGTCCTGAAACACGAAGCTCCCCGCGATATACCCGCCCGAGGCAGGCTTGAGGGCCAGCATGCTGGGCTTCTTGCCCAGCGCGGCGGCCTCGGCGCGCACGGCGTTCATGGCCGAGAGCTTCACGGCCCCGCCCGCGGCGATGGCGGCGGTGTCCCCCACCTTCACGTGGGTTTCCGCCTGAACGACCGCCAGCGCCAGCGTGAACTTGAGCGCGCCCATGGTGGCCTCGGCCTCCGCGGAAGTATCGGAAGCCGCGCGAAGCAGTACGCCCGCGCCCGCGTTCAGGCGCGCGCCGCCGCCGACGGTGATCTGGGTGTCGCCGGTGATCGCCGCCACGCCGAAGGGGATGACCACTTTGAGCAGGCCGTTGGTGGCCGACACGGTGGAAGAATACAGCGCGTCTGCGCGGATGGAACCGCCCGCGGCCAGCGCGCCCCGAATGTCAATATTGACCTCGCCCAGTTTGAGGGTAAAGGGGTTGAAGATGTCGCCGGTGGGCAGGTAGGGCTTGTCCAGCGTCAGGCTGGCGAGCATGTCGATGGCCTGGGTGGCCACGAGGTTTGCGGACGGGGCGACGGTGATCTTCGCGGCGCCGTTCGCCTTGTAAAAGCCCACTTCGATGTCGACGGTGTTTTCCTCGTTCAGGTCGTCCTCGATGATGGTCTGCTCAATCGCAGCTTCGGCGATATCGGTCACGACGGAATTGATCAGGATGTTCTTGCCCCTGACTTCGCCGCCGACGGTGATCTCACCGCCGGAGAGCAGGAGGTTGAAGTCCGGCGCGACGAGCCTCGTCACCGTCAGGCTTTCGCCGCCGTCGGCCACGATGTTTGCCAGCATCAGCCCGCCGCCGGGAATGGCGAGGTTTGCGGTGTAGTCCACCGGGCCGGAGGCGTCCAGCACATAGTCGGTAAAGGACTGGGCCGCGGCACCCGGCGCCAGGGCGGAGAGGGCGACGGTATTCTTGTTTTTGAGCGCGTCGGTGAACGCGTCCACGCCGGTGCTGTTTACCACCATCCGCTTGGTGAAGGGAATGCGAATGCCGTCAATCAAATCCCCCAGGAAGGTGATTTCCGCCAGCGCCTCGATGGTCAGTTCGGAGGTGTTTCCGGTGATGCGGCTGGCCGCGTCAATCCTGTCGTTCAGCTTACCGGTCAGGTGCAGCCGGTCAAACCCGGCACCGCCGGCCACGTCCACGGTCACGCCGCGAAAGGAGGGGAAGGCGGCGGTGGTATCCACGGTGATCACGTCGTCGCCGTCGCCGCCAAAGAACCGGAGGTTGCTGCCCGCGATGTCGAATTCCTCGGCCACGTACTCCATCAGCGCGGAAACCACCTTGCGGCCGTAGGTCAGTTCCATGCCGCCGGTGGCGCCGAGAACGTCGCTGCCCGCGCCGCCGCGGATGGAGGTATCGACCTTGGAAAGGTCGATGGCAAAACCGTAGGTGGAGCCGGCGTCGCCGCTTGCCATGGTCAGGTCGGTGGAATTGATGTGCTTGACGGCGATCTCATCCTCGCCAGCGCCGCCGTCGATGTCGACGGTCAGGCTGTCGGATACGACCATGCCGGAAATGGAACCATTGAGCGTGGCCAGGAAGGACCGCACCGCGTCGGCCAGGCTGGCGCCCAGCTGACTGATTTCGGAGGCCTTGAACGAGGTCAGCGCCTCAAAAATGGCCGTGGCGTCCTGTCCCATCTCGGGGGTGACGGTCATACTGGCGGACACGGTGGGCGCCTGCTTGATCCGCACGGAGGCTTTGTCGTCGCCCTCGCCCAGGTCTACCTTGATGATTTTCTTGACGCGCGAAACCGAGATGTCCACATCGTCCGACAGCCGGGTGCCGTAGTAGGAGAAGCTGTCCGCGTCGCTGACGGAAACCATCGCCCGGGTGGAGAAGTACAGACCCGCCAGCACCACGTCCAGGCCGCTGATGGTGACGGAGCCGTCCACCTGCGCGCCGCCCGCGGAATTGGCGGTGGTTTCTCCGGCTTCGTTCAGCGCGTCCTCCGCGACAATCTGCAGCTTGACGCCCTTGGCCGCGTCCGCGCTGCCGAAAATCGACAGCAGCAGTTCGGACAGCGACGAACCCGCGGAGGCGTCCAGGTTGACGCCGCCGTTGTAGGTGCCGTCGGTGACGACGATGGTCGCGGTCTTGTTGACGGCATCCCGCGCCGTGGTCAGCGCATCCTGAAGCGCGTTCTGGATGGCGTTGGCGGTGGCGTCGTTTTTGTAGGTCAGCAGGCCGGCCGCCTCGCGAATGTAGGCGCTGCCCGCCGGGATGGCGTAGGCTTCCACCGTGTCCTTCGCCCCGGCCGTGTCAACGCCGCCCTTGGCCGCAATGGCGCCGAGAGGCTCCGCCGCCAGCACCATCCCCTGCGGTTCGCTGCTCTGACCGGCTTCCGGAATGGCGACGTACGCCTGGGCCTCAATGCCCGGGGCGGCGGTCGGTTCGGGCTGCTGTTCAGCCTCCGGCGTGGCGGTCGGCTCGGGCTGCTGTTCAGCCTCCGGCGCGGCGGTCGGTTTGGGCTCCTGTTCGGCCTCCGGCGCGGCGGTCGGTTCGGGCTGCTGTTCAGCCTCCGGCGCGGCGGTCGGTTCGGGTTCCTGTTCGGCCTCCGACGCGGCGGTCGGTTCGGGCTGCTGTTCAGCCTCCGGCGCGGCGGGCGGTTCGGGCTCCTGTTCCGCCTCCGGCGCGGCGGCCGGCTCGGGCTCCTGTTCGGCCTCCGGCGCGGCGGTCGGTTCGGACGCGCCGGATCCGGAATCAAGCGTCACGAGGGCCCCGGAATCCGCCAAAAGCGCAGGCGAGGCCCCACCATCCAAAGATGGCGGAGCCTCGAACGCCTCCAAGGAGGATGCAGATGCCACGGCGCTCGTCTCCGCGATGACCGCCATCGTGCTGAGGATCAGCGCAAACACCAAGGAAATCAGAACAAGGTTCTTCTTCCACAGGCGCTTTCTCCTTGCCCTGCGTCCGGATAAGCCGTGAAGGCGCATAATACTCTCCTCCAAATCAAGCCGGTTCCGCCAGCGGAAGGCGGTCTTTTATCAAAAAATGCGTTGTTTCAGCCGGATACTCCGGCGTCGGGCAGAAGGGTGGTTTGGGGGGCCGGATTGACAACGGCGCCCGACGCCTGCTGCCTGGCGCTTTCGTAATACTGGGCAAGCTGCCACAGGATCTTCTTTGCGGCTTCCTTGAGGTCCTCGTCGTCCCCGGACGTAAGGGTCTTTTCCATGTCGGACAGCGCGCTGTCGTAATCCAGAAGCCGCACATAGCACACGCCGCGGTTATAGTAGCAGAACTGCGCCAGGAAGTTCTGTTCAATGGATGCGGTAAAGTCGTCAATCGCATCCTGGTGTTTTTCAAGCGTCAGATTGCAAAGGCCCCGATAGTAATGGGAACCGGCCAGCTCGCCGTTCAGGGAGATGGACTGCGTCAGGTATTCCAACGCCTTTTCCGTCTGCCCCAGCGTCATCGCGGAGGCACCCATTCGCTGGTACAAAACGTCGGGAGCCGCCGCGCCCCTGTCCAGAGCGATCAGCTTTTCGCCGTATTCCAGCACCAGCTCGTGCTTCTCCAGCGCGTAATCGCAGGCCGTCAACTGCTCGTAGCACATCGCCTCATCATAGCCCTGCGAGAGCGCGTCCGTCAGGTCCGCTTCCGCCAGGTCAAAGCCGCCCAGTTGCATGTGGCACAGCGCCCGAAGGTAGTGGGCGTAGGATGCCTGCGGGGGAACCGCCGCTTTGGGTGCGGGCGTTGAATCGCCGACTTCGGTCGGTTCTTCTTCGGCGTAAGGCGCGGCGGAAATTCCGTCCGCAGTCTGTTCCGCCGCCTCCGCGCGGGCCGCACTGCCCAGGTACTCGTCAAGGCCTGCCAGCGCGCCCTGATAATCCTTGAGCAGAAACGCGCACCGCAGGCCGTTCAGCACCTGCGCGGCGTCAGACGGGTCCAGCGCATGGAGCCGCTCATAGCGCTCCCGGGCCTTTTCGTACTTTCCGGTGGCCTCATAGAGTTGCGCCAGCGTGGAAATCGGCGAGATATCGTCGGGCATCAGCTGCGTGTAGGCTTCGAGATCGGCAATGGCCGGCGCGTACTTTTCCTGTTCAATGTAGATCTGCGCGCGGAGCAGCAGCGCCTGCTGCGCGTCGGGGTTCAAATCCAGCGCCCTGTCCAGGCTTTCCAGCGCCTGGGCATACTTGTCCTCCAGGGCATAGAGCGAACCCTTTTTGGTCCACACATCGGCGAGGGAAACGGTATCCCCTTCCTCCGCAAGCTCCAGACACTTGTCCAGCGCTTCCATGGCCTTTTCATATTCGCCCTTGCCAATGCTGATGGAGGCCAGCTGCGCGTAATCGTCGTAGGTGACCGGGTTGTCCAGCGAGCCTTCGAGAATCGAATAGATTCTATCCAGATTCCGGCCGGCCTCCTCCGGGCTCTCAGCATAGCCGTCCGTCCGCCAAAGCACCCGGGGCAGATCCGACAGCAGCACGGTGGTCAGCAGCCCCGCCGCCAGCACCAACGCCAAAAACCGCTTTGGCAAGCCTCTTTTCCGAAAGCTTGCCTCAGGGGTCAACTCCGCCGCGGGCCTCCCTCCGGGGGGGCCGCTGGAACGGATATCCTCCATCTGTTTACGAAACCATACGCTAAGTCGGGACATAATCATGCCCTCCTAAATGCGATTATAGCAAGGAAAATCTGGTTTCGTACATGGGCATGTTGACGTTTTTTGGGGTTGAAATTGATGCGTTTAATGGGAATTCCTGCCAGTCAACCCTTGCATTTGTAATCTCAAGTGCCCTTTACGGCCATTCTTCGGCGCCCGGTTCCGTCCCGCTGCACGCCCTCGCGGATGACGAGCGTCACCCTGCCCGACACCCCGGCAGGCTGAGGTCGGCCGACGGCCTCGCGCTCGCGGGAAAAATACAGCCTGCGCCTGCGGATATCGCCGATGATGTTCGTGAAATACGGCCAGCGCGCATCCACCGGGTCCGGGTATTCGGCCTCCCGCCGGCCGGGATCAATGGCATGGTTGATCCAGGTGTTGACGGCGACGAGGGTCAATCTGTGCGCGCCGGCGCTTACATGCCCCAGCGGCGCGCGATGCGGCGCCTTCCAAAGCGAAAAGACGCGCCGGCCGTCCAGCAGCACGTCGCAGCAGCAGTCAAGGCGCTCCAGTTCCACCCAGTATTCGCCGCCCTCGCGCAGCGTAAAAGCCGCCTCATAGCGCCCTTCGCCGCTGAAATAACGCGTCTTTTCAAACCGCTCCCAGGAAACCGGGTCGGTCAGCCCCTTCGCAACGGGCTCGCCCTCGACGGATACCGTCCATCCCGTCACCCGCAGCACGGCGCGAAAGCCCTCGGCGGGACGGGGCGGCAGCCCCGCCTCCCCCGCAACCAGCACCAGCGACTGATTGGGCGCCAGCGCCACCTCAAGGCGCGTCCGCCCGTCGCAATGCGCCAGGGAAAGGGGCGCGGCGTCTTGCATTTCCATCGGATCGTAGAGCCGGACGCCGTCGCAACGGGGCAGATTCAGCCATGCGCGCCGGGCCTTCGCACCCATGTTGGCGACGAAATAGACCGCCTGACCGTCCACGCGGCGCTGGATAAAGCCCACGTCCTCCGCGTCTTCGCCCTCGACCACCAGATCGGGCGGCAGCGCGCGCCGCATTGCCGCAATCAGTCCTTCGCCCCGATCGGGCGCGACCGTCGCGGAAACCCCCGCCATCGCCTCCCGGACGGCGCGCCGCTTTTCCTCCATGTCCCTAAGCCCACAGCCCTCGCCGGGCAGCGGTCCGCAGGAAACGACACGAACGCCCGCCTCGCTCATCCGCCGGATTGCCCGGGCCGTTTCAACCGGAAGGCGGGTGCAGCGGATGAGGATCAGCGCCCCGTAGCGGTTCTCGCCAATCCGGAACGCGCCCTCCTCCACCGTGCCCAGCCGCGTCAGCGCCTCATCGTTGACGTAGGTAAACCAATATCCCGCGCGCTGGAGGCGGTCGGCGGTCTCTTTACCCACGTAGTCCTCCACCCGCAGCGCCATGTGCAGCTCCGCCAGCGGCGAGTCCGACCAGATGTCCGCCGCGGGGATGTACACCATCGCGCTGCTGACCGCCGTGCCGCCCCGCATCAGCGACGTGACGCGGCGCATGTAGGCGGACAGTTCCGGAAAAAAACGCCACCAGGTGTTGTTGGGGCTGAGCATCGACGAGGCGTAAAAATTCCACCCCGGCCGCCCCGCGCGCTCCGGCGAATAGGAAAAGCCGTGGCCGACGATCATCTGGATGCCGTCCGTCACAATGGCGTCAAAGGCGCGCTTTACCATCTCCGGAGTCACCAGAAAGCGGAGCGTCCTGAGCCACGTAAAGCTCTCGTTGGAAACCACGGGCTTTCCGTAGCAGAGCCCGGCCGACACCGCCAGGCGCCGGTGCACGGTGTTGACCCGGTACCGGTCGTGGAGGCCGAAGGTTTCCCCCTCCGGGATGTCCGCGCTGGCATAGGCCCGGAGGATGTCGGCCCAGGTGCCGTGGGCCTGGGTGCGCGCGGTGACGCCCCACTTCGCGCACCAGGCGGCAAAGTTCTCAAAAAAACCCTCCAGCGTCAGCTCGGAGAATGTCCGGAAATAATCGTAGCGCACGGGTTTCGTGACCGGCCCCATTTCTCCCCACAGCGCGGGCAGGTAGGGCGAGAGATCGTAGCCGCGGCGACGCTGAAATTCCTCCAGCATGGGCTTTGTCCAGTTGCAGCCGCCCAGTTCAATGGAATCGCAGAAGAACGATCGGACCCGCCCTCGCCCCAGGCGTTCAATCAGCGTGTCGCCCAGGGTGTGGAAGTAGAAGTCCGCCACGTCCCTCCGGCAGTGGTCGATGGCCAGTCCCTGCATGTTGGGGGCGGGCTTGCCCACGTTCTGCTTGTATTTTTGCACCACGAATACGAAGATGCGGTGGGGCCCTTCGGGCACGGCCACGTCCAGCCTGCTGCCCCAGCGCCAGGTTTCGATGTAGGTGGACGTCACCCGGTCGGTGATGTCCCGGGCGCTTTCGGCGTCCATCACGCCGCCCTCCGCGCGACAGAGCACAACCCGTTCGATCTCCCCCGGCAGCACGCCCGTGTAGTCAAAGGAAAAATCGCAGGGGCCGGTTGCATCGTGGCTCAGCGGCACCAGGATATCCGGCGCCATGGTGTCCTCCACGAAGGAGCCGCCAAAGGGCCAGCCGGAGCCCAGCGTCAGGTCTACGTCGATGTCCATTTCCTTCGCACAGGACAGCGTGAAATCGAGGACGTCAAAAAACGCCGGCGAGAAGAAGTCCGCGTGGACCTGCCCGGCGGCGGGATCGTCAAAGTCCAGCGGGTAGAGAAACTGAATCTCGACGCCGCCGATGCCCGCATCCCGCATGGCCTCAAGCTGCCGCCGGACCTCGCGCTTTTCCACCGCGCCGCCGTACCACCACCAGCGGGTGTTGACCCGCGCTTCCCGCGCCGGATGCCTCAGGCGGCCGATCGCGCCGCGCGCCCGCTCGTCCATGTCCCTCACCCCTTGATGGGCTCGAAGAAGACCTCGTCCTCCTCGATTTCCACGCAGATGACGGTATCAATGTCCCGGGGTTTTTCGCCGGGCCAGAGGATGCGCCAGGAGTGGTCGCCCTCGCAGGTGACGCGCTCGCGCAGCATAAGCGGCCGCCCGTCCGCCAGGAGGTAGGCGCGCCGGGGCTTGTTGCCCATGTTGATGAGGTACACGTCCGGCATGTCCTCGAACACGTGGATGTAGAGCTTGCCGGGGCGGGCGGTGAAATAGCCCCAATCGATGTCGTAGGGGTAGACCGGCACCGGCCGGGTGCCGTAGATGCTCTCTCCGCACTTTTGCAGGAAGCCGCCGACGGTACGCAGCACCTTGACGCTCTCCTCCGGCACGCGCCCCATATCGTCCGGGCCGATGTTCAGAAGAAAGTTGCCGCCGCGGCTGACCACCTTGACGAGGTTGCGGATCAGCTTTTCCGGGCGCTTCCAGCGCCGATCAAAGCGGTTGAAGCCCCAGGTGTCGTTGATGGTGGCGGGCACCTCAAAATCCCCCGGATAGGGCAGCAGCGGGATGAAGTTGTCGCCGGTGGTCATGTAGTCGCCCAGGCCGTTGCCGATGCGCCCCGAGATGAGGCACCCCGGCTGAAGCGACTTCACCAGATCGCGCAGCTCGCGGGACTCGTCCGGCGTCATGCTCATGGGCGTGTCAAACCAGATGAGGCCGATATCGCCATAGTTTGTCAGCAGCTCGCGAATCTGCGGAATGCACTTCTCGTCCAGGTACCTGCGGAAATGCTTGCCGTCATCCGGCACGTTCTCCTCGATGCCGTCGGGGTGGTGCCAGTCCTGCGCCTGGGAATAGTAAAAGCAAAGCGTCAGACCGTAGCGGTCGCAGGCTTCGCGCAGCGCCCGCGCCGGGTCGCGGCCCCAGGGGGTTGCGTCCGCCGCATTAAAGCGGTCGGCGGCGGAACGGAACATCGCAAAGCCGTCATGGTGCTTCGCGGTGAGCACCACGTACTTCATGCCCGCGTCCCTCGCCAGGCGCGCGATGGCGTCGGCGTCAAATTCGGCGGGATCAAAGCGCGCGGCCAGCTTCTCGTATTCGGAAACCGGAATCTTCAGATCGTGCATGATCCACTCGGCGATGTTGTCCGTCCGGACGCCGTCATACGCCCCCGCCAAAAGGGCGTACAGCCCCCAATGGATGAAGAGGCCAAACTTCGCATCCCGCCACCAGCGCTTGCAATCGTCCATCTGTCTTCCTCCTACGGCTTTTCCGCCGGTGCGTCCAGCACGCTGAGATCGTACATGCGGATGTACTCGTGGGCGGCCAGCGCAAAGCTCAGCTTCTTTTCCCGGAGCGCCCGGGCCAGTTCCAGGTGGTAGGGCACGGTCTTGATCCACAGGGGCACCGCCCCGTCAAAGACGCCGGAATAGTCGTTCAGCGCGTCCACCAGCGACAGCACCAGCTGGGAAAGGGTGCTGCTGCCGCCACAGTCCAGAAGCTGGGTGTGGAACTCGCGGTCCAGCGCCACGGAAAACTCGCCCGCCTCCGCCAAACGGCACAGGCGCTCGCCCAGATGGATCAGCCTGTCCAGCTGCTCGCCGGTGGCGCACTCGGCCGCGCGCCGGATCGCCAAAGACTCCAGCCACATCTTGATCTCGAGCAGATCCCGGTAGTCCACCCGGAGCAGCTCCATCTGCAGCGACGGCTCAGCAAGCGCCTTTCTGACAAAGGCGCCCTTTCCGGGTTCAACCTCGATCACGCCTTCCGCGCGCAGCACGCCCAGCGCCTCGCGCACGGTGTTGCGCCCCGCGTTGAGCCGCTCGGCCAGCGTGCGCTCGGAGGGCAGCCTGTCGCCGATGCGCAGATTCTCCGCGTAGATGTACTGGCAGATCGCCCCCGCCACGCGGACGTGCAGAAGATCCCGGGACACGGGCCCCATGCGCTGCGCGGATCGTCTCACAGGCCTCACTCCTTCACCGCGCCCGCCGTCAGCCCCTCGACCACGAAGCGCTGCATGACCGCAAACATCACCGCCGTGGGCAGAAGCGCCAGTACGCCGCCCGCCATCAGAACGCCCCACTTGACGTCGTACTTCCCGATCAGCGACTTCAGGCCCACCGGAATGGTCCACATGTCGGAGGTGCTGATGAAGATCGTGCCGGCGATCAGCTCGTTCCACGCGCCGATGAAGGCAAACACAAACACCGCCACGATGCCCGGAAACATCACCGGCAGCACAATGCGCCGGAGGCCCTGTCCCCGGGTGCAGCCGTCCACATAGGCGGCCTCCTCCAGCGTGTAGGGAATGCGCTCAAAGAAGCTGCGCATGGTGATCGCGCAGAAGGGCAGGTTGACGATCAGGTAGTAGAGAAAGAGGCTGAACCGGGTGTTGACCAGCTGAAGCCTCGCGTAGATCAGGTACAGCGGGATGATGACCAGAATGCCCGGGATCATCTGCGTGATCAGGAAGAACAGCAGCATCGCGCTCTTGCCCCTGAACGAATAACGCGCCATCGCGTAGCCGCCCAGAATGGACAAAAGCGTGATGCACACCGCGGTGGACAGCGACACGATCATCGAATTTTTCAGCATCTGCGCATAATCGTACATCGAGAACAGCTGGTTGTAGTTCTCGGCCGTGAATGTCTGCGGAAAGTAGGTCAGGTGCTGCGCGTTGATGATCTCCGCATGGGGCTTGAAGGATGTGACCGCCATCCAGTAGATGGGCAGCACCACCGCCAGCAGGAAAAGCGCCAGCAGGATTACGCGCCCCGAGGTCAGCGCCGCCCTTTTCAGCCGTCTGTGCATTAGAAATCACCCGCCCTGTTATACTTGGTCACCCGGAGGAACAAGACTGCGTACACCGCCAGTATGACCATCAACAGCACCCCCAGCGCGGAGGCAAGCCCGAAGTCATACCCCGAAAACGCGCGCGTGTACATGTACGAGGGCAGCGTCTGGGAGTAGTTGGCCGGGCCTCCGCCGGTGATGACCACAATCAGGTCGAAGGAGTTGAATATCCAGATGGTCCGCAAAAGGATCGTCACGATGACGGTGGGCTTGATGTAGGGCAGCGTGATCGAAAAAAAGCGCCGGATTGCGCCGCAGCCGTCCATGTCGGCGGCCTCGTACACGTCCGCCGGGATGGACTGCAGCGCCGCCAGGTTCATGATCGCAAAAAACGGCACGCCCATCCAGATCATCGCCAGGATCACCACCAGCAGCGAAAGCCCCGGCGTGCCAAGCCACGCGATCTTCTCGCCCATCCAGCCCAATTTTTGCATGAGATCGTTCACCACGCCGTACTCGCCGTTGAAGGACCAGCGGTAGATGAGGCCGATGACAAACGCCGAAAATGCCCACGGCAGGAAGACGGCGGCCTGGTAAAGGCCCCGGCCGCGGAATTTCTTCCGGAGCGCCAGCGCCAGCGTCATACCCAGAAGAAACTGCCCGGCGACGCTGGCCACCACGTAGATCAGCGAGTTTTTCATGATCAGGCCCATGTCGGAATCGGCAAAGAGCTTTCTGAAATTCTCAAGGCCGTTAAAGTGGATGGCGTTGGGCGCGGTCAACTTGTAATTCTGGAAAGCCATGACAAAGCTGTTGATCAATGGGTATCCGAACAGAAGA
Organism: Eubacteriales bacterium; assembly: GCA_029974035.1. Next base: position 73,587 of record JARKQG010000042.1, on the reverse strand, counting down.
AGGAGCGGCAGCAGCACAGGCAGGATGAACAGATACGGCTCGGCCGCGCTGCGGGCGCGCCGGTAGGCGAAGGGATTCTTCCGTTCAAACCTGCGAAGGAGCACGAACCCCCCTGCGCAGAGCGCCGCGACCAGCAGAAGATACAGCGCCAGATGGATCATGGTTGCCTCCTTGAAGCGCGCGGGAGAAGGCATGCTCCCCCCGCGCGTTGTCGGCCGGTCAGCCTTCGCTGAGCGCCTTGGGCTGCTCCACGGCGGAGCCCGGGTTGTCCGTCAGATACTGCTTCATGCGTGCTTCCAGCTCCTTGGCCACGTTGCCCAGCGAGGTCTCCGCGTCCTGCTGGCCCAGGAGGTACTTCTGCATTTCCTCATGCATCATGCCCTGGTGCATGTCGGTGTAGCTGAAGGGGCCGAAGGCGCAGGGCACCACCATGGCGGGGTCGTTGAGCTGCTGCACGAAGGCGGCGTAGTAGCCCTCCGGGCCGTAGAAGGGGTCGTCGCCAACGGCCTTCTTGACCGGGATCAGGCCGGTGAGCTTGCAGTACTCAATATTGTTGTCCGGACGGGTGAGGAACTCGATCAGCTTCCAGGCCGCGTCGGGGTTCTTGGAATTGGCGGAAATGGAGTAGGCATAAGGCGAGTTGACGGTGTTGTAGATCTTGCCGTCCACGTCGCTCTTGGGCATGGGCATGACCATCCACTGGTCGTCCTGCATGGTGGCGATGCAGGTGGCGGCGACTTCGGAGTCGTTGATCAGGGTGCCGGTCAGGCCGCCGGTGAAGTTGTCCACCATCTCGATGAAGCCCCAGTTGATGGCGTCCTTGGGCGCGCAGCCATCCAGGTACAGGCCGCACCATTTTTTGTAGCCCTCGACCGCCTCCGGGGTGTTGAAAAGCGCCGATCCGTCGTCGGCGTAGGCCTTGCCGCCGGTCATGCTCTCCAGGTACACAAACAGCGGATCGAAGGCGCCGCGGGCGCCGCGGAAGGAGGTGCCATAGTGGTTCTTCGAGGCGTCGGTCAGCTTGTATACCGCGTCAAAGTACTCGCTGTAGGTCCAGCCCTTGGCGGGATCGAGCTCCAGGCCGGCTTCCTCGGCCCAGTCCTTGCGCACGTATACGCCCTTGACCATCACGCCGTCAGGCACGGTATAGTAGTTGCCGTAGAGCTCTTTCTCGCCCTTCCAGACCAGCTTGGTCACAGTGTCGGCGTATTCGCCCTCGGTGCCCGCCACGTAGTTGTCCAGGGGGATCACCCAGTTCGCCGCGGTGAACTGGCCCAGCCAGCCGGCCCAGGTGGTCAGCACGTCGGGAAGCTGACCGGAGGTGCCCAGCACCGTCAGCTTGTTGGCCGCGTCGTCCCAGGGGACGGATTCGTAGATCACGGAGATGCCCGTCTCTTCCTTGAACTTGGCGAAGGTCGTCTCGAAGTATTCCTGACGGACAGGGCTCGGAGAAACGTCGATGAAGCGCAGTTCAACCTCCTCAGCCACCGCAAAGCCCGCAAACAGGCTCGCGAGAAGCGCGAGGCACAGGATGGTCCCCAGCAGTTTCCTCATGCTCTTCCCTCCTTATCTTTTGAACGGCGCGCCGTAGCCGCCGATCAAATCTCGCCAAGCGCGCGGTCCAGGTCCGCGATCAGGTTGTCCGCGCCCTCGAGCCCGCAGTGGAGCCGGATCAGCCCCCGCCCCGGGTTGCCGAGAAACGCCAGCTCCTCCTCCGGGGCTTCGTACAGCGGGCAGAGGACCAGGCTTTCAAACCCGCCCCAGGAGCAGCCCTTGCCAAAGAGCTTCAGCGCGTTGGCAAAGCGCGCCGCATCCTCCGGCGGCCGGTCGAGCCAAAGGCTCATCAGGCCCGTATGGCCGCGCATCTGCCGCGCGATCAGATCCCGCTGCGGGTGGGATTTCAGTCCCGTGTAGAGCACCCGGCGCACTTTGGGCTGGGCCTCCAAAAAAGCGGCCACCTTCATCGCCGCCTGCTGATGGGCCTCCAGCCGCGCCGCCAGCGAGCGCAGCCCGCGCAGCACCAGCCAGCCCTCCATGGGCCCCAGCACGCCGCCCAGCCACTCCCGCATGTTGCGGATGATGTAGTCCATCAAATCGCCGTCCCGGGCGATCAGCGCGCCGCCGATCATGTCACTGTGACCGCCCAGGTACTTGGAAAGCGTGTGCATCACGATGTCAATGCCAAACTCCAGCGGGTTCTGGTAGAGTGGGGTGCAGTAGGTGTTGTCGATGTAGGTCAGAACGCCCCGTCGGCGGCAGATGTCGGCAATGGCCCGGAGATCCACCACGGTAAAGACGAAGGTGGCGGGGCTTTCCAGAATCATCAGCCGCGTATTGGGCTGGATGGCGCGCTCCACCTCGTCCAGGTCGCACCCGGTCACAAAGGAGATGTCGATGTTCAGCCGGGGGCCGCCCACCGCCGCCATGAACCGCTTCACCGGCTGGTAGGCGTCGCGCATGCAGACGATGTGATCGCCCGCCTTGCAGGTGCCCAGAATCGCGCTGGTGGCCGCCGCCATGCCGGAAGAGAACACCGCCGCCCGCGCCCCGCCCTCCAGCGCCGCCAGCTTGCGCTCCAGAAGATGGGTGGTGGGGTTGCCGGCACGGCCGTACACAAAGCATTCGTCGTCCGACAGATCGGCGTGGGTGTACGCTTCCACCGTCGGAAACACGTGGAGCGAGTTCAGGTAGACCGGCGGCGTTACCGCGCCGTAATGGCGCGCGCGGTCCTCGAACGAGTGGGTCAGGATCAGCGACTGCTCTCTGGGATCCATAGCGTCACTCCCAAATCGATTGTAAAAACAACTGGTTTTATTTTGGAACCGGTTATGCGACCAGTATACCGGCGCCATGGGCAAATGTCAACCTTGGCGCCACAATTATTTTACACTTTGAGGGTCTTTTTTTGCGCAATCCCCCTCAATTGGTCCCATAAAAGAACCAGACGGCCGCGCGCAGGCCCGGGGTGCGGAACGCGCCGCCCGTAGCATTGCGGGCGGCGCGTTCGCCCGGCGGATACCGGGCATGGAAAAGCCTGCGGACATGCTGCGGACGGCTCCCCGATCACTTCATGGGGATCAGTTCGTACGCCCGCGTGCCCAGGCCGATTTTCTCCGCGTGGGCGAGGCACGTGCGCCACTCGGAGTCCGGCGCGGCATTGACAAAGTGGTCGTGGTGGTCGTGAAAACCGGGGCGCGCGAGGTTGTCGGAGAGCTGGCTCCCCGGCATGGGCGCCGCCTTCAGGCAGGCGTCCGCGCAGGCCTGATCCAGCGCCAGCGGATCAAACGACGCAAACATGCCCAGGTTGGGCAAAATGGGCGCGTCGTTTTCCCCGTGGCAGTCGCAGTTGGGCGATACGTCCACCACCAGCGAGATGTGGAAATTCGGCCGGTCCGCCACCACCGCCTTGGCGTACTCCGCCATGCGTGCATTGAGCTCGGAGAGCGCCGAGTCTTCGGAGAACCCGATGGCGTCAAAATTGCAGGCGCCCAGACACCGTCCGCAGCCCACGCACTTGTCCGGATTGACGCGCATTTTTCGCGTCCTTTCGCTGAATTCCAGCGCGTCGTTGGCGCATTCGCGCCGGCAGCGCAGGCACCCGCGGCACTTTTCGGGATCGATCTCGGGCTTTCCGTTGTTGTGCTGGTCCTTCTTCCCCGCGCGGGAGCCGCAGCCCATGCCGATGTTCTTGATCGCCCCGCCAAAGCCGGTCATCTCATGTCCCTTGAAATGCGTCAGGCTGATGAATACGTCGGCGTCCATGATCGCGCGGCCAATTTTGGCCTCTCTGACGTATTCCCCGCCCGGCACCGGCACCGCAATGTCGTCGGTGCCCTTGAGGCCGTCGCCAATCAGCACCGGACAGCCCACCGTCAACGGCGTAAAGCCGTTCTCCCAGGCGCAGTACAGGTGTTCCAGCGCGTTTTTCCGGCTGCCGGGATAGAGGGTGTTGCAGTCGGTCAGAAAGGGGTTTCCGCCCAGCTCCCGGACCACGTCCGCCACGGCCCTGGCGTAGTTGGGCCGCAGGTAGCTGATGTTGCCCATCTCGCCAAAGTGCATCTTGATGGCGACAAACTTCCCGTCCATGTCAATCCGGCCGACGCCCGCCCTTTTGATCAGCTTTTTCAGCTTGACCGGCAGACTGTCGCCAAACGCGGGGGTACGAAAGTCCGTAAAGTACACCTTTGACCTTTCCATGCCCGATCACTCCCGTCCATAAATCCGGCGGCTCCGGAGGCGCCGCTTCGCAACAGAGCCATTATAAAACTTAAAGTTCACTTTAAGTCAATAGGGAGTCTCCGCGCCAAATCCCCTCCCCCGGGAAATGACGCCTTTTGACATCCGGTGCGTCTTGGCGTATAATCGCCCTCGGAGAAAAACTCAGTCGGGCGCGAGCCGCCCAGAGGAGGAAAAAATGTCTGTCCTGGACGAAATTCAAAAAATTGGCCTGGTTCCCGTCATCAAACTGGACGATTCCGAAGCGGCGGCGCCGCTGGCGAAGGCGCTGAAGGCCGGCGGCGTGCCGGTGGCGGAAATCACCTTCCGCACCGATGCGGCGGAGGAATCCATCCGCCGCATCGCCCGGGAGGCCGGAGACGTCCTGGTGGGCGCGGGCACGGTGCTGACCGTGGATCAGGCGGAACGCGCCGCCGCGGCCGGCGCAAAGTTCATCGTGTCGCCGGGGTTTGATCCGGATGTCGTCAAACGGTGCCTGGCGCTGGGCCTTGACGTGCTGCCCGGCTGCGCCACGCCCTCGGAGATCATGGCCGCGCTGAAGCTGGGGCTGAAGGCGGTCAAATTCTTCCCTGCCTCGGTGTACGGCGGCCTCGCCGGCATCCGGGCGCTGTCGGCGGCATTCCCGGGCCTTTCCTTCGTGCCCACCGGCGGCGTCGGCCCGAAAAACCTGGCCGACTACCTGGGCTTCCCGCCCGTCCTGGCCTGCGGCGGAAGCTGGATGGTGGACGTCCAGGATCTTGCCGAAACCACGCGGCACTGCCTGGAAGCCCGCGCCATCGCAAAAGAAATCCGCGGCTGATTTGCCGCAGACGCGCGTGGGGGCGGAGCCATTTGGCCCCGCCCCCACGCGCGGTCTTCCCGCCGCTTCAACGGAACAGCGCGTCGCGCTCGGCGACGATGCCCTCGATCCGCGCCCGCGCGTTCCGGAGCAGATCGCCGATAAAGCGCATTTTCTCCTCCTCCGCCCGAAACAGCGGCACCGAGACGCTGACCGCCGCGACGATCCGCCCGTCCTTCCGAATCGGCGCGCCGACGCAGCGCACGTGCTGGTCCGATTCCTCGGATTCATACGAAAGGCCCGTCTCCCGCACGGCGGCGAGCTGCGCCGCCAATTCGTCCATGCGGACGACCGTCCTATCCGTCACCGGCTTCAGGCCCTCCGGATACAGGGCTTTGAGCATCGCGGGCGTATGATCCGACAAGAGCGCCTTGCCCAGGGCGGTGGCGTAGGCGCTCAGGCGCCGCCCCACCGACGAATACATCCGGATGGGCTCCGGCGAGTCGATCTTCAGCAGGTACAGCACGTCGCCGCCCTCCAGAATGCCAAAATGACAGGTTTCGCTGCAGGCGTCCACGATCCGCCGCATCTGCCCGCGGATCAGCGCCAGCGCATCCGTCTGCTCCAGATAGCTGTTGCCGCATTCGAACAGCCGCGCGCCCGTCCTGTACAGCCGCGTGTCCGGCGATACCATCAGAAAGCCGCGCTCGCACAGCGTGCGCAGAATCGGATGAATGCTGCTCTTGGGCGCGTCCAGGTGCTCGACGATCTGGCTGAACGTCCGCCCGGAGGGGGACGCCGCCACGTATTCGATCGCCCGGATGGTCCTGTCCGCCGCGCGGTGGGGCGCGCCCCGGTCCCGGCCGTTTTCCATGTTCCGCCTCCGTATCACGATAGCGCACCGCGCACCGCGAGCCCGAAAATTCAAACCGATTCTACCACACCCCCCCTCGGCTGTCAATTTTCGCCCGCGGACGATTGACACCGGCCGCAGGCGGTGGTATCATGTTTGTGCGTAATCAGGTATCATGTTCCTATATACGAACAACCGGTGCCTTTACGGCCCGGGGAGGGGAGCGATGCATCATTCAGCTTTTAGAGGAAATCCTAAGGCGCAGGATTGTCGCCATCGCGCGGCGGGTGCCGCCGGAGCGGATCGTGCCCGCCGCCGAAGCGCTGTACGAGGGTGGGATTCGGCTGATGGAGATCACCTTTGATCAGGCCGATCCGGACTGCGTTCGCCAGACGTCGAAGATGATCGAGGCGCTGACCGGCCGCTTTGACGGCATGCTGGTGGGCGCCGGCACGGTGATGACCCGGGAGCAGGCGCGCGCCGCGGCAGGCGCGGGCGCGCGCTTTGCGCTGGCGCCCAACATCGACCCGGATGTGATCGACGAGGCGCAGAAGCTGGGAATCGGCGCGATTCCCGGCGCGATGACCCCCAGCGAGGTCGCGCAGGCCTGGAAGCTGGGCGCGGCGATGGTCAAGCTCGTCCCCGCCGGGGATCTGGGCCCCGGCTACATCAAGGCGATCAGGGGGCCGCTCCCCCACATCCCGCTGATGGCGGTGGGCGGCGTGGACCTGGATAACCTTGCCGGCTTTTTCAAGGCCGGCGCCGGAGCGGCGGGCATCGGCGGAAACATCGTCAACAACAAGCTGATTGCCGAGGGGCGCTATGAAGATCTGCGGGATCTGGCCCGGGCCTATACCAATCTCGCATAAGGAGTGCAGCATGAAAAGGACGGTCTGTTTTGGTGAGATGATGGGGCGGCTGAACCCCGAGGGCTACCTTCGGTTGGTGCAGGCGCAGAAGCTGGAGCTTTCGTTTGCGGGCGGCGAAGCCAATGTGGCGGTGTCGCTGGCCTACATGGGGCAGCCGGTCGCCTACGTGACCCGCCTGCCCAAAAACGATCTGGGCCGCGCCGCCATGATGGAGCTGTCGCGCTACCAGATCGACTGCTCGTCCATCGCCTGGGGCGGGGACCGACTGGGCCTATACTTTGTGGAAAAGGGCGCCAGCCAGCGCGCCAGCAAGGTGCTCTACGACCGGGCGCACTCCGCCATCGCGGAGGCGTCCCGAGAGGACTTTGACTGGGAGAAGATCTTCTCCGGCGCCGCCTGGTTCCACTTCACCGGCATCACGCCCGCGCTGGGCGGAGCGCTGCCGGACATCTGCCTGGACGCGCTGAAGGCCGCAAAAAAGGCGGGTGTCACCGTCAGCTGCGATCTCAACTACCGCAAGAACCTGTGGAGCCGCGAGCGCGCGGGCGAGGTGATGGCGCGCTTCATGCCCTATGTGGACCTTTTGATCGCCAACGAGGAGGACGCCGCGGACGTGTTCGGCATCCGCGCCTCGGGCACCCGGGTGGAAAAGGGCGAACTGAACCGCGAGGGCTACGTGGACGTGGCCCGGCAGCTCTCGGAGCGGTTCGGCATCAAAAAGGTGGCCATCACGCTGCGGGGCAGCATTTCCGCCAGTGACAACGAGTGGGGCGCGATGTTCTACGAGGGCGGCGAAGCCCGCTTCTCCAAGCGCTACCGCGTGCACATCGTCGACCGTGTGGGCGGCGGCGACAGCTTCGGTGCCGGCATGATCTACGCGCTCGAAAACGGCTACGATCCGCAGCGCGCCGTGGAATTCGCGGCGGCCGCGTCCTGCCTGAAGCACGCCATCGAGCACGACTTCAACCTGGTGACCGTGGACGAAATCGAGAAGCTGGCGCAGGGCGACGGTTCGGGCCGCGTACAGCGCTGAGGAGGCATTTCATGAAGATCACGGGGCTTGAGACGTTTCTGGTACCGCCGCGCTGGCTGTTTCTCAAAATCACCACCGACGAAGGGGTCGCCGGCTGGGGCGAGCCCGTGGTGGAGGGCCGCGCCGCCGCCACCGCCGCCGCGGTGCACGAACTGGAGGGCACCCTGATCGGGCAGGACCCCTTCCGGATTGAATACCTGTGGCAGAGCATGTACCGCTGCGCCTTCTACCGCGGCGGCCCGGTGCTGATGAGCGCCATCTCCGGCGTGGATCAGGCGCTGTGGGACATCAAGGGCAAGGCGCTGGGCGTGCCGGTGTACGACCTGATGGGCGGTCTGTGCCGCGACAGGCTGAAGATGTACAGCTGGATTCACGGCGAAACGCCGGAGGAACTGGCCGCCCAGGCCGTTGAAAAGCGGTCGATGGGCTATACCGCCCTCAAGCTCACCCCCTTTGAGGCGACGATGCACTTTGTCGATTCCTTCGGCAAGGTGGAGGCCGCGGTGAAAAAGATCGCCGCCATCCGCGACGCCGTCGGCTACACGATGGACGTGGCGCTGGACTTCCACGGCCGCGTGCACAAGCCTATGGCCAAGGTTCTGGCCAAGGAGCTGGACCCCTTCAAGCTGCTCTTCATCGAGGAGCCGGTGCTGCCGGAGAATCTGGACGCGCTGAAGGAGATCGCGCGCCACACCAGCACCCCCATCGCCACCGGCGAGCGGCTCTACTCCCGCTGGGACTTCAAGCGCATCCTGGAGGCGGGCGTGGTGGACATCGTGCAGCCGGACCTCTCCCACGCCGGCGGGCTCAGCGAGTGCCGCCGCATCGCCGCCCAGGCCGAGACCTACGACGTGGCCGTGGCGCCCCATTGCCCGCTGGGCCCCATCGCGCTGGCCAGCTGCATCCAGCTGGATTGCGCCACGCCCAATGCCTTCATCCAGGAGCAGAGCCTGGGCATCCACTACAACAAGGGCAACGAGCTGCTGGACTACATCAAAAACCCGGAGGTCTTTCATTACGAGGACGGCTATGTCGCCCCGCCCAAAGGCCCGGGTTTGGGAATTGAGGTCAACGAGGCCTACGTGCGGGAGGCCGCGAAGGCCGGCCACAACTGGAAGAGCCCCGTCTGGCGCAATGAGGACGGCACGCCCGCGGAATGGTAACAAAACCGTACACGGAAGGGACCGGGAAGCCGCTGAAGCTTCCCGGTCCCTCTTTCGCTCTGCGATCGCGTCCTCAGGGCCTCACGGCGGTGCCGTCCTTGAGCCGGGCAAACAGCCAGCCGAAGTCCATCTCGGTGTACGGGTACTTGGCGGCCGCCTTCTCGTCAAAGCCGACGCCGATGCCCGGCCGGTCGCTGAGGTAGATATAGCCGTCCCGCGCCTCGGGGCAGCCGGGGAAGACCTCCAGTTCGCTCTCCACAAAGCTGGCCGCCCCCGCGCTCTGCCGCTCGACAAAGCCGGAGAATTCCTGAATGCCGAAGTTGGGCGCGCTCAGGTCCAGGTGCATCTGCGCCGCCGCGCCGATGGGCGACAAATCGCTGGGCCCGTGCCAGGCGGTGCGCACGCCGTAGGCCTCGCAGAAGGAAGCCAGCTTGCGCGCGGGCGTCAGGCCGCCGATATCGCTCAGATGCACGCGGATGAAGTCAATCCACTGGTTCTGCACGGCGCGCTTCCACTCCAGCGGATGGGTGAACAGCTCGCCCATCGCCAGCGGCACGGCTGTCTGCTCCCGAAGGTACTTGAAGTAGTCGATCTGGTCCGGCGGCAGCGAGTCCTCCAGAAAGAACAGCTTGAAGGGCTCCATCTCCTTGGCGAAGGCCAGCGTGTCCGCCAGCGGCAGCCGCTCATGCACATCGTGCATCAGCTCGATCTCCCAGCCGTACTTCGAGCGCACGTGCTCAAACAGCTTGACCACGCTGCGCGTGTAGGCGTGGGGATCGTAGTAGGCGCCGGTCGGGCAATTTTCCGGCCGGTGCATTTCGCCGTTGCGCGATCCGTGCATGTTGCCGCCGTAGGTGCCCATGTGCACGCGGATATACCGGTAGCCTTGGGCCAGATAGTCCTCGATGGCCCGGTCCACTTCTTCAAAGGAGCTTCCGTCGGCGTGCCGGTAGGCCGCGATGCCCTCGCGGCACTTGCCGCCGAACAGGTCGTACAGCGGCATGCCCGCCATTTTGCCCTTGATGTCCCACAGCGCCTCGTCCACGCCGGAGAGGGCGTTGTTGAGCACGGGCCCGTTGCGCCAGTAGGAGCCGCCCATGGCGCTCTGCCAGACGTCTTCGATGTTGGCGGCATTTCTGCCGATCAGCATGGGCTTCAGGTATTCGTCAATCGCCGCCACGACGGCCTTGGCGCGCCAGGTAAAGGTGGCGCAGCCGTAGCCGACAAGGCCAGGATCGCTGGTTTCCACTTTGACAACCACCAGGTTGATGCCCCGGGGGGCCGTGACAAATGTTTTGATGTCCCGGATGGTCAGGCCTGCCATGAAGGTGTCCTCCATTTTTTTCAAATGTATGTCAACTCTTGACCGCGCCGCTGGTCATGCCCGCGATAAAGTACCGCTGGAAGCAGACAAAGAGGATGATCAGCGGCAGGCAGGAGAAGGAGGAAGCCGCCATCAGGTCGTTCCACTTCACCTGGTATTGGGTGTTGAGGGATACGATGCCCACCGTCAGCGTCTTGAGCGAATCCTTGGACATCAGCACGGCCGAGTACATGTACTCGTTCCATCCGTTGATGAACGTGAAAATCGCAACCGACGCGATGCCGGGAAGCGTCAGCGGCAGGATAATCTTCCAGAAGGTGTAGAAGGCCGAGGCGCCGTCCACCCGGGCGGCCTCGTCCAGCTCGATGGGGATGGTCTTAAAATAGGAAACCATCATCCAGGTGGAGAAGGCCACGTTGGTGGCCGCGTACACAATGATCAGGCCCGCCAGCGTGTTGTTGAGCCGGTAGGTGGTCAGGATCGAGTAAAAGGGCACCACCAGCATGACGCTGGGGAACATCTGCGTCACCAGCAGGAAGTTCATGTACATCTTCTTCCCGCGGAATTTGTAGCGCGTGATGCCGTAGCCCGACAGGCACGACACCGCGACGCAGATGAGCGTCGAGAAGGCGCAGGTGATGAGGCTGTTGAGCGTCATGCGGCCAAAGTCGTAAATCTTCCAGAATTTAATGAAGGAATCAAACGTCCAGGGGTTGGGAATCCAGCTGGGCGTGGGCATGTAGGTCTGGGGCTCGGTCTTGAAGGCGGTGGAGAGCATCCACGCGATGGGGACGATGATGAACATCGCCAGCACCGTGAGCATCACGTAGCGCATCGCGCTTCCGGCCGCGTTTTTCGTCCGGGCGCTATTCTTAGTCATCCTTCAACACCACCCTGTACACTTTTGCGATCAGATAGCAGATAAAGAACACGATGACCGCCCAGGCCGACGCCTTGCCGAACCGGAGCGACTCAAAGGCCGTCGAGAAGATGTTCAGGCTCACCAGACTGGTGGCGCTGCCCGGCCCGCCGGCCGTCATGGTATAGACCAGCGTGTACTGTTTGAACCACCAGACGCTGTCGAGGATCAGCGTGGTGGTGAGCACCGGCCGGAGCGAAGGCACCGTCACGTGCAGAAACTGCTGCCAGCGGTTGGCGCCGTCGATGTAGGATGCCTCGTACAAATCGTGGGAAATGGACTGCATGCCGGCGAGGATCATCGTCATCACCAGCGGATAACCCTTCCAGATGCAGGCAAAGACCACCGAGGGGAAGGCCAGCTCCGCCGTCCCCAGCCAGGAGACGTTTCCGGAAATCAGCCCCAGCCCCCGCAGGATGGCGTTCAGCACGCCGTACATCGGGTTCATGATCCAGGTGAAGAGCAGCGCCACCACGGTTTCCGGAAAGAGCCACGGCAGCATGAAGATGATGCGGTAGGCCAGACGGCCCTTGAATTCCTTGTTGAGGAAGGAGGCCAGCAGGAAGCCCAGGAGAAAATGGCCCGCCACCACCAGCAGCATGAACTTGAAGGTCAGAAGCACCGTGGAAGCGAACTCGGGCTTCGTGACCGCCTGCTCGTAGTACTTCAGGCCCACATAATCCCACTTCGTGACCAGGTTGGTGTTGAAAAAGCTCAGATAGACACCGTAGAGCATCGGATAGACAATCAGCGCCACCATGATGATCGCCGCAGGCATCACAAAGCCGTACCCGATCTTCTGCTGGCGCCGGTCCATCCGGCCCATCGCGGCCCTGCGCGTCGCCGTCAAAGACGCCATCCAGTCCGCACCTCCCCCAGAATGAAATCGCCGGGCGGGGCGAGGAGCGGGAGCTCCCCTCTCCCCGCCCGGAAAGAATCAGTTGTAGTCCTCCAGCAGCTCGGCCATATTGGCGGCCAGGTCGCTGACGGCCTGTTCGTTGGTCTTTTCACCGGCGAACACCGCGGAGTACGCGTCGCCCAGCAGGCCCTTGAGGGCGCCCATGCCGGGGAAGTCGTTCACCGGACGGCAGCCGTTGGCGATGGTCTGCAGAAAGCCCGCATAGTCCTCGCCCTGCAGGTATTCGCTGGCCAGGCCCGTGGCGGTGGCGGGCAGCTTGCCGCTCTCCTGCCAGAAGCGCATCTCGGCGTCATTGGTCGCGTAGAATTTGCAGAACTCAACGGCGGCCTTCTTCTCTTCCTCGGTGGCGTTGGCGCTGAGCGCGTAGCCCTCCGTGTTCATCATGGAGCCGGGCTCAATGCCGGGCATGGGGAAGGTGCCGATCTTGCCCTTGAGATCCGGCGCGGCGTCATAGGTCACGCCCATCGCGTTGCCGCCGGAAACCATCAGGCTGGTGTAGCCCATCGCGAAGTAGTTGGCCGCGGTGGGATAGGTGATCTCCGTGATGCCCTCGGGCACCACGTGGCTAACGTTGTTCATGTCGGTCCAGAAGGTGAAGGCCTTCAGGAATTCCGGCGTGTCGATGTCGGTCTTCCACTCGTCGCCGTCCTTAAAGACGACCTTGAGGCCATTGCTCCACAGGTAGGACATGAAGCGGGACTGGCCGGAGCTGTTGTTGGAGCCGACCATGGAGAAGCCCCACTGATCCGCCTTGCCGTCGCCGTCGGTGTCCTTGGTCAGCGCCTTGGAAACCTCCAGGAACTCGTCCCACGTGGTGGGCAGCGAAAGGCCGGCCTCTTCAAGGCGATCAATGCGGTAGAGCACGGCCAGCGGCTGCAGGTCGATCGGATAGTAGGCCATGATGCCGCCCACCTGGCAGCCTTCGACAACGCCGTTGCCAAAGGCGGCAAGGTCATCGGCCGTCAGATATTTGGTCATATCCTCCACAAGGCCGATATCGACGAGGCTGGGGGCCTGGTCTGCGCTGGTGTAGAACAGCGTCGGGATGTCGTCGGGAGAGGTCGCCATGGCGGCGAGCTTGGCATAGATGTCGTTGCTGCTGACAGCGGTCACTTCCACCTTGATGCCGGGGTTGGCCGCCATGAACTTGTCGGCGTACTCATACACGTACTTGCCGTACGGGTCCTCGCCGGCATAGGCGCACCACACCGAAACGGTCACCGGGTCGGCCTCCGCCGACGCGACGCCCATTGCGGAGAAGGCCATCATCAATCCCAAGACCAGAGCCAGGAACTTTTTCACGCGGATACTCCTCCTTTGCAATCTCGCTCCCGGGCCCGCAGTCGGCAGCCCGCTCCCGAAGGGGTCTCCCCGTCCGGTCCGGAAGCATTCGCATCTATCCATCAACGCCGCTGCGGGCGTTCGAGGATCCTCTCGCCGCGCGGCGGCCCGGCAGTTTATCCGCCGGACGCACACGGCACATTTTATATATTATATCAAATCCGTTGTAAAGTCAATATTATATCAAATATTACATAATATACCTCCCCCTCCGCCGGGCGCGGACGCACGGCTTTGCGGGCCTCGGGCCGCGGGGCTATTCCTCTCCGAAGATCCGCCGCATCGTGGGCAGGCGGGAATTGTCGGCGTGCACCATATAGGCCTGCCGGCAGGCCGCCAGATCGTGCGCCTCGTAGGCGGCGATGATGTCGCAGTGCTCCTGATAGGATTCGTTGAGCCGTTCCACCGATGCCAGCACGACCCCGCGCTCCCGGGAGAACAGGCGGGCAATGGAGCGGTAGTCGTGGATCAGCTCCAGCGCCTGGTCGTTCCGGCTGAACTGCTCCAGCCTTTCGTGAAACATGTCGTTGAAGTCCTGGTAATCGCGCCAGATCAGCTCCATCGTCTGGAGGCCGCCGATCCGCTCGTTGATCTCCGTCACCTCGCGGCACAGGCCGTCGGACCAGTTCTCCATCGTGCTCTCGATCATCAGCATTTCCAGCGCGTTGAGGATCCGGTAGATGTTTTCAAAAAACTGCCGGTCGATGGTGCACACCGTCGCGCCCTTGTAGGGCGACAGCTTGAGCAGCTTCTCGCCGCTGAGCACATTGAAGGCTTCCCGCACCGGGATTGGGCTGGTGTCGTAGCGCTCGGCGATCGAACGCACGGTGATATGGCTCCCCACCGGAAACACGCGGGTGATGATATCCCGCCTGAGCTGATCCACAACCTGTCCGGAAAGCGTCTTTCTGGTGACCGTTCCGCTCATTTGTTCCGCCCCGATCTGAATTTGATCAAATCCAAGGGCATTATATCACGTTGCGGGCCCCGTGACAACCATCCTACGGGCGGTCAATTTGTACCATCAGCTCAATTTCCACCGGAATGTTGCCCGGCAGCACGTTGACGCCGATGGCGCTGCGGGCGGGACAGCCGATCGCCTCTCCGAAGACGTCGATGAGCAGGCGGCTGGCGCCGTTGGCCACGGCGGGCTGCTGGTAGAAATCATCCCGGCTGGCGACGAAGGCCAGCATCTTGACGATGCCCTTCACGCGGTCCAGCGTGCCCAGATCGCGCTGCAAGATGGCGAGGGCGTTTCGCATGCAGTCGGCCGCGGCCTTCTGCCCCTCCTCCACCGTCAACTCCCCCAGCTTGCCCTTGGTCGAGGGGGCGCCGGGCAGGTCCGGGCCGCAGCCCGAAACGCAGAGGATGTCCGAAAAGCCCTTGGTCTGGACGTAGAGCCCCGCCCGTTCGGGCGGTTCCGGCAGGCGGATGCCCAGTTCCGCCAGCCTGTCTTCAATTTTTCCCACGGGAATCACCTCTTTCTGAGAACCCCGACGGCCTCGCGTACCGCCCGGCCCACTTCGCCCACCTGATCGGGAGACAGGTTGTAGGCGTTGAGAAACATCGCGTTTTCCGGCATTCCGAATTCCGGCGGATAGACACCCACGTCCACGGGCTGCTTCCGGGCGCGGGTATAATCGTTCACCGCCTTTGCGGACAGCCCATCGGGCAGCGAGGCGATGAGCAGCGGCTGCTCCGTGCCCAGACGGCCCTCGGAAACCAGCTTCGCGCCGATGCCCGCCGCGGCGAGATCATCCCGGAGCGCCTCGAGCATCTCCTGCTGGCGGCGATAGCGCCCCTCGTCGGCCACAAAAAGCTCCAGCGCCGTAATGAAGCCGGCCAACTCCTCCTTGCCCGTTTTGAACGCGCGGCCGACCCTGGGGTTGGGGCAGGCGCTCATGCGGCAGCCCTCCACCAGATCCTTCCGCCCGACGATGAGCCCGGTGGACTGGGGCCCCCGGATGTGCTTTCCGCCGCTGAATACGGCCAGGTCCGCCCCCAATTCCGCGGTATAGTGCCACAGATTCGACGCGGGGGGCAGTTGGGCCGCGGCGTCCACCACCACGGTCAGCCCCGCGGCCTTGAGCCGGGGCACCGCCTCCTCGCAGGGGGGCACATCCCGCTCGTAGAGCGAGCCCGCAAACAGGAAGGCCGCTGCGCAGCGGTCATCCGCCGCGCGGATCATCGCCTCCACGGTGGGTTCCACCGGCACGATCTCCGCGCCGCTCATGCCGATAAGCCGCCAGTACGGGATCATCTTCCGGAACGCGCCGTCAAACACCAATACCCGGTTCCTTGGAAAATCCCCGGCAAAGGGAATCCGGTCGTGGAGCGCTTCATCCAGGCCGCACAGGCAGCTGGCGGCGCTCAGCACGACGCCCGCCGCCGCGCCGCTGGTGACGAAGGCCGCCTCGTTCCGGGTGAGGAGCGCCGCGCGGCGGCACACGGCGTCCGTCAGAAGCTTCATGTCGACAAAGCCGTGTCCGGCCTCGCGCATCGCCCCGAGGGTTTCCTCCGCCATCAGCGAGCCGCCCAGATTGGTGTAGGTTTCGCTGGCGTTGATCAGCGGCGTCAGCCCCATCTTTTCATAAAAGCTCATTCCGATCCCCCGTCGCTTACTCGCCGCGCTTCAGCGCGCGCCCGCTGAGTTCCCCGGTCAGCGTGCCTTCCCGCATCACCGGAAGGCCGTTGACAAAGAGGCTTACCACGCCTTCGGGCATCCTGCGGGGGAAGGCGTCGTCGGCCCCGTCCTCCACGCGCTCGTAATCCATCAGACACACGTCCGCCCGCTTGCCGGGCAGCAGCTCGCCGCGATCCTTCAGATGATAGATCTCCGCCGGTTTGGCGCTGAGCTTGCGGATGATGGTCTCCACCGGAACGCCGCGCCGGCGCATCTGCGCGATGATCCTGGCAAAGGCGCCGCTGGTGCGCGGATGGGAAAGGCCGCCCGTGGGGATGGAATCGCTGCCCACGGTGTACCGCTCGTCGAGGAACAGCCGATACTGGTCGTCGTAGAGCTTTTTCTGCAGTTCAGGGGATTTAAACTCGACGCCGTTGAAGCCCAGCTGCAGGTCGTTCTCCACCAGCAGGCGCACCACGGCCTCGCAGGGCGTTTCGCTCTTTTCCCGGGCAATTTCGTCGATGGTCCTGCCCCGGTCGGGGCTATAGGGGTCCCGCGTCAGGTAGATGCGGCCGGTGGCGCCCTCCGGGAAGAAGAAGCCGTAGCGGTGCGCAAGGTCCTTCATCAGCCGGGGCCGCAGCGCCGGGTCCTGAAGCCGGGCGAGGATCGCGTCCGGTCCGCCTTCCTGCGCCCAATCGGGCAGCACCGCCATCACCAGCCCGGACCCCACGAGGTACGGGTAGAATTCAAAGCTCACCTGCGCCCCGGCGCGGATGGCGCGTTCAAAGGGCGCGGTCACATCGGTATAGGGCTCGAATCCACCGGTACGGTGGTGCAGCATGTTGGTGCGCACCAGCGTTTCCTCCGCCACGTGGGCGATCTCCTCCATGGGGCGGAAGTCCGGATTGTTCACATCCAGCCGCATGTGCACGCAGAACAGGCCGTCGCGGGCCTTGACGCCGCGGCACAGGTTGACCAACTCCTGCGCGTCGCTGTACCCGCCGGGGTAGTAGCTCAGGCCCACCGAAAGCCCCAGCGCGCCCTCGCGCAGCGCCCCGTCCAGCGCGGAGAGCGCCCTTTCCAGCCGATCGCCGGTGAGCGGTATGTTGGCATAGCCGCAGGCGGCCTGCCGCACGGCGTTGTGAGAGACCATCGCGCCGACGTTGACCGCGCAGCCATCCAGCCGCGTGAGGAACTCCGAAAAGCTGCTCCACCTGGAGCAGGCGGCGGGAAGGCCACCGAAAATGCCGGAATTCATGCGGATCGCCTCGTCCAGCGCCTCCGGGGCCATGGGCGCAAACCCCAGCCCGCACTGGCCGACGATCATTGTGGAAATCCCCTGATACAGCGCGTTTGGCTGTTGCCGGTTTTGCATGAGGGCCAGGTCCGCGTGCGTATGGGCGTCAATCAGCCCCGGCGTCACGGTGAGCCCCCGGGCATCCACCGTCCACACGCCCTCCGGCGCGTCCACGCGCCCGACGGCGGCGATTTTGTCCCGCCGAATCAGCACATCCCCCATATAAGGCGGGCTGCCGGTGCCGTCGACAATCCTTCCGCCCCGAATCAGACAATCCATAGGCCCATCTCCTTACTGGTTCTCCCTGTCCGCCTTTTCGCCGTTTCGCAGCTTGTCCAGCGTGGCGTAGAGCGTGTATTTGGAAATCCCCAGAAATTCGCATACGCGCTCGCTGGACTTGGTGATCAGAAACGCGCCGCTGCGGTCCAGATGACGGATAAAGCTGACGCGGTCGTCCTTGGTCATCTCCGGCGCGCGCTTCCCCACCAACCGCTCGCCTTCCTCCAGCAGGTGCTCCAGAAGCTGCTTGACATCCTGGGCAAACACCTCCGGGGTTCTGCCGGAGCGGTCGGCGCTCATGTTGTTCATTTCGTGCAGGTACTGTTCATACTTGACCGACTGGGTGATGTCGGTATTAACGCACAGCGCGCCCACCACGCGGCCGGAATCGTCCCGCATGTACATGGACGAGGAGCGCAGCACCTTTGCGTCCGGCGTGTAGGTGATGTAATTGTATCTTTCGCCGTCCACCACCGTGCCGCGGAGCACTTCCAGCCCCAGATTGCTGCCGCAGTCCCCCACGCGCCGCCCGGTAATGTGGCCGTTGCGGATGTCCACGATGGTCCTGTCGTAGTCCCCGGTCAGATCGTGCAGCACGATCTCGCAGTTGTAGCCCATGTGCTGTTCCAGAAGGTCCATGACCTGCCGGAGCAGAGGCCGCTGCTCGTCGATGGATTTCATGCTTGCCACCGCCTTATCTCGCTTGCATTGTATCATACTTATTTTCTGATTACAATACAAAAAGCCGCGAAATTCAAACATTTTTTGCGGCTTTTTGGCGTCATTTGGTCAGATTTCCGACAATTACCCAGCAGTTCCAAATTATATGTTTGAATTTTCGGCCGACCGGCGCCGACCGCCGGCAAAGCGTTTGCAAACGTAGGGCGATGTGCAGGCGCGCAGCACGCTGGCGTATCCGGCGGCAAAGGATACCCTGTCGCCCACGCGGAATTCCCGGTCGCAGCGGGTGACATCCAGCAGCAGGTGGTCGCTGGAGGCGCCGAGGACGGAGGCCCCCGGGTCCTCCGGCGTCAGCGCATCCGGCTCCACATCCTGGCGGCCGACGGCGAGGATCACGCGCCGGACGGGCCCCCGGTCCACCCAATGATGGATCTGGCCGAAGGCGTCCGTGCCAATCTCGCCCCAGGGCATGGAAGGCTTGACGTTGGCCTCCACCACTTCGGCCGTCAGGCGGTAGGCGTCAAAGTGATAGCCGGGCACCCTGCGGTCCCCCTCGCCGATGCCCACGTGGATCAGCGCGCCGGTACGCAGGTGGTTGACCTCCGCCGGCACATTGCCGGAGGCCAGCAGTCTTTCGGTGTAGGAGCCGCCGCCGGAAACCCAGGGGATCCGAACGCCCAGCCGCGCCTCGAGCCCATCCCGCGCGTTGACAAGCCGCGCGAGATTTTCATGGGAGGGCACCACGCCGCCGTAGCAGATAAAGTTGGCGCCGACGCCCTCGAGCTTCAGCCCCGGGAGCGACACCACCGCCCGGGCCAGCGCGAAGAGCGCCGCCTCATCGGGACAGCCCTCCCTGAGGTCCCCCAGTTCCAGCATGGCGATCACGCCGTGCGTCCTGCCCGCTTTCACCGCGGCGTCGGACAAAGCGCGGGCGGTGGCCGGCTCGGAGAGGAGCGACCAGTCCGCCAGCGCCACGGCCCGAGCCGCCTCGGAGATCATCGGAATCCGGAGCAGCAGCTTCGGCACGGGGATGCGTCGGATGCGCTCCAGGTTGTCCAGCCTGGAATCGGCCAGCATGGTAAATCCCTCGTCCACCAGCGCCTGGGCGACGCGGGGTTCGGCGCGGCAGACCTTGGTGACGCCCGCGGGCTCAATGCCGTGGGCGCGGCAAAGGGACAGCACCTTTCGGGCGTTGTCCCGAATCTTGGAAAGATCGATCGTCAATTCCGGATGGCTCATGGCCGCGCGCTTCCCCGCCTTCTCAGCAGTTTTCCGTTGAGCGCGCCGGTAAAGCGGCCGCCCTCGACGGCCGGCACGCCGTCCACCAGCAGGTATTCGACGCCGCGGGCGTAGCGGCGCGGCGCATCGTAGGTGGCGTCGCAGCCCAGCGCCGGCACATCCATCAGCGCGATATCCGCCTTCATCCCGGGGCGCAGAATCCCCCGGTCAAACAGCCCGATCTTTTGCGCGGGCATGGAGGTCGCCTTGCGGATGGCTTCCTCAAAGGTGAGCAGCCTGCGGCGCGCGACAAAGTCGTACAGCGGCTTGACGAAGCTGCGGTAGTTGCGGGGGTGGGGCCTGAAATCCCCTTCCTCGGGCAGCACCGAGCCGTCGGAGCAGGTCATGGCCAGCGGATGGGCAAAGATGGCCCGGTTCTCCTCTTCCGACACGCCGCCGGAGATAATGCCGATGTTCCAGTCGGCGGCGCACAGCTCGATGGCGGCGCGCCACGGGGAAAGCCCCATCCGCTCCGCCGCCTGGCGAAGCGTCAGCCCCTGCAGATCGGGGCGCGCCTCGCTCTCCGCGAGGATGGTGTCCTCGGCGGTGCAGTCCCGGAGGATGTTCTCCCAGCCCGTCGCCGGGTGGTCCAACGCCCAGACGAGCCTGTCCCGGAGCGCCCCGTCCGCCATCATCTCCACAAAGCCCGCGTGCCCCCGGGCCCGCGCCCAGGGCGGCAGGCAGCTGGCGAGGCCCGTGTGGCAGTAGTTCTCGGGATAGGCATCGCAGGTGATCTCCATGCCGAAGCGGCGGTAGTAGGTCATCAGGTCCAGCAGCGTCTTCGTCAACCCGAAGTTCTGCCGTCCGGAGGCCTTCAGGTGGGAAATTTCCAGCCGCGCGCCGGTGCCGCGCACGGCTTCGACGGCCTCGAGAAAGGCGTCCACCATGCCGTCGGATTCATTGCGCATGTGGGTGGCGTAGAGCCCGCCGTAGCGGCCCACCACCCTCAGGAGCCGGGAGATCTCCCCGGGCGTGGAAAAGATGCCCGGGTCGTAGATGAGCCCCGAACTCATGCCGAAAGCGCCCGCTTCCATGGCCTCAGTCAGAAGGCGCGCCATCCGCTCATGGTCGCGCTCGGTCAGCTTCTCGTCCTCCATGCCCACCGCCCGGGCGCGGATGGCGCCGTGGCCCACCAGCATCGCCAGGTGGTTGCCCTTTGGAAGCGCCTCCAGCGCGTCCATGCGCGCGGAAAAATCCCCGTCCCCGCCGCGGGAGAGCCCGGCGCCAAAGGTGGGGGCAAAGCAGATGCCGCAGTTGCCGCCCAGCATGGTGGTGACGCCCTGATGGAGATAGTTCTTCGCCTCCGGCGCGTCCCAGATGCGCAGGTCGCTGTGGTTGTGGATGTCGATCTGGCCGGGGGTGGCGGTCAGGCCGTCGGCCGCAATCTCGCGCCGGCCAAAGAGCCCTCCGCCGATGGCGGCAATGGTGTCGCCCTCCACGGCGATGTCCGCATAAAACGCCGGCGCGCCGGTGCCGTCCACCACGCGGGCGCCTCGGATCACAGTGTCATGCATGGGGTTCCCTCCGCTTCAGCGTATCGATAACCCTTCGATCGGCGCACGCAGGCACGCCGCAAAGTGATTGGGGCGGATTTCCCGCAGCGGCGGGCGCGCCTCCCGGCAGGCGCCCGTGGCGAAGGGGCAGCGCGCCGCAAGGCGGCAGCCGGAGACGCCGCGGCGCATGGCGCGTTTCGCGTCGTAGACCTCCACCTGTCCGGCGATCTCGCCGGAGAGCATGAACCGCTTTCGCCCGCGAAGCCTCGGGTTTGACGCCGGTGCGGACGATAGGAGGCCGCAGGCGTAGGGGTGCAGCGGCTCGTCCATCAGCCCCTCCACCGACGCCAGCTCCATCATCTGCCCCAGGTACATCACGCCGATCCGGTCGGACACGTACTTCACCACGTCCAGATCGTGGGTGATGAAAAGATAGGTCAGCCCGTCCCGCTGCTGTAGGTCCAGCAGCAGATTCAGGATGTGGGCCTGCACGGAGAGATCCAGCGCGCTGGTGGGTTCGTCCATCAAAAGGAACTTCGGCTTCAGCACGATGGCCCGGGCGATGGAGGCGCGCTGCTGCTGGCCGCCCGAAAGCTGGTGTGGGTAACGGTCCAGAAGGTCCGGCGTCAGCTGCACCTTGTCCAGGGCCTCCCGCAGCATTGAGTCCATCTCCCGGGGAGCGCAGCCGTGCACCTCCAGCGGCCGCCGAAGCGTCTGCCCGATGGTCGCCCGCGGGTCCAGCGAGGCGCTGGGGTCCTGAAACACCATGCCCATGCGCCTGCGAAGCTCCTTGAGCCCCGAACCCCGGAGCGTGGAAATGTCCACGCCGTCCACCAGCACCCGCCCGGCGCTGGGCCGCTCGAGGCCCAGCGCAATGCGGGCCACCGTGGTCTTGCCGCTTCCGCTCTCCCCCACCAGGCCAAAGGTTTCGCCGTCCGAAATGGAGAAGGACACGTCGTCCACCGCGCTGACCACGGTGTACCTGCGCCGGAAAAGGCCCGACGGGGTGACGAACTTTTTCGAGATGCCCTCGACCCTGAGCACGTCAGCCACGGGGCATCCCCCCTTCCAGATGGCAGGCCCAGCGGTGGCCGCCCTCCGCGCGCCAGGGCGCGGGCTGATCCCTGCAGACATCCATGGCGTAAGGGCATCGGCCCGCAAAGCGGCAGCCCGCCGGCGGGTCGATCAGCCGCCCGACGTTTCCGGGAATCACCGTCAGCCGCCCCTGGGTTTTGCGGATGGTGGGCAGCGCGCTGATGAGCATGGCGGTATAGGGATGGCGCGGCGCTTCAAACAGGCTGAACACGTCGCCCTCCTCCACCAGCGTGCCCGCGTACATGACGCCGATCCGGTCCGCGATATCGGCCACCACGCCGAAGTTGTGGGTGATGAGCAGCACGGACACGTCGTGCCGCTCCTTAAGCGAGGTGAGCAGCTGCAGAATCTGCGCCTGGATCGTCACGTCCAGCGCGGTGGTGGGCTCGTCCGCGATGATCAGTTCCGGGTTGCGGCTGATCATCATGCCGATCATGGCCCGCTGCCGCATGCCGCCGGACAGCTCAAAGGGAAAGGCCCGCGCGCGCTGCGCGGCATCGGCGATCTGCATGTCGGAGAGGATGTCCACGGTCAGCTTCAGCGCGTTCTCCCGGGGCACGCGGTCGATCATGATGGCCTCGGAAATCTGGCTGCCGATGCTCAGAACCGGGTTGAACGAATCCAGCGGGTTCTTGAAGATCATCCCAATGCGCTTTCCGCGGTAGCGGACGATCTCCTGATCGGTCAATTCCGTCAGATCCACGCCGTCAAAAAGCACGCGCCCGCCCGTCACGCGGCCGGGCGGAGCCACCAGGCGCATGATGGAGGCGGCCAGCGTACTCTTGCCGCAGCCGGATTCCCCCACCAGCGCGTAGATTTCCCGGGGATGGATGGACAGCGACACGTCCTTCACGGCGGATACCCGCCCATCGGGCGTGTCGTAGCCGATGGACAGGCGGTCCAGCTCAATCAGCGGTTTCATGACGGCCTCCTCATACCTTGAGCTTCGGGTCCAGCATTTCGCGCAGGCCCTCGCCCAAGAGGTTAAACCCCAGCACCGTAACCGCCAGCGCCACGCCGGGCGCGATGGTCAGAAACGGTTGCTTGCGCATGTAGTTGATGCCGTCGGACAGAATGCTGCCCCAGTCCGGCAGCGGCTGCTGCGCGCCCAGGCCCATGAAGCTGAGGGCCGATGTGGACAGAATTGCCGCGGGCAGCGCCAGCGTGCCGATGACCACGATGGAACTGAGCACGTTGGGCAGGATGTAGCGCAGGATGATCGACAGATCTGACTCGCCGATGGCCCGCGCCGCCTCGACAAAGGGCAGGTTCTTCAGCGCCTGCGTCCGGGCGCGCACGATGCGGGTGAACTGCGCCCAGGAGACCACCGCGATGGAGATGACCACGTTCATCAGGTTGGAGCCGATCACCGTCACAATGGCCAGCGCCAGCACCACCGGCGGCACGGCCCAGGTGAGGTCCGTGACAAACAGGATCGCGCTGTCGGCCTTTCCGCCGTAGTATCCGGCGATCAGCCCCAGCACCACGCCGATGAGCGTTTCGATCAGAACCGCCACCAGGCCCACCGAAAGCGCAATCCGGGAGCCGTGCACGATGCGCGCCAGAAGGTCCCGCCCGATGTGGTCGGTGCCCAGCGGATAGGACGACGCCGGATCAATGAAACTGGGCTGCTTTAGCTTCTCCATGATGTTCACCGCGTCGTAGCCCTGGGGCGCGATCACGTCGGCCAGGGCCGCGCAGGCGACGACCGCCAAGAGCAGTGCGGCGCCAATAACAAAGGAAGGGTTTCTCAGCGCGGCGGCGGTTGCCCCCGCGTGACCGGAACGCTTTTTTGCCATTCTCGCCCCTCCTTACGCCGCCGGCCCGCGCAGCTCGCTGCGGATGCGCGGGTCCAGCCAGCCGGTCAAAAGATCGCCCAGCGTGTTCGACACCACCGTCAGAAGCGCGATGATCATCACGATGCCCTGCACCACCGGGTAATCCTGCTTGGCGATCGACTGCCAGAGAAGCTGCCCCATGCCCGGCCACGCGAAGATTTTTTCTACCACCACGGAGCCGCCGATCACCCAAGGCAGCGAAAGGAAAAACATGACGGTCGTCGGGATCATCGCGTTTCGCAGCACGTGGCCGACCAGCACCCTGCGGCTGGTCAGCCCCTTGGCGTAAGCGGTAACCACCATCTTCTCATAGAGCACGTCCACCGCGTCGGCGCGGGCCATCCGGATCACCTGCGCCAGGCCCGGCACCACCACGGCGGTGAGGGGCAGCACCAGCGATTTCAGCCCGGAATAGCCCGATACCGGAAAGATGGGCCACGTGACGCTGAAGGCCAGCACCAAAAGCACCCCCAGCCAGAAGCCCGGCAGCGACCACAGCACCGTGGAGATCCACACCACCGCGCGGTCAAAGGCACTGTTTCGCTTGAACGCCGCGACGAGGCCGATGGGCACGCCGATCAGGTACTGCAGCACCAGCGCGATGCCGGATAGCATCAGCGTGAAGGGCAGCCTCGAGGCAATGAGCATCATCACCGGCTTCTGCGTGGTGATGGACTGGCCAAAATCGCCGGAAACGGCGTGGCTCAGCCAGCGCGCGTACTGCACGTACAGCGGCTGATCCAGCCCCCATTCCCGGCGCACCGCGAGCTGCGTTTCCTGGGGTACGCGGTCCCCGCAGATCAGGAGGATCGGGTCCCCCGGCATCAGTTGCATGATGAGAAACAGCACCAGCGTAACCGCCAGCACCACCAGCGCGCCCTGCATCAGCCGTTTTACCACATATTCCGCCATGTGCTCTCCCCGCCGATGGAAATGAGGCCGCGCGGGTCCGGCGGCCCCATTTCCGCGATTTACGGATTACTCCGCCTTGTACAGATCGTCCGCGATGAAGTTTCCGGTGCTGCTGAAGCGAATCCCCTGGAGCTTGTCCGAATAGGCGCTGTACTGCAGCTCGTAAAACAGCGGGATGCCCGGAAGCTGTTCAAAGATTACGTCCTGCGCCTGGGCATACTTGGCCGCGCGCTCCGCGCCGTCGGTGATGTAACGCCCCTCCTCCAGCAGTTGATCGAGGGTGGCGTCGGAATAGTAGCCGCTGGACGTGCCGAAGAGGGTGGTCAGCATGTCGGCGTCGGCCCAGGCGTACTTGCGCATCGCGATCTGGTAGTTGCCCTCCAGCGCCTTGGCCTTGATGGCGGAGCCTTCCAGTTCGGACACCACCATGTCCACGCCGATCTGCTTGAGCTGGTACTGGATGACCGGCGCCGCGTTCTTCATCGCCGTATAGTCGGTGGCCACCAGGTACTCAAAGGAGAGCTTGGTGCCGTCCTTGTCCAGAATGCCGTCGCCGTCGCTGTCGGCCCAGCCGGCGTCCGCCAGCAGCTTCTTCGCGCCCTCGGGGTCATAGGCGTACTTCTCGGCCAGGCTGGCCGCGGATTCCGCGCTGTACCCGATCTGCGCCGGGGTCAGAAAGCCGTCGGCGGGGATGATGGTGTCATCCTGCGCCGCGCAGAGCTCCTGCCGGTTGATGCCCTTGGCGATGGCAAGGCGCACGTTGTAGTCGGCGAGAATCGGGGCCTTGGTGTTGAGCAGCAGAAAATCGCAGCCCGGCTGCATGGTGTGGGCCAGCACGACGCCCGGCGCGCTCTGAAGCTCCGAGAGGTTGGCGGCGGGCACGGCGTCGATGTAATCCACGCTGCCGCTGAGCAGCTCGTTGACGCGGGTGTAGTCGTCGCTGATGAAGCGGATGGTGATCTGGGCGGGGTACACGGGCCCTTTGTTGGTCGAGGAGGGATTGAAGCTCTTGTAGTTTTCGTTGCGGGTCAGCACGATCTGCTGGCCCTGGGTCCACTCGGAAACGGAATACGGGCCGTAGGTGACGGCGGACAGGTTGAACGCATCGTCCCCGCCCTCGGCGATGGCGGCCACGTCATCCACGCCGCTGTATGAGGACACCAGCATCGCCCCCAGGTAGGGCGCGGCCTTGTCGCAGTGGAAGATCACCTTGTCGCCTGCGGTCTCAATGCTGGTCACCGGATCCAGATCGGAGGCGTACACCGACACATTGCGATACCGCTCAAAGTTGGCGGCCACCGCCTCGGCCGTCACCGGGTCTCCGTTTGAAAAGCAGATGCCCTCCGGAATCGTGAATACGATGTCCTTGCCGTCGTTTTCCACAGTCACCGCGCTGACCATGTTGGGCGTCAGGGACGTATTGGTTTCGTCCATCAAAACCAGCGGCGCGTAAATCAGCGCATGCACCAGGTTTTCCCAGGTAATCATCTGGATGTCGGTGCCGGTGACCTCGTCGGCCACCACAAACGTCAGGGCCGCGTCGGTGGCCGCGGCCATCGCGGGCACCGCGCCCAGCGCCATCAGGGCGGCCAGCACCACGGCGAGCAGTCTGCGCATAAAAATACCCCCCCTTTTTTGTGTTGCGATCATTATACTGCAATTTCTCGGGTTCATCCAATCATTTTGGTTAATTATTATGCACGTATGCGTTCACTGGGCGTATGTTTGGCGGATGCCGATGCATAATTGCATTTCCGGTTTGAATCCGGCGTTGCGCTGCCGGTGCGCGCGTGGTATAATCCGCTCATTATCACCCAAGGGGATGGACGGAATGCGCGCGATTGATGAAAAGGGGCTGCGGGCACTTTTTGAGGGCGCCGCGGCGCGGGGTGCGTTTCACGGTGCGGTGGGCGTTTACGAGGGCGGTCGGGCGGTGTACGAATACGCGGCGGGCCTGGCCGATTTTGACGCGCCCCGTCCGCTGCGCCCGGATAGCCTGTTTGACCTGGCTTCGGTAACGAAGCAATTTACCGCCTCGGCCGTCGCGCTCTTGTGGCAGCGCGGGAAGCTGTCCTGGGACGACCCGCTGCAAAAGTTTTTCCCCAAGGTGCCCTACCCCGGCGTGACGCTGGAGATGCTTCTGAACCACACCGGCGGGCTTCCCGACGAGGACTGGTGCGTCGAATTTCTGGACCGCACCGACCGTCCGATCGGAAACGCCGAATTGATCGAAATCCTGGAAAACCATCCGCCCGCGCCGCTTTTCGAGCCCGGAAAGGGCTGGGCCTATTCCAACATCGCCTACGAATTGGCCGCCTCCATCGTGGAAAAGGCGGCGGACTGCGGGTTTGAGGCGTTTCTCCGGCGGGAACTGTTTGCGCCGGCCGGCATGACGGCCACGGCGGTCTACCACCGGTATGCCGGCGCGCCGGCACCGGAGGGCTTTGCGGACAGCCGCGTCATCGAAAACGGCGCCCTCGCGCGGCCGGAGGCTTCCGCGGGCGCCCGTTTCATCGTACCGCTGGAAGGCGTCAACGGCGCGGGACTTGTTTACACGAACATCGGTGACATGGGCCGCTGGGACGCGGCGCTCCGGACCGGGCGCATTCTGAACGAAGCCGCCCAGGCGCGCCTGCGCGCCTGGGTCGATACCGGAACGGGCGAGCGATACGGCCTGGGCTGGTTCATCGACGAGGGCGGCGCCCTTTTGCGCCACGGCGGCTTCTGGCCGGGCTATGTCAACGAATTTGCGCGCTGGCCGGAGGCAGGCCGCGCGCTGATCATCCTGACCAACCTGACGCGGGACCAGCGCGCGATGGATTCGCTGGCGGCGTGCGCCCGCGCCCTGGTCGCCGGGCGCGAATCGCCGGGATTTCTCACCACCCGCGACCGGATGGACGCCTCCGTCACACCTGAAGCCATGGCGGCCCTCGCGGGCCGGTACGCGCCGGGCGAGGTGCGTTTTGCGGGCGGCGCGCTTTGCTTCACCTGGGGCGACGGCGTGGAACTTCCTCTCGTCCCCATGGGACAAGGCGTCTTCTGGTCGCCCGCCGACCGGAATGACTACGTCTTTTCGGAAGGCGCGCTGACCGTGCGAAGCCGCCGCGGCCAGCGCCGCCTGCCCCGGACCCCGCACACCGCTACGCCGTGAGCTTCAGCACGGCCCCGCCCCCGTCGCGCGAAACGCAGAGCGTCGCGCGTACCGGCGGAAAGCCGAACACGCGCCGCCGGATCGTTCCGTCCGGGCGCTCGCAGACGATCTCCTGCACATAGTCCGCCGACAGCTTGACCGGAACCAGCCGTATCGCCAGAATCGCATCGTCGCCCTCGACGATCCTCCGAAGGTACTCGACCGCGACGTCGGGCACAAGGCCCCGCACGCCGTCCTCCACCGCAGTGATCATGTCAATCCCCCCTTTCAAATAGCGCCGCCGTAGGCGCCGCCGCTTGCGGCTCCCCGCCGCGCGGCGCCGATTAATCAGGTACCTGATTTAATGTCAGTATAGCGCTGTTTTCACAATTCGTCAAGTACCTGATGAATATTTTGATGCAAAAAAAACGCCCGGCCGCAAAGGCCGGACATTTTTTCCAACGATGGTTTGCGCGCTCCCGGCAAAGCCGGGCGGGATCATACGGCCCCGTTCAGAAAGGTGCCATCCCGCAGCTGGCGAAACGCCGCATCCAGCTCTTCCCGGGTGTTCATCACAATGGGGCCGCCCCAGGCGATGGGCTCGCGAAGGGGCGGGCCCATGAAGAAGATGACGCGGGCCGGCCCTTCGGCGGCGGCGATTTCCACGGCATCCCCCTCGCCTGTCAGCACGGCGGACTTTTCCCGCACGGGCGCGCCGGCGATGACCGCGTCGCCCTCGATGGTAAAGAGGAACACCGTCTCCCCCGCCGCGGACGCCAGCCGGATCGACCGGCCCGCCTCCAGCGCCACGTCGTAGATCGTCGCCCGGATGTGGCGGGGCGTGACGCCCCGCCGCCCCTTGTATTCGCCGGCAATCACCCGCACGGTGGCGCCGTCCTCGGCCACGGCGGGCATCATATCCTGGCGGATATCCAGATAGGCGGGCGGCGCCATCTTTTCGGCGGCGGGCATGTTGAGCCACAGCTGAAAGCCCAGCATCCGGTCCGAAGCCTTGGGCATCTCCTGGTGCAGAATGCCGCCGCCGGCGGTCATCCACTGGCTCTCGCCGCCGTGGATCACGCCGCCGTTGCCAAGGCTGTCCTCATGTTCGATGCGGCCGGAGATCAGGTAGGTGATGGTTTCGATGCCCCGGTGCGGATGGGTTGGAAACCCGGCCAGGTAGTCCTGGGGGTCGGTGGAGTCAAACGAATCCAGCATCAGAAAGGGATCAAAATCATACACGTCGTCGTGTCCCAATACCCGGACGAGGCGCACGCCCGCGCCGTCCACCGCCCGGAAGCCTCTGACGATCTTCAGGATGCTCTTTTCCAAGGACGCACCTCCATCATTTGGATAGTTCTTTAAACACCTCTTCGATGTCGGGCAGCTCGCCCATGGGGTACACCTTGACCCACTGCACGACGCCCTTTTCGTTCACGATGATGTTGGCGCGCTCGGACATGCCGAATTCTTCATGGAAGATTCCGTAGTCCCGCGCCACCTTGCCATGGGGCCAGAAGTCCGACAGAAGCGGCACATTCTTGATGCAAAGCACCGCCGCCCAGGCTTTTTTGCCCTGGCTGGGGTCCACGCTGATGCCCAGCGGCACCGTGTTCAGCGCCTGAAAGCGATCCCAGTTGGCCTCCAGCGCGCGCATCTGATCCGTGCAGACGCTGGTCCAGGCGATCGGGTGCCAGGACAGGAGCACCTTCCTGCCCAGATAATCCTTGAGCGCAACCGGCTGCTCCTGGGTATCCTCCATGGTAAAAGCGGGGGCGGGCATTCCGGCTTCGATGGGTTTCATGTTAAACCCTCCTTGTTTGCGGTCATCGCGCGGCATGGGCGCGACGTTTCGCTTGTAAGTATACCACCATCCCGCGGCTTCAAACCACCCGCGCCCCCCGCCCGATCCCGAAAACATAACGCCCCGTCGTCCGAAACCTTTCGGTAGAAACTTGCATAAGCCCCCGGTGTGAAGTATAATTCACGTATTACAGTATCTTCCACTCGAGGATGGGGATGGATGCGCTTGGAAAAAGGCACCGTTTGGATTACGGGCGCCTCCAGCGGCCTGGGGTACCATACCGCCAGGGCGCTGACGGAGGCCGGCCATCTGGTCATCGCCGGGGCGCGCTCCTTCAAGCCCTACGAAGGCCCCTGCGAATGCGGCGGCCACCGCATCCCGCTGGATGTGCGCGATCCCGAGAGCATCCGCGCCTTCAAGGCGCAGGCGCTTGCCATTTCCCCGCGGGTGGACGCGCTGTACAACTGCGCGGGGATTCTGGTGCTGGGTTCCTGCGAGGAGACCGGCCGTGATGAGTACCTGGCCGTGATGGAAACCAACTTTCTGGGCGCCGTGGAAATGACCCGCGCGGCGCTGCCCGTCATGCGCGCCCAGGGCGCGGGCAGGATCATCAACTTCTCATCGGTCAACGGGCTTCTCGGCATTCCGTTTCAGAGCGCTTACACCGCCAGCAAGCACGCCATCGAGGGGTATTCGGAATGCCTCGCGCTGGAAACCGCGCGGCTGGGCATCCGTGTGTGCCTGGTGGAGCCGGGCGATCATCGGGGCGGCTCGCCGAAGACCCGCCTTCGCGCGGCGGCGGTCGCGGAGGATTCTCCCTACGGCGAATCCTTCCGGCGCGGCACGTCGGTCATCGCCCGGGACGAGGAAAACGGCTGCGATCCCGCGCGGCTGGGGCGGATTGCGGCGGGGCTGATGGAACAAAGGCGCCTCCCGCTCCGGGTTCTGGTGGCGAAACCCGACCAGCGCCTGGCGGTTGCGCTGCACAGGCTCTTCCCTGCGCGGCTGATCCAGCGGATCCTCGAGGGCTACTATCTGGGTAAAGGAGATTCGACCCATGCGAAATAGTCCCGTACTTCAGCGCTGCGACGCGCTTCGAAAGGACATGTCCCTGTCAAACCTGTTCCATCTGACCTGCGCCTGGGGAAATGTAACCGCTGCGCTGTACCTGGAAAACGGCGCGGAAGTCGCCGTCAGCTACGCGCAGTACGAGGCGCGGGCAACGGCCTTCGCCGCACACATTGTGAACCGGCACGGCAGCGGTAAAAAAGAAAAATTCGCCGCCATCGCTCTCGATACCTGCCCGGAGTGGTTCCCCGCCTTCTGGGGGCTGATCCTGGCGGGCTACAACGCGGTGCTTTTGGACTTTACGCTGGCCGACGAGAAGATGGACCACATGCTCGCCCAGTCCGGCGCGGCGCTGCTCATCGCCAAAAAACCGCGCCCGCTCCCCGGCGGCGTAAAAATGGTAACGCTGGACGAACTCCGGCGCGCGCCCGACGCCCCCGCGGATTTTGCGCCGGAGTTTGCCGACAAGGTGGCGCTTTGCACCAGCGGCACCACCGCCACCAGCCGCATCTTCGTGTACGACGGCGAGGCGGTCGCCAATCAGGTGCTGTCCAGCGAGCTTCTGTACAACGCCTGCCGCCAGATCATCGGCGACGGCAACCGCCGCAGCCTGGCGTTTTTGCCGTTTCACCACGTATTCGGCTTCATGGTGTGCCTGATGTGGTGCAGCTTTCTGGGGTACGCCAATGTATACCTGAAGGACCGCGCACCCCAGACCATCGTGGAAACCGCCACCCGCTTTCGCATTCAGCTGCTGCTGGCCGTACCGCTTCTGGCCACGAACCTCGTGACCGGGATTGAAAAAAAGGTCGCGAAGGAGCCCGCCGCCCGGCGCGCGGCCTGGCGCGCCCTGCGCGGCGCCAGCCTCGCGCTGCAGCATGTGGCCCCGTCGCTGGGGCGCCTCTTTGCCCGCAGGGTGCTGTTTGGCGCCATGCTGGGCAGGCTCCTCGGCAGCGACGTGGAGTGCATCATCCTGGGCGGCAGCCATACCCCCTCCGAACAGATGAAGACATTGAGCGCGCTGGGCTACTTTACGGTGTCCGGCTTTGGCATGACCGAGACGGCCATCACCTCCGTCGAAACCAGCCGGAACCTGCGCACCCGCGTGTCCGGCTCGGTGGGCCGCCCGCTCGCAAACGTCGCCTACCGCGTGATCCCGGACGGCGACAGGCCCAACCGGGGCGAAATGCTGATCCGCGGCCGATCGCTGCACACGGGGCAGCTGGTGGACGGGCATCTCGTCCCGCCCGCGCTGGACGCGGAGGGCTGGCTGCACACCGGCGACGTGGTGCGGCTGGAGGCGGGCAGCCGCATGTATGTGGAGGGCCGCGTCAAGGATGTGGTGATCAACGAATCCGGCGAAAACGTCTACCCCGACGAGGTGGAGGACGCCTTTGCGCTCCTCTCCGACGTGGAACAGCTGTGCGTGCTGGGCATTCCGGTTGATCCGGCGCAGCCCCTCCATCAGGAGATCACGCTGGTGATGCACCTGGGCGACAAGGCCGGAGACGAAGTGTACGTCAAGGGCCTCTGCGCCAGAATCGCGCAGATCAACGGTAAGCTTCCGGTGGTCAAGCAGGTGAACCGGGTGCTGGTATCCGGCGAACGGCTGCCGGTGGTCAACGCCATCAAGGTCAAGCGGGTGGAACTGCGCAGGCTCATTTTGGAACACCCCGACGCCTACCGGGAGCTTTCCATCCGCCCGGTGGCTTCGTCCGCCTATGGCGCGCCCCGGGACGGGGTCAAGACCGAGCTGGTGGACCTCGAAATGCGCCGCATCAGCGACCAGGTGCGCAAAATCTACGCCGAAGTGCTGGAAACCCCTGAAAGGCAGATTCGCGATGACGCCCACTTCCTGGACGACCTGGGCGGCGACAGTCTGCAGGTGCTGTCCATCTCCATCCGGGTGGAGGAGGCCTTCGGCCTCATCATCCCGCCGGAGGAATACGGCCGCTGCACTACGGTCGGCGCTCTTTCGCGGCTGGTGTACGAGCGCCAGCACGGCTTCCAGGGGGCGAAGGCCCCTTCGGAGCCGGCCGTGCCCATCTCCGAATTCCGGGAAACGCCGGAATACAAAGCCTTCCACGCGCGCCAGCAGGCGCTGATGGCGGACGGCGCGGAAAACCCCTATTTTGTCTGCCATGATTCGCCCCTTCGGGATACCTCCATCATGGCGGGGGCGGAAGTGGTCAACTTCGGTTCCTATAATTACGTGGGCATGTCGGGCCGCCGGGAGGTCATGGAGGCCGCCAAAGCCGCTATCGACCGGTACGGCACCAGCGCCAGCGGCAGCCGGCTGCTGGCGGGCGAAAAGAGCCTGTACCAGGAGCTGGAGCGCGAAATCGCCCGCTGGAAGCACGCCGAGGACGCGCTGGTGCTGGTGGGCGGCCACTCCACCAACGTGACGGCGGTGGGCAACTTCTGCGGCCCGAAGGACCTCATCGTCTACGACGCGCTGGCCCATAATTCCATCGACCAGGGCTGCAGGCTGAGCGGCGCCATGTGCAAGCCATTCCCCCACAACGACGCCCGGGCGCTGGAGAGCATCCTGCGCATGCAGCGCCACAAGTTTGAAAAGGTGCTGATCATCATCGAGGGCGCCTACTCGATGGACGGCGACATCGCCGACGTGCCCGCCTTCGTGGCGTTGAAAAAGAAGTTCGGCTGCTTCCTGATGGTGGACGAGGCCCACAGCGCCTGCGTGATCGGGCAGACCGGCGGCGGCGTGGACGAATACTTCGGCCTCGATCCCGCCGACATCGACATCAAGATGGGCACGCTGTCCAAGGGCCTGGGCGCCTGCGGCGGCTATCTGGCCGGCCCGAGGGAGATCATCGAATACCTGCGCTACAACCTACCCGGTTTCGTGTTTTCGGTGGGCATATCGCCGCCTCTGGCGGCTGCCACGCTGACCTCCATCCGCCTTCTCCGGCAGGATGCGTCCATTATGGCGCGGCTGCGGGAGAACATCGCCTTCTTCGTGCGGGAGGCCGCGGCGCGCAACCTCAACACCTGTCTCGCGGCGGAGACGGCCATCGTCCCCGTCCTGGTGGGCCGGGATGAGGATGCCTTCCACCTTTCGAACGCCCTGCGCGACCACGGCGTATTTGTCCCCCCGGCGGTGTACCCCGCCGTGCCCCGAGGCAAGGCGCGGCTGCGCTTCTGCGTGATCAGCGAGCATCGGCCGGAGCAGATCGCGCAGGCGCTGGACCTTCTGGTCCGCCTCGCGGCCGAGGAGGGCATCGCCCTCCCCCCCGCCAGGGCGGCGGAAGTGCCAAAGTCCGAAGTCAAGGCGACGTTCGCGTAACGGACCGCGCCCCGGTTCCCCTTGGGACCGGGGCGCGCAGGCCTTCGGCCACCATTCTTTTCTTTTCCACAAGGTGCGCCCAGTCCGTTAGGACTGGGCGCACCGTGTGGACGGGCCGGACTGCCGATGGGCCTATTTTGCGCGCGGGTCAAAGGCTCTGGGCCGCGCCCCTGTCCTTCTTGCCCGGCCGCTTCAGGAAGGGCAGCTTGAGGTTTTTCTTGGACAACACGTCAAAGGCCACCGCGCCCAGAAGCACCAGCCCCTTTACTACCTGCTGGGTATTGGAGTCGATGCCCATGATGGACATGCCGTTGTTGAGCACGCCCATGATCAGCGCGCCGATCAGCGTGCCGCCCACGGTGCCGATGCCGCCGTAGGCGCTGGCGCCGCCGATGTAGCAGGAGCCGATGGCGTCCATCTCAAAGCTCTGCCCCGCCTGGGGGGACGAGCTGTTGAGCCGGGCGGCGAACACCAGGCCCGCCACCGCCGCGAGCAGCGCCATGTTGACATAGGCCAGAAACAGCATTTTGTTGGTCTTGACGCCCGAGAGCAGCGCGGCCTTTTCGTTGCCGCCGATGGCGTAGATGTGCCGGCCCATGACGGTAGAGGAGGTAAAATAGCCGTAGCCCACCAGGATCAGCCCCAGCAGGATCAGTACCGTCGGGATGCCGCGGTACTGGGACAGGACGGAGAAGAACCACACCACCACCGCGCCGATGACGATCATCTTGACGACGAGCGCCGCCAGGCTCTCCACCTGATAGCCCTTGCGCCTGCGGCCGGCGTAGGATCGGATCTGGGAGACGGCGAACACCACCGCCAGCAGGATGCCCGCCGCAATGGCCGTGGTGTTGGGCCGGTCCGGCAGGCCCAGCCATTGTCCCAGAAAATCCGGGATGAAGCCGGTGGAGTACATCAGGTACTCCTGCGGAAAGGGCGCGATGGTGAGGCCGCCCAGGATGAGCAGCGTCAGCCCCCGGAACACCAGCATGCCCGAGAGCGTCACGATGAACGCCGGGATGC
The DNA here is from genome assembly GCA_029974035.1 of Eubacteriales bacterium. The sequence goes on along the minus strand of JARKQG010000042.1, from coordinate 38,324 downwards.
GCACGTAGGCGATCCAGAATCCCTGCCACATGCCGATGAGAAGGCCCGCCAGCAGGCAAAGAAGCACCGAAAGGTAGACGTTCATCTTCCAGTTGATGATGAACGTGCCCGCGCAGGCGCCGATCAGCGCCACCACGGAGCCGACGGACAGGTCAATGTTGCCGCCGGTCAGGATGCAGATCAGCATGCCCACCGCCAGAATCACCACGTAGGCGTTCTGGAAGATCAGGTTGGATACATTCATGGGCTTGAGCAGGATGCCGCCCGTCATCATCTGGAACATCAGCACGATGACCACCAGCGCCATCAGCATGGTATACTGCTTCAGGTTCCCGCCCAGCGCCTTTTTCAGTTTGCTCATGCGCTCACCTCTCTGTTGCTCGCCTTGAGGATGCGGTTCATGATCTTCTCCTGGGAGGCTTCAGCCCTGGGCAGCTCGGCGATCAGCCGGCCTTCATTCATCACGTAGATGCGGTCGCACATGCCCAGGATCTCGGGCAGCTCCGACGAGATCATCAGAATGGACTTGCCCTCCGCCACCAGGCGGTTGATGATTTGGTAAATTTCAAATTTTGCGCCCACGTCGATGCCGCGGGTGGGTTCGTCCAGAATCATGATGTCCGGCATGGCGAACATCCACTTGCCCACCAGCACCTTCTGCTGATTGCCGCCGGAGAGGTTGCCCACCTGCTGCTCGACGGAGGGCGTCTTGATGTTGAGCTTTTCCCGGTAGCTTTCGGCCTGGCTCTGCTCCTTGTCCTTGTCCAGCACACCCCGGTCGGACACGAAGTCCAGCCGCGACAGCGTCAGGTTGCGCTTGACGGAATCGATCAGCACCAGGCCGTTGCCCTTGCGGTCCTCGGTGATGTAGGCAAAGCCGTTTTTGATGGCGTCGGACACGCTGTGAAGCGCCAGTTCCTTGCCGTCCTTTTTCACCGTGCCGGAGATGTTGGTGCCGTAGGAGCGGCCGAACACGCTCATCGCCAGCTCCGTCCTGCCCGCGCCGATCAGCCCCGCGATGCCCACCACTTCACCCCTGCGCACGTTGATCGAAACGTCGTCTACCACCTTGCGCTCGGTGTAGAGCGGGTGGTAGACCGTCCAATGCTCGATTTCAAGGGCAATGTCGCCGGGGTTGGAGGGCCGCCTGGGGAATCGGTCCGTGAGCTCCCGGCCCACCATGCCGCGGATGATGCGCTCCTCGGTGAGGTCATCGGCCGCCTTGTCCAGCGTTTCACTGGTGGCCCCGTCCCGGAGGATGGTGATCTTGTCCGCCACGTAGGCAATTTCGTTCAGCTTGTGGGAGATGATGATGGAGGTGACGCCCTTGTCCCGCCGCAGCGCCAGCAGAAGGTCCAGAAGCTTCCTGGCGTCCGATTCGTTGAGGGACGAGGTGGGCTCGTCCAGAATCAAAAGCCGCACGTCCTTGGCCAGCGCCTTGGCGATCTCCACCAACTGCTGCTTGCCCACGCCGATGTCCTTGACGAGGGTGCGCGGGCCTTCATGGAGGCCCACGACGTTTAAAAATTTTTCGGCGGCGTGGTAGGTTTCGTCCCAGTCCACCACGCCGTGGCGGGCGCGCTCGTTGCCCAGGAACATGTTTTCCGCGATGGACAGATAGGGCACCAGCGCCAGCTCCTGATGGATGATGACGATGCCCTTGCGCTCGGAGTCCCGGATGGTTTTGAAGCGGCACTCCTCGCCGTCGTAGATGATGTCGCCGGTGTAGCTGCCGTAGGGGTAGACGCCGCTGAGCACGTTCATCAGGGTGGACTTGCCCGCGCCGTTTTCTCCCACCAACGCGTGGATTTCCCCTTCGTCCACCCGGATGTTGACGTCGTCCAGCGCCTTGACGCCGGGGAATGTCTTGGTGATGGAGCGCATTTCGAGAAGAACCTTGGCCATGAGAATCCCCCAATCCCAGACGGGGACGGACGGTGTTTGCCGTTCGTCCCCCGCCTCAGAATGCCGGCGAAACGGATCAGCCGGTGATGTCCGCCTCGGTATAGTAGCCGCTGTCGATCAGCAGTTCCTTATAGTTGTCCTTGTCGGCGTACACGGGGTCGCACAGGTAGGAGGGGATGATCTTCCCGTCGCCGTTGTCATAGGTCTTGGTGTCGTTGATCTCCGGCTCGGTGCCCTGCATCAGCGCGTCCACCATGCCCACAACCTTGGCCGCCAGCGTGCGGGTGTCCTTGAAGATCGACATGGACTGCTTGCCCGCCAGGATGTTCTTCATGTTGGCCTTGTCGCAGTCCTGCCCGGTCAGGATCGGGTATGGGGAGAAGCCCATGTTGGTCAGCGAGTTGGCGATGCCGATGGCCAGCGAATCATTGGGAGAGAGCACCGCGTCCAGCGCCTTGCCGTCGGAATAGTAGGCGGTCAGCAGGTTGTCCATGCGGTTTTGGGCGTCCTCGGAGCCCCAGCCCAGGATCGCGATGGTGTTGAAATCGGTCTGGCCGCTGGGCACAACCAGCTGGCCCTTGTCGATGTAGGGCTTCAGCACGTCCCACGCGCCCTGGAAGAAGAACAGCGCGTTGTTGTCGTCCGGCGAGCCGGCGAAAAGCTCAATGTTGAAGGGGCCCTTGCCTTCCGCCAGGCCCAGCTTCTCCTCGATGAACTTGCCCTGGATTGTGCCGACCTTGTAGTTGTCAAAGGTGGCGTAGTAGGAAACGGCGTCCGACTTCATGATCAGGCGGTCATAGGCGATGACGGGAATGCCCTCTTCCTTGGCCTGGGCCAGCACCGTGCCCAGCGCGCTGCCGTCGATGGAGGCGATGACCAGCACCTTGCAGCCGCCCAGAATCATGTTCTCGATCTGGGAGACCTGGAGCGCCACCTCGTTGTTGGCGTACTGCACATCCACTTCGTAGCCGGCGGCCTCAAGCTGCTTCTTCATGTTGTCGCCGTCCTGGTTCCAGCGCTGCAGGTCCTGCGTCGGCATGGCGACGCCGATCTTCCCGCCGGCCGCAAACGCGGGCGCGCACAGTGCCATCGTCAGCACCAGGGCGAGAACCACGGTCAGGATCTTCTTCATGATAGGGCACACTCCTTTTTTCTACTTATAAAGAGGGCGTTTACCCACTTTATCCGCACTTGAGGCAATACACACAAACAAACCATTTCCGATTTGGACGGCTAAACCATTATTTAAATTTTACCGTGTTGTTGCGTTCGTGTCAACATGAGAATAGTATGTTATTCTCGGTTTGTAGCGGACTGTTTTCCGATGCCTGCGCAGGCTGAGAGGATGTGAACGTTAATGTGCCGCGGAACGGACGATCCAGGGCGCAGTCAAAACCGCCGGCGCAAAAAAAGCGCCCGCGGCTGCGGGCGAGCTGCGGATGCCGTCAGGAAGTCTTTGGGGGCCGCCGCCTTTTGAGGCCGGCCTTGATCCAATCGGGCGCGTAGGCGGAGGTGCAGCCCCTGGGCACCTTTTGATCCCGGTACACGCCCAGGCGCTCGCCGATCGCAATGCAGCGATGGGTAAACGCCTCGTAGCGGATGCCGGTTTCGCACAGCGCGCGGTTCATGGCCTCCTGGGTGAGGGGCTGCGCCTCCGCGAGGCCGCGCTCCACCCGGTCCACGTATCGGGAGAGGGCTTCCGGCGAAAACTTCCCGCGCAGAATGCCGTCCACCACCAGCGTCCAGCCGGCCCGGCCGAGCACATCGTCCGCCGAACCGATCCACGCCTCCCGGAGTTCCGCCGCATAGGGCGCCTCCGCGACGGCATCAAACATCAGTTCATCCAGAAGATCCGTATACCGGAGGCTCCCGACCATCCGCTCGGCCCGGTCCCGCTCCAGCTTTGCGGGGTCCATGATCATCGCGGCCAACGTCATCGCGTCGGCGTTTTGGGTATCCCACAGCGCGAGGGCCAGAGACTGGTCCCTGCCCAGTTCCTCCGCCAGCGCGTGCAGATCGCGCCGCAGCACGCCGTACACGCGGTCGCCCGCGCCGCGCTTTTTCATGTGCTTTCTCCGGGCCTCGGTGCCCAGGGCGTCCAGGCGCGCCATCACCCATTGGACATCCATCGCTCCGCCGCCTTCCTGCCTGTCCGGGCATTCGTTTATGAGGTATTGTTACCCGCCCGGACAGTGGATGAACCGCTAGTAGTCCACGAAGTCTAAGAACCGATGATAGGGCGCAGAGATTTTTCTGCCCGGCACGGAGCCGGAGCGCAGGCGTAGCAGCGCTACGTTAAGCGGAGAGCGACACAGCCGGATAGGAAAAGATCCAGCCATAGCGCGGTTCTTAGGCTTCGCGGACGACTAGTCCTGCGCCAGCGAGGCCAGCACCGCCGCCTTGGTGACGATGCCGATCAGGCTTCCGCCCTCGTCCACCACCGCCAGCGGATAGGGCGACTGGGCGGCGCGGGGCAGGATGGCGTGGACGGTCTCGTCCGGGGCGACGGTTTCCACGTCCCGGTTCATGACCTCGGGGATGGGCAGGCCCTCCTTGTGGGCGCGCACCGCCTCGGAGATGGTCAGGATACCCTGCAGTTTCAGCGCATGGTTTACCACGTAGACGGTGGACAGCGCGTTTTTGCGCATGGACTCAATGGCCTGGGCGGGCCGGTCGGTGACGCGGGCGAGGCTGGCAGGGGTGATCATCACGCTGCGAAGGCTGGTGACCTTCGACCGGTCGGCGCTGCTCACAAAGCGGCGCACATAGTCGTCGGCGGGGTTGGCGCTCATGCCTTCCGGGGTGTCCACCTGGATCACCCGGCCGTCCCGCATGATTGCGATGGTGTCGCCCAGCTTGAACGCCTCGTCGATGTCGTGGGTGATGAACACGATGGTCTTGCCCAGCTTGCGCTGGATCTTGAGCAGCTCAAACTGCATGTCGCTGCGCACCAGCGGATCCAGGGCCGAAAAGGGCTCGTCCATCAAAAGCACCTCAGGATCGCTGGCCAGCGCCCGGGCAATGCCCACCCGCTGACGCATGCCGCCGGACAGGCTGTCCACGCTCTGGTGTTCCCAGCCGGAGAGTCCCACCATCTGGATCACCTGCCGCGCCTTCTCCTCCCGCTGAGCGCGGGGCGTGCCCCGCACCTCGAGGCCGTAGCCCACGTTGCCCATGACGTCCCGGTGGCTCATGAGGCCGAAGGACTGGAACACCATGGACATCTTGCCCCGGCGCAGGTCCAGCAGTTCGCGTTTTCCGTATTTTGTGATGTCCTCGCCCTCAAACAGCACGCTGCCGCCGGTGGGCCGGTGCAGCCGGTTCAGGCAGCGCACCACCGTGGACTTGCCGGAGCCGGAGAGGCCAATGACCACGAAAATCTCGCCCCGGCGGACCTTGAGGTTCACATCCCAGAGCGCCACGGTGGCGCCGGTTCTTTTGTAGACGGCGTCCTTGTCCGAGCCCTCGCGCATCATGCGGGCGGCTTCCGCCCGATTGATGCCGTAGAGCTTTGAAACGTTCTTCAGTTCGAGGATGTACTCGCCGCCGCGCTCAGCCATTCAGATCCCTCCCGGGCAATTTGTCCGCCTTTTGGGCTTTTTTCTTTTTGTCGTCGCCAAACCAGCCCTGGGTCAGCCGGTCCAGCAAAACCGCCAGAATGACCACCGAAAAGCCGGAAACCAAGCCGCGGCCGATCTCCGTTCGGTTGACGGCGATCAGCACCTCGCTGCCGAGACCCCGCGCGCCGATCATCGAGCAGGTGACCACCATCGCCATGGCCATCATCAGCGTCTGGTTGACGCCGGCCATGATGGTGGGCATCGCCTGCGGAATCTGCACCTTGACCAGCGTCTGGCGGCGCGTCGCGCCGAATGCCCGGGAGGCCTCCACCACGTCCGCCGCCACCTGGCGGATGCCAAGGCTCGTAAGGCGGATGACCGGCACGATGGCATAGATCACCGTGGCGATCACCGCGGAGGCGGACCCCATGCCGAAGAAGAGCAGCGCCGGGATCAGGTAGACGAATACGGGCATCGTCTGCATCGTATCCAGCACCGGGCGCACCACGCGGGTGGCCCGGTCGGATGCGGACAGCAAAATGCCGATGGGGAACCCCAGCGCCAGCGCGATCAGCACGCTGGCCAGCACGATGGAGAGGGTCTGGTACATCATCTGCCACAGCCCCACCACGCCCACCAGGCACATCAAAAGCGCGTAGAGGATGCCGCTGCGAACCTTGCCCCGGGCCTTCCAGCCCAGGAAGAAGACCAGCGCGATCAGCACAAACCACGGGATGTGGGAGAGCATCCAGTTGATCGAATTGACGAGGCGGATCAGCCCCTGCCCGATGATGTCCTCAAAGAACCAGGAAGCGCTGGCCGCAAAGCCGCGCATCGCCTTGTCGATGGCCGACACGTCGGGCTTGAATACAAAGGGAAAGTTTCCAAGATCACTCAAGCGCGTTCACCTCACATCCCATGGAAGCGGCCTTACAGCGCCGCCCGCAGCGTCGCCGCCTGCTCGGCGGTGAGCCACTGGTCAACCAGTTCGCCATGTTCCGTCAAAAACCACTTCGCCGTGGCCACATAGTCGTCCCCGGTTTCCTGCATGTGCGCCAGCGCCTCGCTGCAAAGCGCCGAGGAGGTGCGGTACTTCGCGAGAAACGCGCAGTACTCCGGGTTGGAGGCGGCGAAATCGTTGGAAACGCAGATCGTCACCGTGGTGGCGGGGCAGGCCGTCTCGCCCCGGAGATAGGCCTCGGGCTCGTAGGGCGCGTCCTCCAGCAGCACGAAGTCGTAAAGGCCCATCAGCCACGTGGGCTCCCAGTAGTAGGCCACAATGGGCTCGCCCTTGTCCCAGGCGGACACGAACGCCGCGCTCATCGCCGCGTCGCTGCCGGGCAGCACGTAGTTGTACATCGCGTCAAGGCCGTAGCTCTGCACCTTCTTTTCCATGATGGCGGTGACTTCCCAGCCCGGAAGCCCGCCGAAGATGCGCCCCTTGCCCGGGTCCTCCGGATCCGGGAAGATGTCGGCGTACTTTTTGAGGTCCTCGACGGTCTTGAGATCCGGCGCGCTGGGCTCGATGCCCCGGTCGGCGTCGCCCTCGATCACATAGCGCGGCACGTACAGGCCCTGGTAGTTGTCGTCAAAGTTCACGGAAAGCTCCTGCATCCGGCCCTGGGCGATATCGTCGTCGTAGGTGGCCAGGTTGTCCGTCCACATCTCCATGTGCACGTCGATGTCGCCCTTCATCAGCGCTTCGGAGGTGATGGGCGTGGAGCCGGAGACCTCCTCCCAGGTGTATCCGAAGACCGCTTCGGCCACGGTGCCGGCCACCGCGTTGTGGAACCGGATCGAGTCCCAGCCCACCTCGGCAAAGACGATGTTCGTCTTGGCCTCGGCCTGGGCGGGTACGGCCATGAGGGCCGCCAGCATCAGCGCGGCCACCAATAGACGGGTCATTCTCTTCATGCAATGCGCTCCTTTCGGCGTATAAAGTTCAGTCGGACAAACCCAACTGACAACTTATATACTACACTAGGGTTGTTAATATGTCAACCTGCGCAGAAAAATGCCGCAAAATTGAAAAATCCCCCCAATGCGACACCGCAAGGGGGGATGAACCGATAGGACGGCGGCCTACACCGTCCTGCAGATGAATTCCGAAACCACGGGAACCAGCAGCACGCCGCAGACGATGACCAGGACATCGCCCGGCGCGATCTTCTCATCCGGACCGGGAGAGAGAATCACCTGGGCGCCCCGGCGCACGGCCAGGATGGTGGCGCCGGTCTCTGTGCGGAAGGCGGACTGGGCGATGCTCTGCCCCGCGATGCGCGCGCCGGCAGGCACGGTGAACTCGTAGGTCTGCATGTCGCCGCTGTACCGAAAGCGCTCGGCCATGTCGGCCAGCTTTTGGACGGTGGCCTCGATGCGCTCGTCCAGCGCGCGCCGTTCCAGCATCAGCCGGGCCAGCTCCTCCCGCAGAAGGCGCATGCCGGCGGCCTCGCCGTACTGGTCCACGTACCGGGCCGCGCGCTCGCGGGACTTCACCACCGCGCCCACGTTCTGCCGCATGCTCAGCACGTCCATCTCTGCCAAAAGCCCCAGCGCGCGCCGGATGGTTTCCGGCGACACGTTGTACTGCGAACTCATCAGCGACCGCCCCGAAAAGCGCTCGCCTTCCTGGATTTCGCCCGACGCAATGCGGCCCGCGATATCGCGGGCGACCTGCAGATACGCGGGCGGGTTCTTGTCCTTCCTCATGGCTCCCCTTCACGACCTTCACGCTGTGTTGCCGTATGACGACACCCATCATACCCGAAACGCGCGCGAAAAGCAAGCCGCCCGGCGCGTTTTCCCCCGTTGCGGGCCGGCCCGTCTTGACGCCGGGAAGGATGGCGGGTACAATAATGCCGAAGCCCGATGAAGACCAATCGTCCCGCCGCGCCGCGGCGCGCCGGAGATGAAGAAAGCGGGGAAACGCCCATGCACCCCAATCTTGAGGCGGTCGCGCAGGTCATTCCTTGCCTCCGGCAGATGCTGGGGCCCCGGTACGAGGTAATCCTGCACGATCTGAGCCATGTGGAGCGCTCCATTGTGATGCTGGAGGGCGACGTCACCCACCGCAAGGTCGGCGGCCCCGCCACCAATTACCTGCTCAAGCTCCTCCGGGAGGGCGGCGACGGCGCCGGAAACAGCGTCAACTACCGCACCGTACTGCCCGACGGACGCGTGCTGCGCTCTTCCACCATCTTCATCCGGGACGAGGCGGGGAAGATCGTGGGTTCCCTCTGCCTGAATCAGGATCTGACGGACTACATCGTCGCCCGGAACGTGCTGGAGGAGAGCACCTGCTTTGGCGCGCCGGAGGCGGAACCCCCCAAGGAGACCTTTGCCCAGGACATCAGCGAGGTGATGGAGTCGGTGGTGGACACCGAGGTATCGCTGATCCAGAAGCCGGTGGCCTACATGCAGAAGGAGGACAAGCTGGGCATCGTGGCCCGCCTCGAGCAAAAGGGCATTTTCGCCATCAAAAACGCCGTGGAGTACGTGGCGGACTGCCTGGGGGTGAGCAACTTCACCGTATACAATTATCTGAAAGAGGTGCGCGGCAAGGGAAAGGGCTCCGGCACGTCCTGCTAGGCGCGCACCGGCCCCGCGCCGACGGGAGGGCAAATGATCACGCTGCAAAAGCTGCGATACGTCATCGAGATCGTCGAGTGCGGCTCGTTCAACGAGGCCGCGCGGCGCCTTTTTATTTCGCAGCCCAGCCTGTCCGGCGCGGTGCGCGAACTGGAACAGCTCATCGGCTTTGAAATCTTCCTTCGCACTGGAAAGGGCGCGGTGCTCTCGCCCCAGGGCGCGGATTTTTTGGGCTACGCGCGGCAGGTGGTGGAGCAGGCGGACCTGATGGAGATGCGCTACTTCAGCCGCCGCCCCTCACGGCAGCGGTTTTCCGTGTCCACCCAGCACTACGCCTTTGTGGTCAAGGCCTTTGTACGCCTGGTGGAGGAATGCGGCGCCGACGAATACGAGTTTACGTTCCGCGATACCCGTACCCATGAGATCCTGGAGGACGTGCGCACGCTGCGAAGCGAGATTGGCGTGATCTACCTGAACGACTTCAACCGCAAGGTGGTCGGCAGCCTCGTCTCCAAGGGCGGCATGGAATTCCATCCGCTGCTGGACGCCCAACCCCACGTATTTGTGGGCGCGATGAGCCCGCTGGCGGCCAGGCGTCAGGTGACGCTGGAAGACCTTGAGGACTACCCCTGCCTCGTGTTCGAGCAGGGTGAATACAATTCCTTCTATTTTTCCGAGGAGATTCTGAGCACCCTGCCCCGAAAAAAGCTCATCCGCGTGTCCGACCGGGCCACCATCTTCAACCTGATGATCGGCCTTCAGGGCTACACCATCTCCACCGGCATCCTGAACGCCGACCTCAACGGCAGCGACATTGTGGCCGTGCCGCTGAAGGTGGACGAGCGCATCTGCGTGGGCTGGATCGCCCACCGCAACGTCATGCGGTCGAGGCTGGCGGAGCGGTTCATCGATGCGCTGAAGGATGCCGTCGGGCGCGGCGAAGATCCATAGGAAAAACCTATAAGCACGCCACATAAATAAGAATTTGTCAATATCTCCCCCGCCGTGCTATGCTGTACGCATGACAGACGGGAGGGGTTATCATGGCGGATAAGGCAACAAAAAACGCGCCGTTCCGGTACGACATTGTGGGCAGCTTTCTGCGGCCCGAGGCGATCCAGGCGGCGCGGGCGCGCTTTGCGGCGGGAGAGATCACCGCGGCGGCGCTGGAAAAAATTGAGGATGAAGAAATCAAAAAGCTGGTGGAAAAAGAGAAGGCGGCGGGCCTTTTGGGCGTGACGGACGGGGAGTTCCGCCGCAGCTATTGGCACCTGGACTTCTTTTGGGGATTTGATGGCGTGGAGCGCGTGCAGATGGACAGGGGCTACCTGTTTCACGGCGAGGAGACGCGCAGGGATTCGGCGCGGCTTTCCGGGAAGCTCCGCTTTGGCGACCATCCGTTTCTCCGGCACTTCGCCTTTTTGAAGGAGGCCGCGGGAGAGGATGTGGTCGCCCGGCAGTGCATTCCGTCGCCGGCGCAGTTTTACGCGGAACTGGTGCGGGGCGTCAACGAGCGGGCGGTGGAGGCCATCTATCCCGACCGCGAGGCGCTGTACCGGGACATCGTCAAGGCGTACCGGGATGCCATGCTGGCGCTATACGCGCTGGGCTGCCGAAACATTCAGCTGGATGACTGCACCTGGGGCATGCTGTGCGACGAGAAATTCTGGAAGACCATGGCGGGGGCGGGCTACGATCCCGACGCGCTGAAGGAAGTGTACCTCCAGCTCAACAACGAGGCCGTTCGGGACCTCCCGGCGGATCTTGCCGTCACCACCCACGTGTGCCGGGGCAACTACCACTCCACCTGGGCCACATCGGGCGGGTACGAGCCAGTGGCGGACGCGCTCTTCGCCCGGGAGGCCGTGGACGCCTTCTATCTGGAATTTGATACCGACCGCGCCGGCGATTTTGCGCCGCTCCGCTTCGTGCCGGAGGGCAAGAAGGTGGTGCTGGGCCTCGTGACCTCAAAGTCCGGCGAACTGGAGGACCGGGAAGCCCTGTGCGCGCGCATCCGCGAGGCCGCAAAAACCGTGCCGCTGGAGAACTTGTATCTCAGCCCCCAGTGCGGCTTCGCCTCCACCGAGGAGGGCAACATCCTGACCGAGGAAGCCCAGTGGGCAAAGATTGATCTGATCCGCGACGTCGCCCGAACGGTGTGGGGCTGACGGCATCCGGGTGGGGGGGGGAGCCGAAAGGCTCCCCCCCCACCCGTGTCGGCGTGCGCCAAAGGCACAAGACCCGCGGTCAGTTCCCATGGCAGCAGTGCATCTTCAGCGCGTCCACCAGGTCCGCGATCCGGCGGTCCGCGATGAAGTAGGTCACATTCTGCCCGGTCTTTTTGCCGTCCACGATCCCGTGGGCCTTCATCAGCGCCAGGTGCTGGGAAAGCGCCGACTGGCCAATGTCCGGCACCACCGTCCCCAGCGCGCCCACGGTGCGCGGGCCGTCGATCAGCGCGCACAAAATCCGCAGCCGGTGTTCATTGGCCAGCGCCTTCAAAAGCTCCGCAATCTCCCTGGCCTGCTCCATCCGGTCTTTCCTTTCCGTGCTTCAGCCGGCAAATGCCCTGGGTCATGGTGCCCATCGGGCAGTACACGCACCAGGAACGCGGCCTGAAAAGCGCCATGGTAATCAGCCCCAGCACCGTGGATGTCAGCATCACGCCGTAAAACCCAAAGGCAAACTGCGCCACCCACGGATGCACCATCGAGGTGTCCGCCCATTCCCACGGAAGCCGGAACACCCACAGAAGCGTCACCGCCTCCCGCAGCGTCGCGCCCGCAAACACCTTCCATGTCGCGTACAGCATCAGCCCGAACATCGCCATGAAAAACGTCAAAAAGGCGTATCGGAACCATTTCGACCGGAGAAAGGCCGGCGGCGCGGCGTTGCGGGAGAGCTTCAGCCGGCCGCCCAGCACCTCCAGCAACTGGCCGCGCCCACAATAGCGGTTGCAGTAGCCCTTGCCGCCGCCTAAGGCCGCCACCCACAGCGGCACAAAAAAGCAGATCAGCCCGATCCACGCGAACAGAATGTTGAATACGCCCAGCACCAGGTATACGGCGGAGGCCACCCACAGGAAATCCGCCCAGCGCTTCTTCGCCTTCACGACGCCGCCTCCCGTCCCTCGATGCGGATGACCGCCGCCGGGCAGGCGCCGGCGCAGCGCCCGCAGCCCACGCACTTTTTCTCGTCCACCAGCGCGTACATGCCCTTGAACACCCGGATCGCACCCAGCGGACAGCTTCCCACGCAGCAGCCGCAGGCCACGCACTCGCTTGAAATGACCGCCTTCTTTCGCTTGATTCCCATTGCGCACCGCCTTTTCATATTAGCATATTCTAATATACTGATATGCTCGGCCGCTGTCAAGGGTTCCAGCGCAAAAAATTTTCTGCGCGACGGATACGGGTTTTCAGGCCGCGCAAAGCGGTCCGCGGGTTTCCGCCTCAATGCCAGGGGCGGCAAAGCGCCTTACAGCCGCACCTCCACGGGTTTTCGGGCGATGATCTGGCCGGGCGCCACAAAACAGTCCACCGCCAAAACGCCCACGCCCGCCGCCCGGCGCCGTCGATCAGAAAGTCAAACCGGGAGTTCAGGTAGCGGTACTCCGGCCGGATGCGCTCCGCGCCGGGCAAAAAACCGCCGGCCTCCACCCATTCGCGCAGCACCCGGTTGGGGGCCTGGCTGTCCACGTTGACGATCCGCGCGCCCTTGGACACGGCGATCAGGTCGTACCCCGTCTTTCGCGCGCGGTCCTCGCGCCGCTGCAAAAACGCCTCCGTCCCCGGAATGAAAAGCTCCCCGCACCGCCCGGTGTTTTTGACGTGGCAGAGCGCCTCGCGCCCGCCGACGTCCACCCGCGCGACAAAGCGGTTCAGCCGCTCCAGAAAGACCGCTTCGCACACATCCGAATAGACCATGCTTCCCTCCCGCGCCGCGGGCCGCGCGGCCCGCGCCCTTTCATTGTACCTTAAAGCCGCAATTCGTCAAGCCGCGCCCGACGCCGCTGTAAAATTTTGCGCGCGGGTTGACTTTGCGCCGGAGCGCATGGTATACTACCTCTGATAAAGCAGAAGCGCTCGCTTCTCACCCGGCGGCAACGCCAGCGCGGGTTGCATGAAACACTCGTTTTGTGTGTGGGCGTTCGCTTTTGCGAAGGCCCGCTTTTTTACTGAATGAGAATCGATTTGGGAGGTGCATGGGTATCAACAACGATCTGATGATTAATGAGGAGATCCGCGACCGCGAGGTACGTTTGATCGATCAGAACGGCGAACAGTTGGGCGTCATGCTGACGCGGCAGGCGCTGGAGCTCGCCGAAGAACGCCAGCTTGATCTGGTCAAGATTGCGCCGCAGGCCAAGCCGCCTGTATGCAAGCTGATGGATTATGGCAAGTACCGCTTCGAACAATCCAAGCGCGAACGTGAGATTCGCAAGAATCAAAAGGTCATCACCATCAAGGAGGTTCGCCTTTCCGCGACCATCGAGGATCACGACGTGGACGTCAAATTCCGGAACGCGGTCAAGTTCCTCCAGGATGGCGATAAGGTCAAGGTAAACATCCGTTTCCGCGGCCGTCAGATTACCCACTCTGAAATCGGTCTCCAGGTGATGAGGAGTTTCGCCGAGCGGATCAAGGAGTACGCCATCATCGAGCGCCAACCGCTCCTCGAGGGCCGGAACATGATCATGATCCTTGCCCCGCGCGACAAGGATTGACGCTCGTTATTTCCGCGAAATGATGCACTGAACGAGAGGAGGAGTTTCCATGCCCAAGCAGAAGACCCACCGCGGCGCGGCGAAGCGCTTCAGCCTGACCAAGACCGGCAAGGTCAAGCGCTCGCAGGCGTACAAGAGCCATATCCTGACCAAGAAGCCCACCAAGCGCACGCGCAACCTTCGCAAGGCGGCCCTGGTGTTCAGCGGCGAAGCCAAAACCATGAAGAAACTGATTCCGTATAAGTAAGGAGGCGAATCCAAATGGCAAGAGTAAAGAGGGCCGTCAACGCCCTGAAGAAACGCAGGAAAATGCTCCGGCTGTCGAAGGGCTACTTCGGCGCCCGTTCCAAGCAGTATCGCGCCGCCAGCGAGCAGGTTCGCCGCTCCCTGCGCTACGCGTTTATCGGCCGCAAGCTCAAAAAGCGCGATTTCCGCAGCCTGTGGATCGCGCGCATCAACGCGGGCGCCCGCGTCAACGGCCTGAGCTACTCCCGGCTGATCAACGGCCTGAAAAAGAGCGGTGTGGTGGTCAACCGCAAGATCCTTTCGGATCTGGCGATCCACGACATGGCCGGCTTTACGAAGCTGTGCGACACCGCCAAGTCGGCGCTGGGCAAATAGCGCCCTTTCATCCGGCTTCCTGAGAGCGCGGCCAGGCGATGGCCGCGCTCTCATAGCATCAAAAAACCTGCCGGATTTTTTGATGCGGAGGAGGAGGCCTGCGCACCCCTGAAATGCTCACGCATTTCCGGGCGGTGTGCTGACGTATGGTGCTATTTCTCCCCCCAGTGTGCGCCCTGGGGGGAGAAACCGTTCCCGACGTACGTGCCGCCGGGAACGATTGAAGTCTGCCGAGGATTTTGTGGATGGTCTGAGAGCGCGGCCAGGCGATGGCCGCGCTCTTGTCATTTCCGGCGGTTCCGCGCGGCAAAAGGCAGGCGCATCCATTGCGCCGCGGCGAAAAATACCCTATAATGAGGGTGCGGTATTCTTTGGCCGAGGGTGATTGGATGGCGGGCAGGCAGGACGTCAGGCTTAACACGGACACCGGTTTTTTGAAGCTCATTGCGATTACGACGATGGCGATCGACCACGTGGGCGCGGCGATTTTGCCCCAGTACCCGATTCTCCGGGTGATCGGGCGCATCGCCTTCCCCATCTTTGCCTACAGCCTGGCGGTGGGCTGCGTGTACACCCACGACATGCGCCGCTACCTGATGCGCATGCTGCTGCTGGCGCTCGTGTCCCAGCCGCTGTACGCGCTGGGCCTCAGCCACACCACCGCCGCCATGGACGCCGTTTCCTGGAGCGGCGATCCGCTCCGCAGCGCCGTTTCCTGGTACCTGATGAGCTGGAACCGCCCCAGCATTCTCGTATCACTGATGGCGGGCATGCTGCTCATCTGGTGCTTCAAGGACAAGAAATACGCGCTGGCGGCGATCGTCACGGGGGTCATCCTGTACTTCCAGGGGTATCTGGACTACGGCTGGCGCGGCGTGGCGCTGATGCTCCTGTTCTACGCCTTCCTGGCACAGCCCGGCGCGTCCTTTCTGTGGGTGCTGGGTTTCATGCTGTGGTGGGGCGCCTCCTCCGGCGGCGCATACCAGACCGGCCCGGTGCGCTTTGGTACCCAGGCCTTCGCGGTGCTGGCGCTGCCGGCCATCTACCTGCCCACCAGGACCAACCTGAAACTGCCCAAGTGGTTTTTCTACCTGTTTTACCCGCTGCATCTGGCCGCAATCTACGCCGCCAGACTGATGATCGCCCGGGGGATGTGACCCGCCCCTTTTTTGATCTTTTTCCCGGGCCGTGGTATAATGAAAAGGGAGGTGAGCGCATGCTGTTTTTCGCGCCCTTCGTGTGGATGATTGCCGTACCGGCTCTGTTTGTCCTGATTGTCTTGATCCGGATGCTGTTTTGGCTGCGCTCGCTGGGTCGGCGGGAAAACCGCGACGTCGCCCCCAACGGCCAGCCTTTCATTGAAGGCGAGTTCGTGGAGGACGAAAACCCGGGGGATCATCCGGCTCCTCCCCGCGATCCGCTTGAAAAATAACCCCAAAAATGGTATAATAGGATGCAAGCGCTCAGGAATGTCCGATATTTACGGATGTTTCTTTGCGGATGCATGGTATTCGTTCGTAATTGGAGGAGAATTGCATGGCGATCTGCGCAATTGTGGGCGTCAACTGGGGCGACGAGGGCAAGGGCCGCATGGTGGACTACCTGGCCGACCGGTTTGAAGTCGTCGTAAGGTATCAGGGCGGCAACAACGCCGGCCACACCGTCATCAATGAATACGGCAAGTTCGCATTGAACCTGCTGCCCTCGGGCATCTTCCACCGGGACACGGTGAACCTTCTGGGCGTGGGCACGGTCATCGACCTCAAGCATCTGGGGGGCGAAATCGCCCGGCTGCGCGAGCGCGGCGTCGCCATCACGCCGGAAAACCTGCGCATCTCGGAGCGGGCGATGATCGTGCTGCCCTTCCACCCGCTGCAGGACAAGCTGGAGGAGATCCGGCTGGGCAAGGACAGCTACGGCTCCACGCTGCGCGGCATATCCCCCATCTACGGCGACAAGTACATGAAAAAAGCCATCCAGATGGGCGATTTGAGGTACCCCGACGCGCTCCGGCACCATCTGAAAAAACTGATCGACTGGAAAAACGCGGTGTTTGCCCAGGCCTACGGCCAGCCGCCAATCTCCTTTGAGGAGACGATGGAATGGCTGGATACCTACGGCGCGCCGCTCATCCCCCACATCTGCGACACCGGCAAGATCCTGAAGGACGCCCAGGACTCGGGCAAGAGCATTCTCTTTGAGGCGCAGCTGGGCGCGCTCCGGGATATCGATTACGGCATCTATCCCTTCTCCTCGTCCTCCTCTCCGCTGGCGGCCTACGCGCCCATCGGCGGCGGTCTGCCGTCCATCCGGCTGGACGAGGTGGTTGGGGTCGTGAAGGCCTACTCCACCTGCGTGGGCGAGGGGCCCTTCGTGGGCGAACTCTCCGGCGAGGCCGCGGATCACCTGCGCGAGGCGGGCGGCGAATACGGCGCGGCCACCGGCCGGCCCCGCCGCATCGCCTGGATGGACGTGGTGGCCACCCGCCACGGCGCCGCGCTGCAGGGCGCCACTGCCGTGGCGCTGACCAAGATGGACGTGCTCAGCGATCTGGAGGAGATCCCCGTCTGCGTCGGCTACCGCCTTCGCGGCGAAGTCCGGGAGGACTTCCCCTTCACGCCGGAGCTCGACGGCTGTGAGCCCGTCTATGAAGTGCTGCCGGGCTGGAAGACGGACATCTCCGCCGTGCGCGACTTTTCCAGGCTGCCCGCGGAAGCGCAGGCCTACGTGCTCTACCTGGAGCAAAAGCTGGGCTGCCCGATCCGCTACGTCTCCGTGGGCGCCGAGCGTGACCAGATCATCCTGCGCTGACGGGAGGAACCTTCATGGAACGCAAAATCGCCTATGAGTCGCCGCTTGGCAGCCGCTACGCCAGCCGCGAAATGCTGTACCTGTTTTCGCCGGACAACAAGTTCATCACCTGGCGCAGGCTGTGGGTGGCGCTGGCGGAGGCGGAGCAGGAGCTGGGGCTTGCGATTACCGACGCGCAGATTGCCGAGCTTCGGGCCCACGCGGAGGACATCGACTACGCCGCCGCCCGCGCCTACGAGGAGCGGGTGCGCCACGACGTGATGGCCCACGTGCACGCCTACGCCGACCAGTGCGGCGCGGATGCCGGCGCGATCCTCCACCTGGGCGCCACCTCCTGCTACGTGACCGACAACACCGACGCGCTGATCCTCCGGGACGCGCTCCGGCTGATCCGCTCAAAGCTGCTGGAGGCCATCCGCCGCCTTCGCGCCTTTGCCCTCGAGCACAAAGATCTCCCCACTCTGGGGCTCACCCACCTGCAGCCGGCGCAGCCGGTGACGGTGGGCAAGCGCGCCTGCCTGTGGATGCAGGATCTGATGATGGACGTGGATGACCTTGACCACGCGCTGTCCACGGTCAAGCTCCTGGGCTCCAAGGGCACCACCGGCACCCAGGCCAGCTTCATGGCGCTGTTTGACGACGACGACGAAAAGGTGCTGGCGCTGGAAAAGCGCGTTGCGGAAAAGATGGGCCTGGCGGAGGTCTACCCGGTCAGCGGGCAGACCTATCCCCGGAAGCTGGACAGTCGCATCCTTGCGGTGCTCAGCGGCATTGCCCAGAGCGCCTACAAGTTTGCGCAGGACATCCGCCTTCTGCAGGCGTTTCACGAGTGCGAGGAGCCCTTCGGCAAGGAGCAGATTGGCTCCAGCGCGATGGCCTACAAGCGAAACCCCATGCGCTCGGAGCGCATCTGCGCCCTCAGCCGCCACGTAATGGCCCTGGAGACCGATGCCGCCATGACCGCCGCCACCCAGTGGTTTGAGCGCACGCTGGACGATTCCGCCAACCGGCGCCTGAGCCTGCCGGAGGCGTTTCTGGCCACCGACGCGGTGCTGGAGCTCTACTGCAACGTGGCCGGCGGCATCGTGGTGTATCCCAAGATCATCGAGCGGAACCTGCGGGAAAACCTGCCCTTCATGGCCACCGAAAACATCCTGATGGAGGCCGTCAAGGCGGGCGGCGACCGGCAGGCGCTCCACGAGCGCATCCGCGTCCATTCCCAGGCGGCCACCCACCGGGTGCGGGTGGAGGGGCTTGACAACGACCTTCTGGACCGCATTGCCGCCGACCCGGCCTTTGGCATGGAACGCGGCCACCTGGACGCGCTACTGGACCCGAAGCGCTATACCGGGCGCTCCGCCCGGCAGGTGGAGGACTTCGTCCGCGAGGCGGTCGATCCGCTGCTTTCCGGCGCGCCGGAAGTGCGGGCGGGCGACGTCCGGGTCTGACGGAAAACCACGCCCCTTTTTGCACGGAAACGGTGCGCCCCGCTTGACCCCTTCCGAGCGTTATGATAGAATGAAAAGAATCTTTCGCAAGGGACTGAGGCGGTTGGGAACGGTGGATATCTTGCTGATCGGCGTGGGGCTGTCGATGGATGCGTTCGCGGTGGCGGTGTGCAAGGGCCTGTCCATGCGCAGGATCCACTGGGGACAGGCGACAGTTATCGCGCTGTTCTTCGGCGGATTCCAGGCGCTGATGCCCTTTCTGGGCTGGCTCATGGGCCTGAGCCTTCAGGGGCTGATCGCCGCCTATGACCATTGGATTGTCTTCGGCCTGTTGGGCTTCATCGGCGGCAAGTTTATCGTGGACGCCCTCAAGCAGGGCGGCGATGCGGGCGATGCCTGCCCCGTCGCGCTGGATATCCGGAGCCTTTTCATGCTGGCCGTCGCCACCAGCATCGACGCGCTGGCCGTGGGCATCACGCTGGCGTTTCTTCAGGTCAACGTGGCGGCGGCATGCTCGCTGATCGGGCTCACCACATTTCTCCTCTCGCTGGGCGGCGTGGCAGTGGGCAACTACTTCGGCGCGCGCTTTCAGCAGAAGGCACAGATCGCGGGCGGCGTGATTCTGATTCTGATCGGCGTCAAAATTCTTCTGGAGCACCTGGGACTGGTGTAGCGCCCCGCTTGACGCGGGCCGCCCGCCGTGATAGGATAAATCCGGAATATGATACGGAGGCGCAAGCATGCAAAAGATTCAATCGGTGTTTGACGATTCCTTCAAAAAATATGGCGCGGTGCTGGAGGGCGTGCCGTCCGACGCGATCCGCGCGGCGGCGGCCCGGATCCCCATGCCGGAAGAAGGCGTCGCGTACCGGCGCTCGATTCCGGAACTCGAGGCCACGCCGGACTTTTCGGGCTTTCTCGCCCGCTACGGCGGCTTCAAGCCCATTCAGGCGGGCCTCTGCTGGGGCCGCAACACCCGCATGAACGCGATGGAGTACCACCGCGCCAGCGAGGTGGACGTGGCGGTGACGGACTGCGTCGTCATGCTGGGCGACCGCCGCGACATCGCGGACGGCGCGTACGATTCCGGCCGGGTGGAACTCTATCGCGTGCCCGCGGGCGTTGCGGTGGAACTGTACGCCACCACGCTACACTACGCCCCCTGCCACGTGGAGGATTCCGGCTTTCGCATGATCATCCTCCTGCCCGAAGGCACCAACGCGGACCTGGCCCCCGAGGCGCTGGAAGCGGCGAAGAAGTCCGCCGGAGAGCACCGCATGCTGTGGGCCGTGGATAAGTGGCTCATCGCCCATCCGGACACCGGCGAGGCGGCCTCCGGCGCGCTGGCCGGCATCCGGGGCGCGAACATCGATATCGCCGGCATCTGACGGTTCCGTTTACAAAAGGCCGCGGGGCGTTATGCCCCGCGGCCCTTCACCGTTTCACCTATTTGACGCGGATGACCAGCTTTCCCACCTTCTTCGTGCCGTCCTTCGTCATGCAGTAGACGGTGGCCTTTCCCTTGCGCCTGGCCAGCACCACGCCCTTGGAGTTGACCGCCAGCACCCGGCTGTTGGAAGACCGCCAGCGGACGCTCTGGTTGGTGGCGTTCTCCGGCGTGCAAACGGCGGTCAGCGCCTGCTTTTTCCCCCGCTGCATGGCCGCTTCGCCGGTGATGGAAACGCGCTCGACCAGGACGGGCTTGACCTTCACCTTAACGGAAGCCGTCTTTCCGTTCTGCGTTTTGACGGTGATGGTGGCGGTGCCCTTTTTCTTCGGGGTCACCACGCCGCCGGAAACCGTCGCCACGCTGGATTTGCTGGTCTTCCAGGTATATTGGGCCGTGGCGTTTGACGGCGATACCGCCGCGGTCAGCTTCAGCGTATCGCCCAGATACAGCGTCCGGGTGCCGGACGGACTGAGGCTGACGCGCTCGGGCAGCACCTCCACGTCCGCCGCGGCGGCACCCGCCACGGGATTTTCCGCCAGCATGTTGTAGACCTTCGTGCGCCGCGCCTTTGTGTGGGTGGCGTAGACCAGCGCCGCCTGGTAAAGCGCCTTGAGCGTGATCTTGCCGTATCCTCCGGCGATGTCCGCCGCCTTGACGCCGTACTTTTTGACCGCTCCGCTGCCCACCTGGTGATGAATGTCCGCGTAGTAGACCAGCGCGTTGGCGTCCGTGATCCCCAGGCCCTTCGCCTTTTCAATGTAGGCGGATATGTCCTTCTCCGCCTGGGCCTTCTGACACCGGACGCCCGCGTCGCTCTTCAAAAGCGCGCCGACCGCCGCGCGCTTTTCGGCGCTGAGCGTCTTGCCGTTCCAGACGCTGGTCTTGCCCGTCGAGAGCTGGTCGTACAGCGCGTCCCCCAACAGCGCCTTCGCACCCTCCGGATCCTCCGCGATAACCTTTTTCAGCAGGCTGACCGCGCGCTCGTTGTGCCATTGCAAAATGCCGACGCTGGGCCCGCCGCTGTCGTTGGACGCGGCGCCGTAGTTGCCGCTCGTCTCCATCTTTGAAATGATCTCTACCGCGCGCTCCAGCACCGCGGACGCCGCCGAAGCGCCCTGTGTCAGCGCCAGGATCAGCGCAAGACATAGCGCCGCGCACCGTATCCTTCGCATCTCAGCGCCTCCTTTTGCATAAGTATTTTAATATTTGTCATTATATCGTAATATTTAGCCGCTGTCAAGAGGGGTCGCCCGGGCGCGCCGCCTCACCCGCAGCCGGGCCTGGTGACCACGCCTTCCTGATAGGGAATCACGAACTCCACGATCCCGCTGACATAGGGCGCGATGTCGTATTGTTGAAAGTAGACGACAAGGCCCTCGTCCGTCAGATAGAAGCTATCCTCGCTAAACGCCTGCCGGGCCAACTGGGGCGCGTCCTCAAAAAAGCTATTTTCGCCGCTTGCGGTCTGCCGCGCGATCTGGGCGTCGATCTGCTCAAAAATGTAGGCCCGGTACGGAAACCCCGGCGGAAAAAAATCCGAAAGGCGCATCCGGTCCCCCTCCGCCAAATTCCAGGTGTCGGAGGTGCGCAGGGTGCCGCCGTGGGCGCCGCCGGTAAACTGATAGGCGTCAAAGTACAGGCTGATGACGCAAAAGCGGTTGTAGGGAATCCCATAGGTCATCATGGCCTCATAGGGAATAAAGGGGTATCCGTTCTGCCGCGCGAAGCGGTATCCCTCCACGGCCTGGGCGTACAGCTCCGTGGAGCACCGCTGACAAAACGCCTCCGCCTTTCGGCGGTTGTACAGATTGATCCGGTTCAGAATCCAGGGGAACGCCTTTGCGACAAACTCGGGATACTCCACCGCGCAGGTCAGCACCCGGGTGCTGTCGTAGTAGCGCGTCCTCTTTTCGCCCTTGCGTATGACCGCGGCCGCCCGCTCCATGGCGCCACCTCCCCGGTCATTGTATGCGGCGCAGGGCCGCCGCTGTCCGCTCGCCGCACCCGCAAATATGGACTTTGGTCTTATTTTTAGTTTATGTAAATTACAGACCGGAGTATTGTTTATTTTCGGCGCAGAATTGCCGGATATTGGGCGTTTTTGTGCTTTTCTGACAGGTTGCGTTTTATTTTCACCGATGCTATAATGGGCAAAACTAAAAAGGGGAGGCGCACACGTATGGGCATCATCGAAAAGATGCGGCTGGACGGCAAGAAGGGCTTTGTCACCGGCGGCGCGCGCGGCATCGGGAAATCGGTCGCGCTGGCGCTGTGTGAGGCCGGCGCGGACATCGCCATCGTCGACATGGACCTGGATGAAGCGCAGAAGACGGCCCAATGGCTGAGCGGGGAAACCGGCCGCCAGTGCTTCGCCGTCAAGACGGACGTGACCGACCAGGCGGATGTGAACCGGATGATCGACCGCGTGCTCGAGGCTAACGGGCGGATTGACATCGCGTTTTGCAACGCGGGCATCTGCATCAACGTGCCCGCGGAGGAAATGACGCTGGAGCAGTGGAACAAGGTCGTCAACGTCAATCTGACGGGCGTATTTCTGACCGCCCAGGCGGCGGGCCGGGTGATGCTCGGGCAGGGTTCCGGCTCGATCATCAACACCGCCTCCATGTCCGGCCACATCGTCAACGTGCCGCAGCCCCAGTGCGCCTACAACGCGTCCAAGGCGGGCGTCATCCAGCTGACAAAGTCCTTTGCCGTCGAATGGGCCACCCGCGGCGTGCGCGTCAACTCCATCAGCCCGGGCTACATCGGCACCGAACTGATCCTGGCCGCGCCCCACCTGAAGGCCCTGATCGAGGAGTGGAACAAGATCGCCCCGATGCGCCGCCTCGGAAAGCCCGAGGAGCTGCAGGCGGTGGTGGTTTACCTGGCGGGCGACATGAGCTCCTTCACCACGGGCAGCGACTTTGTGGTGGACGGCGCCTTCACCTCTTTCTAACCTGCGGCAAGGGACCCGGGGCCGCCCTTCCGCCCGCGTCGGTGCGGCGGCGGGGCGGTCCCGGCGCATCTTTCCCCGAACCCGGCGCGCCCGGCGCGCTTCCGAGGTGTGTGCCATGAAGACGCTCAAGACCGGCGGCCGGGAAATCCGCCTTCATAACCGCAGCCGCATTCTGGAATACGTGTACATGCGCGGGCAGACCACCAAGCAGCAGTTGGTGGACGCACTGGGCATGAGCCTGCCCACCGTGATCCAGAACGTGAAGGAGCTTCTTGCCGAGGGCCTGTTCCGGGAAACCGGACAGCTTCGGTCCACCGGCGGCCGCAAGGCGACCGCCATCGCCCCCATCCCCCAGCTTCGCGTGGCGGTGGGCGTGGATGTGACCCGCAGCGATCTGGGCCTGGTGCTGGTGGACCTCACCGGCGCCATCGTCATGCACCGGCGCATTGCGTGCCCCTTTGAGGCCACCCCCGCCTATTTTGAAAACGTGGGCAGGCTGATCCTGGGCTTTGTCGAGGACGCCGAGCAGTTTTTGAACGACGTGGACCGGAGCGCCATCCTCGGCGTCGGGTTTTCCATTCCCGGCATCATCGACCAGAGCGGCGAGGAGATCGTCTACTCCCACGCGCTGGACATCCGCAGCATCCCCTGCGCCCGCTTCAGCGATCCGCTGGCGGGCCTTCCCTGTGCCTTTGTCAACGACGCCAGCGCCGCGGGCTTTGCGGAGGCGCGGGGCGTGGAGGAATCGGCCTTCGTCTACCTGTCGCTGAACTTCTGCGTCGGCGGCGCGATCTTCATCAACGGTCAGCTGTACCCGGGCATGCATCAGCACAGCGGCGAGTTTGGCCACATGCGGCTGGTACCCGGCGGCAGGCGCTGCTACTGCGGACAGATTGGCTGCGTGGACGCCTACTGCGCCGCGGTGCGGCTTTCCGATCTGGCGGGCGGCAGCCTGCACGATTATTTCAGCCTCCTCCATCGGGGCAGCCCCGCCTGCCTCACCGCCTTCGACGAATACCTGGACTGGCTGGCGCTGACGGTTACAAACCTTTCGATGGCCTACGACTGCGAGGTGGTGGTCGGCGGCTCGGTCGGCAGCTTTCTGGACGAATACCTGCCCGAGCTCAGGCGGCGGGCGGCGCCGCTCAACACCTTTGAGCAAAACGGCGAGTATATCCGCGTCTGCCGGCATCACCTGGAAGCCTCCGCGCTGGGCGCCGCCCTTTTGCACGTGGATGCCTTTTTCCAGAGCTTTCAATGACCGCCTGCCCCTCGGCGGTATTTGGGCGCGGGGCGCGTGCACTCCGCGGTACACCCGGCATTCGGTAAAAACCGTTAATGCGATTTCCATTCCAATCCGGATTGTATGGGCAATTCATTATATTTTTCAATCTTATAATTTTGCCTATTGACAACTGTGTTTGCTTGATGTATGATAAATGCACATATAAAAAACGTTTTCTAAAAGTCAAATCGATAAAAAATATCCGAAGGCACGCCGCCGCTTCTCCCACCCCGCCGCTTGCGCGGGTCCTTGATCTTCCGCCATCCGCCCCGCGCGGGTTTCTGAATGACTATGTTTTGCGGGCGACCGCAAAAGAGAAAATCGAGGAGGGTCCCGTATGAAGAGAGGTCTGTCTCTAATCCTGGCCATGCTGCTCGTGATGGCGCTGATGCCCTCGTTCGCATCCGCCGAAACCAAGGTGGTCAACATCGTCCTGGCCAACAACCCCCTTTCCCAGGCGCTGGCGGACATCGCCAAGGAAAACTACAAGGCGGAAGGCGTGGAGATCAACATCGCCATCCTGCCTGAGAACGACATGCGCGAAAAGCTGACGACGGAAGCCTCTTCCGGCGGCAACGCCTACGACATGTTCTACATTGGGCCTTACGAGGCGCAGACCTGGGCCCGCAACGGCTGGCTCGAGGATCTGACCCCCTACTTCGAGGCCATGACCGACGAGCAAAAGGAATGGTACGACTATGACGACCTGATCCCCGGCATGATGCAGTCGCTGGCGCTGGATGGCAAGCAGTACGCCATCCCCTACTACGGCGAGTCTTCGTTCATCATGTACAACAAGGAGCTCTTCGAGAAGGCCGGCCTGACCATGCCCGAAAAGCCCACCTGGGATGAGATCTACGAGCTGGCCGTGGCCCTCAAAAAGGCGCTGGGCGACGATTACGTCGGCATGACCATGCGCGGCATGCCCGGCTGGGGCATGAGCGGCGCGCCCTTCGTGACGATGGTCAACGCCTTCGGCGGCCAGTTCTACGACATGGATTGGAACGCCACCGTGGACACCCAGGAGCAGCGCAACGCTTGGGAGATGTACAAGAAGATCCTGCGCGACGCCGGCCAGAAGGACATCCTCAGCTACTCCTACAACGAGTGCATCGCGCTGATGATGACCGGCAAGTGCGGCATCTACTACGACGCCACCTCCATCTGCTCCGGCTTTGAGGCCGAGGGCAGCCCCATCAAGGGCAAGATGGGCTACGTCGCCGCCCCGCACCAGGTGAAGGAGACCAACACCTCCTGGCTGTGGAACTGGGCGATGGGCATCAACCCCAAGAGCGACAAAAAGCAGGAAGTGTTTGACTTCATGCTGTGGGCGACCTCCAAGGACTTCATCAACCTGACCCTGGAGAAGGATCCCTCCGGCGCTTCCACCCCGCAGGCTTCCCGCTCCTCGCTGTACACGCTGCCCGCCTACGCCGATGTGCCCTACGCCAAGGCGACGCTGGACGCGCTTGAGTCCATGGACTTCAACGATCCCTGCGTGAACCCGGTGCCCTACACCGGCCTGCAGTACATCGCCATCCCCGAGTTCGCGGATGCCGGTGACAAGATGACCCAGTGGCTGGCCGAGTACGTGACCGACCAGATTACGCTGGACCAGGCCATCGCCAACACCCAGGCGCTGTTTGAAGAAGTCGCCGTCGAAGGCGAGTACAAGGCCTAAGCGCCAATCCCTCCGCGTAAGGAGCGCTCCGCTCCCGCGCGTTCGCCTCGGGCGCGCGGGAGCGGTTTGGGTATCATGGCGCGCGTCGATACGAAGGTTCCGGCGCCTATGGGAGCGTTCATCCCCCACGCTCCTCTGACGAAATCAAGGGCAGGTGAAGCGCATGCAGCCAAGTCTTATCAAAAAGCGCTATACGGACAAGTATTTCGCGCTCCCGGCGATCATCTGGGTCGCGGTGACGACGCAGGTTCCCTTCCTGCTGACCATCATCTTCTCGCTGCTCAAATGGCGCATGAACAGGCCGGATCTGGGCATCCGGTTCAACTGGCTGAACAACTACCAGTACTATCTGTGGGGCAATGGCCGCGTCGAGTTCTGGACCATCACGTGGCAGACCATCGAGCTGACACTGATCTCCCTCGTCGCCTGCACCCTCTTCGGGTTTCTGGTGGCGCTGCTTTTGGACCATGACATCCCCGGCATCAACGTGGTGCGCACGCTGATCCTCGGGCCGTTCTTTGTCATGTCCACCGCCAGCGGCGTCATCTGGAAGGTGACCATTCTGAATACGACCTTCGGCTGGTATGGCTACATCTGCAAGCTGCTGGGCATTGTCCCGGTGGACTTCATCAGCTATTACTCGCTTCCATTGATATCGTTCCTGTTTGTGTGGCAATGGATGCCGTTTTTCGTGCTGGTCATCCTGGCGGGCCTCCAGGGAATCTCCCAGGAAGTGCTGGAGTCCGCCCGGATCGACGGCTGCAACTGGGGCGTGCTGACGTTCAAAATCAAGCTGCCGATGATTCTCAACCACATGCAGGTGGCGATTATGCTGGGCATGATTTTCATCGTCAAGGAATTCGGCCTGATCCTGGTCACCACCGCCGGCGGGCCGGGCACGCGCTCCTACACGCTGCCCTTCAACGTGTACAAGCTGGTGTTCAGCGCCAACGACGTGGGCCGCGCCGCGACCGTTGCCGTGATCACGGTCATGATCACGCTCCTGGCCGTTCAGCTGCTGTATCGCGCGATCAAGAAGCGGCGCGCGATGTACGATTAAGGGGGAGGGCGGCATGATGGCTGAAAGACGCACGATTCAGGATGTCAACCGGGCAATCCGTCGGCGCGCGATCACCAGAAAGATTCTGCTGGGCATCGTCTGCTACGGGTTTGGCCTGATCTACTTCTTCCCCATTCTGTACATGTTCCTGACGGGCTTCAAAACGGAGATCCAGGCGGTCAACCCCGCGCTCTTTTTCAAGCCCACGCTGGTCACCTACAACAAAGTGCTCAGCGATCCGGACATGATCCTCTACCTGAAAAACTCGCTGTTCCAGGTGATCACGAGCACGCTGATCAGCCTGGCGCTGGGCGTGCCGGCGGCGTTTGCGCTGCAGTTCGGCCGGTTCAAAAAGGCGACCACCAACGACAGCCTGTACCTCTGGTTCATCACCACGATCCTCCTGCCGCCGGTGGCGGTGCTGGTTCCGCTGTACCTGACGTTCAACACGCTCAACCTGCACAGTTCACCCATGGGGCTTCTCATCGTGTACGTGGGCTTCCACCTGCCGCTGGTGGTGTGGATGGTGCACTCCTTCCTGGCGGACATCCCCATTTCTCTGATCGAGGCCAGCGAAATTGACGGCTGCACCCGCTCCCAGCAGCTGATCCGCGTGGTCGTGCCGCTGGCGCGCACCGGCATCATCACGGCGGGGCTTCTGGTGGCGGTGTTCATCTGGAACGAGTTCTTCCTGGGGTTCAACCTGACCACCAACCAGACCGCAACGCTGCCGGTGTACATGGCGCGCTTCCGCGAGCAGCAGGGTCAGTTTACGGCACAGCTCTCCGCCTCGTCCACCATTTCGGTGCTGCCTGCGGTGCTCCTGGGCTGGCTGACGCAGAAATCGCTGGTCAAGGGCTTGACGATGGGCGCGGTTAAAGGGTAATATGGACAGGATCGCGGGCATGACCCGCGGACGGGAGGACAACATGAAAGCGGCTGTTTACTTTAAGAAGCACGACGTGCGCGTGGTGGACATTCCGGTGCCGGAGGTCGGCGAAGGAGACGTGCGCGTCAAGGTGAAGTTCTGCGGCGTGTGCGGCACGGATCTGCACATCTTCAACGGCGACGGCGGCGCGGCGCCGGTGCCCGAGGGCACGGTGATCGGGCACGAATTCTCTGGAATCGTGGATGCGGTGGGCGCGAAGGTGACCGAGTTCAAGCCCGGCGACCGGGTGTCGGTGGACCCCAACGACGTCTGCGGCGAATGCTACTTCTGCAAAAACGGCAAGGCGCACTTCTGCACCCGCATGAAGGGCTACGGCACCACCTACCCCGGCGGCTTTGCCGAGTACGCGGTGGTGCCCGAAAAGCAGGTCTACCACCTGCCGGACGGGCTGTCCTTTGAGGCGGGTTCCCAGTCCGAAACGCTGTCCTGCTGCATCAACGGCATTGATCTGTGCCATCTGAAGGCCGGCGCCAACGTGCTGGTCATCGGCGCGGGTCCCATCGGCCTGATGATGCTGCAACTGGCGAAGATGGGCGGCGCTGGCAAGCTCATCGTCAGCGAACTGGTGCCGGAAAAGCAGGCGCTGGCCAGAAAGCTGGGCGCAGACGTGGTGATCGACCCCTCGAAGGAGGACATCCGCGCGGCGATCGACCGCGAATGCGAAAACCTCGACTGCGTGATCGAAGCGGCCGGAACACCCTTCACCCAGAAGCAGGCGATCGAACTGGCCGGCAAGTGCTGCACGGTGATGCTGTTCGGCCTGGTCGCGCCGGAAACGGAGATCGTGGTCAAGCCTTTTTCCATCTTCCAGCGGGAACTGACCATCGTCTCCTCCTTCATCAATCCCTACACCTTCACCCGCAGCGTCCGGCTGTTGGGCCAGAAGCGGGTGGTGCTGGACGACATCATCACCGACGTCGTGCCGCTCGCGGAGATCCATCGGGTGTTTACCGATCCCGCCTTCCGCAAGCGCGGCAAGGTGCTGATCAAGATCGGCGAATAGCATCACAAGCCCCCGGCTGCGCCGGAGGGCTTTTTATCAGTTGAGCGCGGCGCACGCCGTGACGGCGTGGGCGCGAAGGGCCTCGGCCAGGGCTTCGTCGTCACGGATCGGCGCGGCGCAACGCTCCCCCTCGCAGAGGTGGTATGCCGTGCCCGGCTCCGGCGCATCCAGCGCCAGCACCGCGTTTTTCAGGTACATTCCCCCCGCAAGGCGAAGGGCTCCTGCCAGTCGCTCGGGATCGCCGGAGGCGCAGCCCACCCGCATTAGCGGGTGGGCTGCGCGGTTCAGCGTCGTCAGCGTGCCGCAGTAGGCCGCCGGGTACTCGGCGGCCTGCGCGGAGAGGGCGCCCAAGAGCGCCTCGGAAAGGTCGTGCCACTTCGCTTCCCCGGTGATTGCGCGCAGCCGGAACAGCACATCCGCCGCCAGCGCGTTGCCGGAAATCGAGGCGCCGTCCATGTGCTCCTTCGCGCGGTAGACGATATCCCCGCCCGCCTCGCCCAAGTAAAAATCCCCCCGGGCAGAATCGTAAAAGCGCGCCAGCATTTCATCGGCGAGGGCCTGGGCCTGAGACAGGTATTCGGGGTCCAGCGTGGCCTCGTACAGTTCCAGATCCGCCCAGGCGCAGGCCGCGTAGTCAGACAAATGCGCCGGGCCCGCCGCGCGGCCCGCCCGCCAGTAGGCGCAAAGCCCCTCCGGGGTCATCAGCCGCTCCGACAGGAAGCGGTGCGCTTCCTTCGCCAGCGCCAGCATGTCCTCCCGCCCAAAGGCCCGGGCGGCCACGGCCAGCGCGCCAACGGCCAGCGCGTTCCACTCCGCCATGATCTTGTCGTCGGTGGGCAGCGGGCGGCGCGCGCGGCGGTAGTCGGCCATGCGCTTTGCCGCAGCGCGCAGTTCGGCGTCCAGCGGCTCCGTTTGGCCGATCCGGTTCGGAATGGACGCGCCCTCAAAATTGCCGCTCTTGCCGATGCCAAAGGCGCGGGCAAAGCGTCGCCCTGTTTCCCGCCCCAGCACGCGCTCGCACTCGTCCGGCGTCAGCGCGTAAAACGCGCCCTCCCGGCCTTCGCTGTCCGCGTCCTGGGCGGCGTAAAAGCCGCCGTCCGGCGCGCGCATGTCGCGGACCAGCCAGGCCACGATGCGCTCGGCAATGTCGCGCCAGCCCTCGCGCCCCGTGATTTTGTAGGCCTGCGCGTAGACGATGAGCAGCAGCGCGTTGTCGTAGAGCATTTTTTCAAAGTGGGGAATCAGCCACCTGCGGTCGGTGGCGTAGCGGCAGAAGCCGCCGCCCAGATGGTCGAACATCCCGCCCTCCGCCATGTGGTGGAGCGTGGTCTCCGCCATGGTCAGCGCCTCCGGCGCGCCGGCGAGCGCAAAATAGCGCATCAGAAAGAGGAGGGTCGACGGCGTCGGAAACTTTGGCGCCGCGCCAAATCCGCCCCACGCGGGATCAAAGGCGCGCCGGAGCTGCTCAAACGCCCGGTCCGGCAGCCGGTCCGCGGCGTCCGCCGCCTCCGGCTTTTCTTCGGCGCGCAGATACCCGTCCAGCGCCCGGCCGGATTCCGTCAGCGCCCTCCGGTCGCCCTTCCAGGCGGCGGAAGCCGCCGTCAGAATCTCGATCAGCCCGGCGCGGCCGCGGGCGCTCCGCTTGGGAAAGTATGTTCCGGCAAAAAACGGCGCCTGGTCCGGCGTCAGAAGCGCGGTCAGCGGCCAGCCGCCGGAACCGGTCATGGCCTGACAGGCGCGCATGTAGACCGCGTCCACATCCGGCCGCTCCTCCCGGTCCACCTTCACCGGCACGAAATCGCGGTTGAGGACGGCCGCGACCTCTTCATCCTCAAAGGACTCCTCCATCATCACGTGACACCAGTGGCAGGCGGAATAGCCGATGGACAAAAACACGGGCTTGTCCTCCCGGCGCGCCCGGTCAAAGGCGTCCTCTCCCCACTCGCTCCAGCGCACGGGGTTGTGGGCGTGCTTGATCAGGTACGGAGAATTGCTGCGGATCAGGTCGTTTGCCTTGCTCTCGCTCATGAACTGGCCTCCCTTCCATGCCGGTATCCCTAGGTTCTCCCCCGGACGGAAAATAAAACCCGGCGCAAGCAAAATGCGCCGCGAAACCGCGGCGCAAAAGCGCTATGGCGCAACCGCGCCGGGCTTACTTGTCGTCCTCCGGCTCGATACAGCCCTGGGTGAATTCGGCGGAGCAGGCCATCGCGTCAAAATCCGTATCCTGGACGGCGGCCTTCGCCTCTTCGGGTTCGGGGCGATGCTTCATATCCATCCCTCCTGTTCTTTTGTACATTATATACCGTACCCGCGGTGGATTGAAACACCGCCCGGGCGCGCGGCCCGCCCTCAGGCCGGGGGCTGGTCGTGGGTCGCGTAGAGGCTGGCGTAGTTCTCGTCCTCCTCCTCGCTCTGGGGCAGCGCCGGCATCAGCCCGGTGCACTCGGTGGCGGACGCGACCCGGCTCAGCTCGTAAAACGGGTCCTTTTTTCTCTTTCTGATTCCCTTCATAAAAACACCTCCCACCGTTATTGTCCCCGCCGCGCTTCCAACCATACCGCGGCGGACGGCCCGTTTACAGGTATGCCGCGCGGCCCGGCATCGTCCCGGCCGCGCCGACTTTCAAAAAAAGGCGCAAAAAACCGCGCCGGGCGGTCCGGCGCGGGTGCCACGCGGTTTATTCCAGAACCAGCGCGCTCATCGGGCAGTAGCGCACGCACTTGCCGCAGGCGACGCACTTTTCCTGATCAATCTCCGGCGCGCGAAAGCCCTTCTGGGTCAGCGCGTTTGTCGGGCATACGCGCATCGACGGGCACGGGTGGTTCTGCGGGCAGCGCTGCACCTTGACCACCAGCTTCGCGTTCGGGCCGGGCTTCTTGCTCGATCCGAAAAACATGGTCACGCCTTCTTCCGTAAGTATTTGATCAGCTCCGTGCCGGCCTTTGCGCCCTCATAGACCGCCTTGGCGATCTGCAAAAGCCCGCCGGTGCAATCCCCCGCGGCGTAGAGCCCGGGAATGCCGGTGGCCATGTTCTCATCCACCACGATACGGCTGCCCTCGGTTTCCGCACCCACCTTGCGGGCCAGGTCCGCGCTTCCCGCGACGCCGTAGGCGATGAACAGTCCGTCCAGCGGCAGCCGTTCCCCGCCCGCAAGCACCGCGGCGCGCAGCCGGTCATCGCCCTCCACGGCCTCCACCTTTTCCGTCCGCACGATGAGCCCCTCGGGGAGCGCCACCGTCGGCGCCCCGCCGCTCGTAAGCAGCGTCACGGAACGCGCCAGCGGCATCAATTCCATCGCCTCGTGCAGCGCGTACTCCCCCGCGCCCATCACGGCCACGTCCTTGCCGCGGTAGAAAAAGCCGTCGCAGGCGGCGCAGTAGCTGACGCCCCGGCCTTCAAAATCCGCAAGCGCGCGGACGGGCGGGGTCTTTCTTGGCGAGCCGGTGGCGATGACGATGCCTTCCGCCGGATAGCGGCCCTTGGTGGTCAATACCACCAGGGTGTCCTCCACCGCAAAGCCCACCACCTCGTCCTCGATAAACTCGACGCCCAGCCGCCTGGCGTTGGAAATGCCGTTTTCCCACAGCTTTTTGCCCTCGATGGGCTGCGGAAACCCGTAATAGTTCTCAATGGCCTCGGCCTTTTCCAGCGCGCCGGGGCCGCGGTGAATCACCCTGACATCGAGCCCCGCGCGGCGCGTATACAGCGCGGCGGAGATCCCGGCGGGTCCCGAACCGATGATGGCGACGCTTGCCATCCGATCGCCTCCTTTGTTTTTTCCATTATACCACGCTTTTGGCCCGGAAACCGTGACCGAATCACACAGAATTTGATTTTTCCTGCGCGCGCTCGGCGTATAGTGGAAAAGCGATGCGGAAAACCTACCATTTGCCGGCGCGTTTGGTGAAAATTGCAAGGCGGTGATTGCTTGTCCATCTTCTCCGGCCTCAAAGGCTTCATCCTTTATAAGGAACCCGTCCCCGCGGACCAGTTCCGGTTTCCGGAGACGGAGCCGGAGGACGTGGGCGAGGCGCTGATCAGTCCCGCGGTCAAATGGCAGGTGGACGCGGAATCCGCCGCCGCGGAAGGCGCGTCCCCGGAGGCGCTGGACACCGCGACCACGCCGGAGCTCGAAGCCGAGGCAAGGGCCGTCCACGCGCAGAAGGAAGCCATGCCCAATTTATCCCGACGGCTTAACGTCAACCTCGACAACGTCCGAAGCATCTTCGCCGTCCCCGCCAACCAGGATGTGGTCATCCGCGAATTTACGGTGCTGGAGCAGAAGAAGGCCTTTCTGGTGTACGTCGACGGCATGGCCGATAAGGAAGTGGTCAACAACTTCGTGCTGCGTCAGTTGATGGAGCGGGCCGCGGAGCGCGGCCCGCTTCGCGGCAACGCCATCCAGTTTGTGGCGGAGAACCTGCTGTCTGTCAACCAGCTGAAGCGGTCGGATCGCTTTTCTGAAATCGCGCACCAGGTGATGAACGGGCTGACCGCGCTGTTCATCGACGGATGCGCGGAATGCCTGCTCGTCGAGAGCCGCGGCTATGAAAAGCGCGCCATCTCCACGCCGATGAACGAGGCGGTCATCAAGGGCTCCCAGGAGGCATTCAACGAAAACCTGCGCACCAACATCACGCTGGTGCGCCGCATGATCCGCAACCGCAAGTTGATCACCGAAATCGTCACCATCGGCAAGGTGGACAACACCAACTGCGCAATCCTCTACCTTGACGGCATCGCAAACCCCAAACTCGTCGCGGAGGTCAAGCGGCGGCTTGAAAACGTGGACATCGATTTTGTCGGCGGCGACGGCATGATGGATCAGCTGATCGAGGACCACCCCTACGCGCTGTTCCCGCAGGTTTTGAGCACGGAGCGCCCCGACAGGACCGCGTCGTTTCTGGTGGAGGGCAAGGTGGCAATCATCACCGACGGCACGCCCTTTGCGTCCATCGTACCCGCCACGTTCTTCCATCTGTTCCACACCTCCGAGGACAACGCCCTGAGGTGGCAGTATGGCACATTCATCCGCTTTGTCCGCCTGCTGGCCTCCATTTTCGCCACATTTCTGCCGGGCCTTTTCGTGGCGCTGATCCTGTACCATCAGGAAATGGTGCCCACGGAACTGATGGCTTCGGTATCCAAGGCGCGGGAGGCCGTGCCCTTCCCGATGATCGTGGAGGTTCTGTTGATGGAGACATCCTGGGAGCTGATCCGGGAGGCCTCGGTGCGCGTGCCGGGCGTGGTGGGCCAGACCCTGGGCATCATCGGCGCGGTCATCCTGGGCCAGGCCGCCGTGGCCGCCAACCTGGTCAGCCCGATCCTGATCATCGTGGTGGCGATCACCGGCATGGGCAATTTTGCGATCCCCAATTTTTCGCTGTCCTTCGCGGTGCGCATCCTTCGCTTCGGGTTCATTTTTCTGGGTGGCATCGCGGGGTTCTACGGCATCGCGACGGGCATCTTCATCTTCGGGCTGCTGGTCTGCTCGATGAAGTCCTTCGGCGTCCCGTACCTGAGCCCCGTGGCGCCCAGAACCAAGTCCAACCTGGACATCATCGCGCGCACGCCCATCTGGCTGAAAAAGGCGAGGCCGGACTTTGTCAACCCGGTGCACCGTGCCCGGACCAACCGCTTCATCCGCGGCTGGAATGTGAAGCACAGGGGGGCGAACAAGCCATGATTGCCAACCGCACCGTTTCGGTACGCGAGGGCCGCATCGGCCTTCAGGAGGCCATCTGCCTGACGACGCTGAGCATCTCCGCCAAGGTGTTTTTTACCAGCCCCGCGATGGTGGCGACGCTGGTGGGCACCGCCGGCTGGTATATGACGCTCATCTCCGCGGCGGTGGCGACGGCGGGCTTTCTGTCCATCTGCCTTTTGATCCGGCGCTTTCCGGATATGGACCTCGCCCACATGTTCGAACAGGCGCTGGGCCGCCCGGTGGGCTTCCTCTTCACCGGCATTTTGGCGGCCACGCTTTTCTACATCGCGGCCACCCGCCTGTCGGATTTTACCGAAGTGCTGCGCACCTACGTGTACAGCTACAGCCCCAGCTGGTACATCTTTGGCTTTGCGCTGGCCTGTGTGGGGGTCATGGCGCTGCTGGGGCTGGAAAGCCTGGCCCGGTTCTCAAAGCTGATCATGTACATCATGATGGCGAGCCTCTTTGCGGTGCTGGTTCTGGGGTCGGAAAACTACAAGCTCTACCACCTGGAGCCCATCGCGGGCTACGGCTTCCTCAACACAATTCAGGCGGGCGCCGTCCGCTCCTCGGCCTATGCGGAAATCATCCTGCTGGCGGTTTTTGCCCGGTCCTTTCAGGGGCTCAGGTTCATCCTGCGCGAGGGACTAATCAGCCTCCTTCTTTCCGGCATCATCATCGGCGGATGCATCCTGTGCTTTTCGATGACCTTCACCTACCAGGTGGCGCAGGAGGTCACCTCCCCCATGTACGAACTGGCTTCGCTGATCGACTACGGCCGATACCTGCAGCGGGTCGAATCGGTATTTCTGTTCATTTGGATCATTTCCTCGATGGTATCGCTGTCGGCGGTGTTCTACGCATTCCTCTTCCTTTTCTGCCGGATGTTCCGCATCAACGACAAGGCGCCCATCGTGGCTGCGGGGCTGGTGCTGCTCTTCGCCGCGAGCATGATTCATAAGAACATTCTCGACGTCATCGTAGACTACGTACAATTTACCCGCACCTTCGGGTCGATCATAATGTTCGGCCTGCCGCTGATCGCGCTTTTCGTCGCGATGCTCCGGAAAAAGGGGGGCACCCGGCATGCGTAGGCTTGCAGTCCTTCTGATGCTGGCGCTGATCGCCGCCGCCCTCTCCGGGTGCTACGACGCCCGCGAGTTGGACGACATCTCCCGGGTCATCGCCATCGGCATCGACCGGGGGGTATCCGACGCCTGGCGCGTCACCGTGCAGGTTCCGACGCTGCAAGGCGGCGGCGAGTCCGGTTCGGACGGCAGCCAGCGCGACTACACCACGCTTTCCATCGACGCGCCGTCTTTTTTTGACGCCGTGGAGATGCTCAACGCCTCCATGCTTCGCCAGCTCAGCTTCAGCCACGCGCAGTTCCTCGCCTTCTCGGAGGATCTAGCCCGGTCCGGCAGGATTGGGGAATTTGTCGCCCCGATCATCCGCTTCGGCCGCATCCGGCGCACCGCCAACGTGTTCGTGGTGCGGGGCTCGGCGATGGACTTTGTGCAGGCCAACGAGCCGGTGATCGGCACGTCCGCCTCAAAGACACTGGAAAGCCTCTCCAAGGACAGCGAGGAGATCAGCTACTTCCCCGAGGCAACGCTTGAAAGCTTCTATGAGGCCATGAAGGAATCCTGTCGTCAGCCGTCGCTGCCGCTGGCGGCGGTGAACGACATGAAGGACTTTGTGAAGGACGGCGCACCCTACGCCGGAGGCCTGATGTCCGCCGGACGGTATCTGGCGGGCGAACTTCCACGGCAGGGAAAGAACAAGCTGGAATTGTTTGGAACGGCTGTTTTCGTGGGCGATAAAATGGTGGAAACGCTGACCGGCGACGAAACGCGGTTCTTCCTGATGGCCTCTGGCGCCTTCGAGCATTCGTATTTCGCGGTGCCGGACCCCACCATCCCGGGCTACATCGTCGTCATCGACGTAACCCGCGAGCGCCTGCCGGAGGTCGCCGTCTCCTTCGACGGAGTAAACCCCAAAATTACGCTGACCGTGCACCTGGACGGAGATCTTCTTTCGGTGCAGAGCCGCGCCCAGTACGAGCAATCGCCGCTCCGGGACATGCTGGAGGCCCGGTTCAAGGCAATCGTCCTCGAGGGCATCCAGGGCGTTTTTGACAAGGTGCGCCCCTACGGTGCCGACATCTTCGGCTTCGGTCGGTACGGCAACAAGAATTTCAAAACGATCCAGCAGAAAGAGGCCTACGGCTGGACCCGGCACTTCCAGGACGCGACGCTGACGACAAACGTGTGCTTCACCATCCGGCGGACCGGCACGCAGGTCAAGAGCTCTCCCTACACACCGGACGCGCCGACCAAAGAGGGAAGCTGATGCGCACGCTGCTGATGATCCTGACCGCGTGGATGCTCGTCTACGTGCTTTCGTTCTCCGTCCACGCATGGCGGGGCGCCAACCGATCCGCCGCCGTCGGCAGCGCCCTGATGGCCCTGGCCGCCCTCGTGTTGATGGTCTACGCCCTGTTCTCCGGCCGGTTTGAACTGTGACGCCGATTCCGCACAAAGCGCCGCCCCGCGCATGACGGGACGGCGCTCTTTCGCAAGGATCAGGCGATGGTGACGCCGCCGCCGGCGTAACCGGTCACGACGGTGGCCACAGGGTCTCCGTCGGTGATCTCTACCGTGAACGCCATCAGGATTCGGGTTCCGACAGTGACCGGCACGTTGATTCCGGTGAGAAGCCCCGTGAGCCGGGTGCCCACGCCGATGACGCCGTTCAGCGTCGGCGACAGAACCACCAGCGTGCCCGGGATCGGATCAAAGTCCTCATCCGGCGCGGTCGACTGGTACAGCTGCACGTAGACCGTCGCGGTCGACGCAGGCAGCGAGATGGATACGATGGTGCTCAGGTAGGCCGCAATCGAGGTGATGGTGCCATCCCTGGGCATGGAGTAGGCCTGCGTGGTGAGGCCCAGCAGCGGAATCGTGTCGCCCACCAGGGCGATGGAGCTGGTCGAGTTGCCAAAGCCGACCGCCGCAGCCGTCAGCGGTTCTCCGGCCAGAGAGCTGGAAAACACCACTGCCGGACCGGATGCGTGGGGAATGATCGCTCCGGCGCCCGTCGCGCCCTGAGGGCCCGTCGGGCCGGTGGCACCGGTAGCGCCGGTGGCACCGGTCGCGCCGGTTGCGCCCTGGGGACCCGTCGGGCCGGTGGCGCCGGTGGCACCAGTTGCGCCGGTCGCGCCGGTTGCGCCCTGGGGACCCGTCGGGCCGGTAGCGCCAGTGGCACCGGTCGCGCCGGTTGCGCCCTGGGGACCCGTCGGGCCGGTAGCGCCGGTGGCGCCCATCGCGCCCTGGGGACCCGTCGGGCCGGTAGCGCCCGTGGCACCAGTTGCGCCGGTTGCGCCCTGGGGACCCGTCGGGCCGGTAGCGCCGGTAGCACCGGTGGCGCCCATCGCGCCGGTCGCGCCCTGGGGACCCGTCGGGCCGGGAGCGACCGTGGCACCAGTTGCGCCGGTCGCACCCTGGGGACCCGTCGCGCCGGTTGCACCGGTGGCGCCCGTCGCGCCCTGGGGACCCGTCGGGCCGGTC
>JARKQG010000033.1 GCA_029974035.1 Eubacteriales bacterium | reverse complement strand
AAGGACGCACTTCGCCCTTGGATGGATAAATCTGCCCGCTGCCTTCGCGTCAGGCATCCGCCATGCGCCATGTGGTGATGGCGATCCGGGCAGTCCCGCCTTCGACGCTGACCCGGCAGCGCTGATCCGGGTGGGTGGGGTAGATCAGGTTGCTCATGCAGCTCAGGCCGCCCGCCGCGAACGCCTCGATGGACACTGTGTCGGAGAACACTCGAAGGTCCAGCGCATCCTCCTTTAGCGGCAGGTCGCAGGACCGGACGCCGCCGGTCCATCCGTCGTCCGCGCGGGTTCGGTCGAAGATCAGCCGTCGATGCGCAAGATCGATGGTCAACCGGCTCCTCTTGTCTCCGCCGGCGCGCAGGTCCAGGTGGACGGCGCGGGCCGGAGTATTGCGTAAATCGATCGTCATATCCAATTCGAAGGCAGCCGGGTCGGCACAGGGGATTTCCATGGCTTTTTCCCCGACCTCCAGCCAGCCTGTCGAACGCTCGTCACGCCGCAGCATGGCCAGTTCTTCCGCCGGTTCGGACACAATGCGCCCCCTGTCGTCCATGAGTACGCGCCGCGGCAGCGCCATCGACCCGCACCAGCCCTCGCTTGACACCGGGCCATAGTCCCTAAACCAGGGCATCCAGTCCCAGCCGTTCTGCCAGGCCATCAGAACAGTGCGGCCCCGTTCGTCGGCCATCGACTGCGGCGCGTAGTATTCTCCGCCCCAATCCAACTCGCTGCGCGCGTCCCAGACGAATCTGGCGTTTGGGAAGTCCATGTCGCCGACCAGACACACGGTTTTGCTGTCGCCCAGGAACATTGGAGAAAAGGACAGCACCCAGCGACCTCCCAGCGGATACAGGTCGACACACTCCCACATCGTGCCCAGCTCGCCCCTTGAGCGCGCGATGATGCCGTGATAGCGCCAGACTGCCAGGTCGTCCGATTCGTAAAGAAGCGCGCAGCCCTCGCCGCCGTGCCACGCGCCCGCGCCAATGGAGGCGCCCAGCACCATATACCATTTGTCGCCCTGACGCAGCACCCGCGGGTCGCGAAAATCCGCCGAGATGCCTTCCGGAGGCTTCGCGATCACCGGGTTGTTCGCATACTTTTCAAAGCGCAGGCCGCCATCCAGGCTCCGGGCCAGGCACTGGGTCTGCACGTGTTGATCGCCCCGGAAGCTGGTCGCGGTGTAGGCCGCCATGAGCGCGCCATCAGCCTCAAATGTCGAACCCGAGAACACGCCGCCGCGGGGATGGTCGTCATAGGGCTCGCTGGGCGCCAGCGCGACGGGCAGGTGCTCCCAGTGGACGAGGTCCCGGCTGACGGCATGCCCCCAGTGCATCTTGCCCCACACCGCCGCGAAGGGATTGTGCTGGTAGAACAGGTGGTATTGCCCCCCGTACCAAATGCACCCGTTGGGGTCGTTGATCCACCCGCCGGGCGCCATAAAGTGATACCGCTGCCGAAAGGCGCCATGGGCGGCCTGCTGTGCCAGGGCCCGTTGGGCCTGTTGCGCCTCATCGATTCGCCGGCTGTGCCGGCTGGCCGGATCCGCTGCCATCCAATCCATCGTCTCCACCTCACAACCTCGGCTTTGAAACCCACATTCTGTAACCGGTTGCATTTTCTCTAGTATACAATGTACGGGACCAGGCTGTCAAGACGGAAGCAGAGGATTTTTGGCGTGCGCATTTCGTGAGAGGA
The DNA here is from genome assembly GCA_029974035.1 of Eubacteriales bacterium. The sequence goes on along the minus strand of JARKQG010000033.1, from coordinate 2,748 downwards.
TCCCCGAAAAAGCGCCGAAAGCTGCCGAAATTCTTGGATATGGTGCGGTTAGCGGACGACAGCGCATGATCTAGGGGCGTTCCTGACGCAAAAAAATGATTGCGCGCTTCTTGACAGCTATACCATCCATCGTTATACTGTTCATAGTAACCGGTACCATAAATGCGAGCGAGGGAACGCGGATGGGCGATGAGGTCAGACTGGGAACGCGGGGCCGGTACCTGCATCTGCCCTGTGAAACGGACGCGCCGCTGACGGCTGTGGAACTGCGGGCCCGGGGATGTGAACCGAAGGTACTGCATCTGCGCCTGGCGAGGAATGAAGTGGACTCCTGGCTCCGGCTGCCGCTGGATGAGCGTTTCGAAGGGCAGTCGCTGGAGCTCAGCGCCGAAGCCGGCATGCTGCGCGGCGCTTTTCGCGCCGACGCGCCGGACGAGGCCGATTTCGACGAGCCGCTGCGGCCGCAGATCCACCTGACCGAGCCAACCGGCGGCATCCCGCGCCTAGACGGCCTGACGCGCCATGAAGGCCGCTGGTACTTGCGCTACGAAGCCGACCCGCTGGCGACAGAGGAATGCAACCCGGCCGTGCCGCGCGTTTTGTCCAGCCGCGATTTGCTGCACTGGCGAAAAGAACAGTCCGATGCCATGCAGAGCGGAAAGCAGCGTTACCATACCCCGGAGCCCGCGGCGGATCAAACGCCGCTCTGGACAGGAGACGTGGCGTCCGAAACTTGCTGCGAGGACGAGTCGGGCCGGGTACACGTACTGGCGCTCAGCGCCCGGTCACACATCGAAGGCCTGCCGACAGGCCGCGTCTTCAGCCTGCCCGTGATCTTGGCGAACGGCGCGCTGCGGCCCGACCCCGCCGTCGAAAACCTGCGCGTCTGGCACCGCGCCTGGCGCCTAGAGCCGCTGGAGCGGCAGTTCCGCTTCGATATGCGCTTCGGCATCGGACCCGCCGAATGGCCGGGCATCTCGATCCTTCCCGCCACCAGAGGGCCGCACGACCTCACGGCCGACGCCTGCGAGGTGGACGTGGAAATCATAGTCGGCATGGAGCCGGAGATCGCCTTCGACCTTGCGGGAACGGTGTGGCGCTGGGATGCGCTGAACCAGGAATTGACCTGCGGCGCGCACGCGCTTCCGCTCGCCCCGGTGGACGGGCGGCTGCGGCTTCGGATGTTCGCGGACCGCCCGGTGCGGGAGCTGTTCACGCAGGACGGTCGGGCGATGCTGGTGATCACGCCCGACGGCATCGGCCGGACGGTGCACCAGATCCGCAACGAGGAAATCGAGAACATCCAGAACCCCAATTTCACGCTGCGCTATTACGCCGAACCCTATTTCGCCATCCGGGCGCCGGGGCGCACCGCGCGCATCGTGGAACTGAACGTATATGCGCTGCGCCCTGTGCTTTGGCGCGTTGAAAGCCGCCGGCTGCTTCGGGATGCCGCGCCCGGCAGGGCGCTGTATGAAACGCCCTCCTACACGGTGTATGAGCATTGCGTGGAGGATCGCGTCTACGGCGATCCGCCTGCCTGGGCATTGAACGGCGGGCGCACGGTGCTTTCGCCGGTTCGCGCGGTGGAGGAGTTTTGCTGGCGGCAGACCCCTTGGGGGGACATGACCCGAATCGTCGACCGGGGCGAGCGCTGGGACGCGGGCGATCCGGGGAGCTACCCCGTCCTGGATTCGGGCATCCCGACGCTGGACGCGGCGTACAGGCTGTCGGTTGACATCATGCGGCGCAACGTGTCGGAGGAATTCGCGCTGCCGGGACAGAAGGGGCTGATGAACGCCGCGCTGTTCCAGGGGCCGGGCGAGGGCTTTGGCATCTGGAAGCGGGACGCCTGCCACAGCGCGCTGCGCATTCAGAACCTGCTGGCGCCGGAGGACATCCGGAAATCGCTGCGCTACATCACAAAGTATGGCTTTGACAACGGCTCCGACGCCGCCGCGATGCTGGCCATCGCCGCCTGGGATCACTACGTCGCCACCTGCGACCCGGGAATCCTGGCGGAAACGGCCGCCGCCGTCGAGCGCAACGCCGACTTCGCCGATTCGCTGTTCGACGAGCGCGCAGGGCTAGTGCGGGCGGTGCACTCGGTGGCGCAGGACGCCTTCCCCGAGCCGGAAAACGGCGGTTTCTGCCTGAGCCCTCAGGTATATTACGCGCACATGTACCGGTGCGCCGCCGACATCTGCGAGGCCATCGGGCGCGCGGAGGACAGGCGCGATACCTGGCGGCGGCGCAGCGACGCGATGCTGGAAACCATCCGGGCGCGCTACTGGAACCCCCAGAGACGCTGCTTTTGCAGCGGGCCGGTGGGCAGCGAGGCCTTCCGGGATGGTCATTGGGAAGCCACCGGCGCGGAGGCTGCGCTCTGGCCCCGCTTCGGCATCGCGGACAGGGCGCAGTCGCAGGCGTTTCTCAAGACCATCGAGGCCAATCCCCGGGCGCTTTCCGACTTCGGACTGGACTGGTACCCGTTTGCCGAGGGCAAGAACCACTTCTGGCGCGCCTGCTGGGTGTCCTGGAGCCTGGGCGTGGCGGTGGCGGCTGCCCGAGCCGGGCGCGGCGACCTGACGGGCAGGCTGATCTGGCAGCAGGTCCGGAACGTGCTGCTGAGCAAGACGTTCCACGAGGTCATCGACAACGACACGGGCCGCGCGTGGCGCTGGCCGGGATTGCCGTGGCACGCGGCGGCGGTTTTGGGATTTTTAGTGTACGGCGCGTTCGGGATCG
>JARKQG010000027.1 GCA_029974035.1 Eubacteriales bacterium | reverse complement strand
TGTCCGCGACGAGGAGAATGTACGACGAGGCATTCAAAAAGAATGCCGTGAAGCTGAAATGCGCGAGCAACAAATCGGTAGGACAAATGGCAAAGGATCTTGGGATATCGGACGGGATGCTGTATCGATGGCGGGCGAAGTATACACCCGAGGGGGATAAAACCAGATACGCGACACTGGAGGAAGAGAACAAAGCGCTGCGGCTTAAGAACGCGGAACAGGCAATGGAGATCGACATGCTAAAAAAGTTAGGCGCCTACTTTGCGAGCCTCCACAAGTGAAGTACGAATTCATACGGGACCGAACGGACGATCCTGTGGCAAGGTGGGCAAAGTTTCTGGAGGTATCGACCAGTGGGTATTACGACTGGCTGGGGACGCGGGATATGCGTGCAAAGCGCGAAAAGGCCTACCGAGATCGGGTAGAGGCAATCTTTCTGGAAAGCGGAGGCACATATGGGGCGGATCGGATCAGCGGCAGGAGGCGGCTTGAAGGCCAAAGATCGAGTTTTCGGAAAGTGAAGAGGATCTGGTGCGGGGCATGACGATCAACGAGCCGTTTCAAGCCATCACGAGCGATATCAGCTGCATCCCCACAGACGAGGGCTTCGAATACCTGTGCACGATCAAGGATATCCAGAGCAAGGTGATTCTGGCGGAGATGCAATCGGACAAAATGTCCAGAGCGCTTGTGGTGGAGACGATCAACGCGGCGCAAAAGCGCTGGAAGCTGCCGCCTGGGACGGTATTTCATTCAGACCGTGGGAGTCAGTATACCTCCGAGGAAGTCATGACGCGGATCGCCTCGCTTGGTTGGCGGCAGAGCTTTTCCAGAGTCGGGCGACCGGGCGATAACGCCTGGCATGAGCGCTTCCACTCGATCCTGAAAAAGGAGGCGGTCCATCGATAAGGTAGAATATTTTGCGCACAATTGAAAATGGGAGCCCAGAGCGTGTAAGCTGTTGTTAACGGCAACATCACCACACGAGGAGGGATCCCATGGGAGATATTATACAGCTCAATCAGGCAGAAATAAAGGGACAGCTCAAAGATCTGGTGCGCGGGACAGTGGAAGAAACACTCAACAAGCTGCTGGACGAGGAAGCGGACCGGATTACCAACGCCCACCGGTATGAACGAAACGAAGATCGGCTAGATACCCGCGCGGGGCATTATACCCGAAAACTCCTGACCACCAGCGGAGAGGTGAAACTGAAAGTGCCGAAGCTGCGCGTGCTCCCTTTTGAGACGGCCATTGTGGAGCGCTACAAGCGCCGCGAGGAATCGGTCGAGGAAGCGCTCATTGAAATGTACCAGAACGTCGCGATCCTGGTTGCGCTGGGCGTGAATGAGGATGGGAACCGGGAGGTGATCGGAGCCTGTGAGGGCGGTCGGGAGGATACGGAAAGCTGGCGCCATTTTCTCCGGCATCTGGCCAAACGTGGGTTTCGGGGTGTGCGGATGATTACGGGCGACAAATGCAACGGGCTGGTTGCGGCGATTGCCGAGGTCTTTCCCAAAGCCCAATACCAGCGCTGCATGGTGCATTTCATGCGAAACATCCTAAGCCAGGTACCCCGCGCCCGTGCCAAGGAAATCGGCGCGATGCTCAAGGCGATCTTTGCGCAAGAAAGCCAGGCGGCCTGCTTGCGCAAAGCGCAGGAAGTGACGGAGCATCTGCGGAAAACCAAGCTCGGAGGTGCCGCAAAAACGCTGGAGGGGGGGATCGCCGAAACGCTGACCTATACGAACTACCCTTCACAACACTGGCTGCGCATCCGCACCAACAATGGGATCGAGCGGATCAACCGTGAGGTCCAGCGGCGTACCCGTGCGGTCGGCTGTTTCCCGGACGGCAACAGCGCGCTGATGCTGGTGTGTGCAAGGCTTAGGCATGTTTCATCTTCTTCGTGGGGCGAGAAAGGCATACCTGAACATGCAGCATCTCTACGAGCTTGAGAAGGAACGCGCCAACTGACGCCTTCGTTCACCGCCAACCTTGACAGCGCCGGTTTGGGGCGCTGGTCTGCGGGCGGCGACGGAAACTCGGGGATATCACCGATAGTGGCTCATCCCGTCACCTTTGGAGGATAGTACCCCGAACCGGCGCTCTCAAGGTCAAGCCGCTGCACGCGGCGGTGGCTGCTGGGCAGTATACCGTGCTTTGGCTCGGGGAATCTGGAAATATCATCTGGCGACGACCGCTTGGCGTTCGGTCTCCTGCAAATGTGCGCAAAATTCTTGACGTGACCGATCCATCACGCGCATTTCCATACCCGGGAGCAGGCGCGCCAAGCAGTGTTCGATTTCATCGAGCGATTCTACAATCGAAAGAGGATTCAGAAATCCCTTGGTTATCTTTCCCCCATGGATGCGTTAATCCCACGCATGCAGCTGGCTGCATGATCACTGCTTAGTTTTTTGTCCGGAAAAGGGTTGACTTCCCGGACGGCTGATCGTCCGGTGGATCGAATGCGAGTACCACAAGCTGCGCCCACATTCGGGAAATGAGGGCGATTTACCGCCGCTTGAAAAGCGACGCGCCAATTGCGCTCAGACCCGAGCCGCATAGGCCGCCGGGCAGGAAGGAAAGGGCGCTTCACGGCCGCGCGGCCGACCTCTGGGGCCATCGCAAGCCCCCGTCGTCGGCGGAAGATCGCGGAAAGCCGCCGGTGCGTCAAGGGTACCGTAAGGCCTTGACACCCCGCTACCACTCCGCTGACCCGCATTTGCCGACGGGGTCTTGCGATGACCGAAGGCCTGCCGATGTTGGTTTTGGGTGTCTCGTTTTTTTGACAAAATCATTTTGTCCGTTATTCTAACATAGACCCATGATCTCCATCCATTCGCCCCACGGGATGATCCGCTCGATCTGCTGAAGAAATTCCTTCTTCCGCGTCTTCGCTTGACCAAGTTCGTCGGTAATCGCCGATAGCGTTATCTGCTTGTTCATGCGCCCATTATACCATATTTTGACGCCCTGAACACCGCTCCGCTTTTGTGCGGTGTTGCCTATGGTGGACTGATGTTAGACAAGAGCGCTAGCTGTACAGAAATACCGTGGTGTACGCAGCTATTGCTTCCTGGGGAAAAGACAACGGATCCGACACTACCGACGGTTCCCCTCGCTGCCCTCCGCGCTTTCGTCCATGCGGATTTCGCCATACTTTCTCTCAAACTCGGCGATGTACTGCCGCAGCAGATACAGGATTTGTCCGTTGGCGGAACGCCCGTCAAATTTCGACACATAGTGGAGTTTGTGGTGCAATTCCGCGTCGATTCGGATTCCCAAGTGTTTCTCTTTCAAGGTTACCGCTCCATTTCTCGGTGTTTTTTGTGGCTCTGTGAGTTGATTTTAAGTACAAAACGTGTTACTATGTACTTAATGTACTTAAAACGAGTACGAGCAATTTTGGTCGCTTTTGCCGATTTTTCCGCTTTGCATCATGCCGGATCATGATTTATAATAGACCCACGGCGAAAAGCGAAGAGGAGGATTTCCCCCTTGGAACTGCTCAACAAAGTGACTGCAAACATCATCGCGTTCGTCTTTCTGGCGATTGTCCTGCACGTCGCCCGGCTTCGCTTGGACGCACGAGACCGGTTCAATAAACTGTTCTTTATTTCCTGCACGTTGGTGCTGGTCGCGCTGACGCTGGAAACCGTCTCGGGCATTGTGAGCGGCCTTCCCTATGTGTGCGCGGACTGCGTGCTGAAGGGGCTATACGCGTTCCTCTTTGTGCTGCCGCCGCTGCTCGCATACTTCTGGATGCTGTTTATCCGGGTGCTTACGGGGGATGACAGCAAGGAGATTGGCGTCATTCGCCCCGCCTATGGGATACCGGCAATGGCGGCTGTGGCGCTTTCCTGCCTGTCCGCCTTTTGGGGGGTCATTTTTGTCGTTGATGGCAACGGATACGGACGGGGACCTTTATTTTGGTTGGAGGTACTCACAACGAACGGCTACCTGTTCTTCTGCGTGTACCTCCTGATCCGGCGCAGGGAACGGCTTTTGCGGGAAGAGTTCATGGTGCTGATTCTGATCTGCATGCTCCCGATCATCGGAGGGTTTCTGCAGGTTTTCCTGCACGGAACGTTTTGGATGTGGAGCACCACGGCGGGCTCTCTCATCGTGCTGTATGTGTACCTGCAGGAGCGGATGATCCAGGTGGACAGTTTGACGGGGGCGTGGACCAGACAGTCCCTTGCCCAGCACCTGAACCAATTGGCAGGCAAGTGCGTGGAAGAGCCCATGGGCATTCTGTTTCTGGACATCGACGATTTCAAGAGCATCAACGACCGGTACGGGCACGCCGAGGGCGACGCCGCGCTCAAAACCTTTGCGGCCATCGTCCAGGCCCAGCTTCGCAAGGGCGATGCCTTTGCCCGGCTGGGCGGCGACGAGTTTTCCATTCTGGCGTCTGTAGGCGGAGAGGACGGGCTGAAGGCGATCGAGCGGAAGATCCACGCGGCGCTGGAGGATTACAACCGGGAATCGGGGAAGCCGTACCGCCTGAGTTGCAGTATCGGTTCGGAACTTTACGGGGCGGTGTGCAACCTGGACGCCGCGCTAATAGATGTGGACCGGCTGATGTACGAGCAAAAGAGAGGCAAAAAGGGATAAATACGGTGTTTGGCGTCAGATGGACAGGAGATGCGGAATTTGAGCACACAAAAGACGAGCAGGGTCGCGAAAGAAAACCTCTTACTGGTCCGCAATCTGATTCGGCGGTTTCCCCTGCCCTGCGCGTGTTATGAGGCGCTGTTTGACGGACGAGGTGTGATTGAAAACTACCGTGTCGTCGGTATAAACGCCCCCTTTGAGTCGATCGCGGGCGTCGAAAAACCGGACGCCGTTGGTAAGACCGTCACCGAGGCGTTCGGTTCATTGAATCAGAAGGCCGTGGAGCACCTTGTCCAGTTGGGCAACGAAGCCTACGCCAGCGAGGAAAAGACGGGTGAGGCGCACATCAGTGCCTTCAACCATCTGTACAAGACGTCCTTCTTTTTCATCAGCGACACGCTGGTGATCGGCATTTACGAAGACATCCAGCCGCAGTTTTTCCGGAAATACTACCGGCGCTCCATCCCTTATGAAGTGATCGCAAGAAGCATCAGGGAACGGAATACGGACATTCGGAAGGAAATGCCGCCGCCGGACCAGCGGGTACGGGAAGCGCCCCGGCTCACCGTGCCCAAGACAGCGGAAGAGCGCGGCTTGCTGGAAATCATTCCCAAGGATCTGGACTTCAGCGAACCCTACGACGCGGTATTCCGGGATTCCCTCACAGGGCTGTATGACCGCTTTTTTGCGATGGAAGCACTCAGAATGTACATTGACCGGGGCGTGCTGCCGCTGTCCATCGTGCTGGGCGATGTAAATGGGCTCAACGCCATCAACGAAACCACCGGCTACGAGGCGGGCGATGAAATTCTGATCCGCGTTGCGAAGGTGCTCCGGGCCAGTTGCAGGGCGGATGACATCGTGGCGCGCTGGAACGACGACGGATTTATGCTGGTGCTGCCCTACACATCCCACGAGGAAACGCAGAGGGTGATCCATCGCCTTCAAACGGCGCTGAACAGCCTGTGCGGCGATTCATGCGTCATGGTGACATTCGGCTACGCCACCAGCATGCATGAGCGAAGAACCGCGGAAGACATCGTTCGCGAGGCGGAGAAATGGACGTTCCGCAAAAAACTGCTGGTGGATCAAAGCCACCGGAGCAGCACGATCCGGCTGCTGCTCACCATGCTGCATGAAAAGAGCGCCGATACCCAGGAGCATTCCAACCGCATGGCCAGACACTGCCGCTGCGTCGCGGAGAAATTGGGACTTACCGACGAAACAATCAACGATCTATTGCTGCTGGCGATGCTGCACGACATCGGCAAGGTGGGCATCCCGGACGCCATTTTAAACAAACCGGGGCCGTTGACGCCCGAGGAGCGCAAGGTGATCGAAACGCACCCCGCGATCGGCCATCGGATCGCAAAGACGGTGCCCGAGCTTTCGCAGGTGGCGGACTATATCCTTGCGCACCATGAGCACTGGGACGGCGGCGGATACCCCCGGGGGCTTCGGGGGGAGGAAATCCCCATCGCCAGCCGGATCATCTCTGTGGTGGACGCCTATGACGTGATGGTTTCCGGCCGGAACTACCGCGCCGCCCGAACCCCGCAGGAGGCCATCGCGGAGCTTGAGCGGTGCGCCGGAACGCAGTTTGATCCGAAGATTGTGGGCATTTATGTCCGCTTGCTGCGTGAGGACGCGGAAGCGTAGCCGGAACCCGAAACCGTGATTTCTTCAAGAAAAATTTCGGACAATCGGCCGGATTCGCTTGCTTTTTTGGCCGGATAGAGCCATAAATGAACCCACTCGATAGAAAGGTGGGTTTGCCTATGAGTTTGAAATTGACCGAAGACATGGAGGATTTTGTCACACAGCGGATGGATGATCACGGCACGAACGCGCCGGAGGAAGTCAACGAAGCCATCACGCAGGTTGGCGCGTGTTTGTCGCGTTTGGAAAAACGCCTGACAAAAACGCAACGCCCGCTCTTTCAGCAGCTTGAAAACGCGCTGATGCTTCAGGTGGGCGAGGAGATGCGGTACTACTACCGGGCGGGGTTCTGCGACGCAGTGAAGTTTATGCTGGAGTGGAGCGGTACGGATTGACGAAGCGCGCCTTCTTCGTGAAGTATCCTTCCCGGATCGAACATCTGCGCAGGCTCCATCTGCTGACCGAAGAAAGGCCCTTTTCCATCGTGGGACGCGTCCTGCTCCCGCGGATCGACTACGAGAATTTCATCACGGACATGACGGTGGAGCGCCAATTTCTTGAGAAATGGGCGCCGCACTGCCGCGCGCAAAGTGGCGGCGCGCTGCCTTGCGTGCTGGTCCGGCAGCGCGGCCGAAGGGACGGGGTGCTGGTGGTGCCCGACCGGGAGGGGTTTGTCATCTGGGCGGCCTATATAAAGGACGCGGAGGGAGCTTCGGAGTGAGGCTCCCTCTTTCTACACAGAAAAAATATCTGATAATCCTACGCTTCTGAGCCATATATGTACCTACCCAAGAAAACGTCAGAGGGAGGGCCATGGATGGAGGCCGCGGGGTGTTTGCAGATTTGCGGGAGGAAGGGGCGGCTTCTTCTCTCCGCCGCCCTCTCTTTTCTCAGCTACTGTCTTATGCTATTTTTTCAATCCATGGCAATGCTCTTTTGCGCAATGGTCTCAAACGGATCGGGCCGCGCGTTTTCCACAGGCTGTATTGATGCGCTGGCCATTGACGACTTGGGCACAAACGACGGCACCCTGTGCGGATAACAGCTCGGCTCTCCATATTGGAAAGCGCGGGCTTCGCAACAGGCACACCGGCGGGCGGCCGCTGCGGTGTGCGGATAATCTCTATACTGCTCCCCAGAAAAGCGATCAAAACTTGCGGGGATAAGTTATAATGCCGCGTAACCCCCCGGGGCAACAAAAAAATCCGGCGCTGTGGCCGGATTTTTGATGGTCTGCCCTGCTTTTTGATGCCTTCTGTGACTTTTTTCCCCCTGTCCTTGCGCGCGGCTTCTTAGCCGGCGACAAGGGCGCGCTGGACGGGATGGCGGAAAGCGGGCCGTTACTTCTCCATCGTCAGATGGATCGGCGTGGCGGCGGCCAGCGCGGCCGCCTCGTCCCATTCGCCCTCCGACGCGACCAGAATGTATACCGTCAGGCCGTCCGGCAGGGTGCCGGTGCTCTCGAAGGCGGCCTCGAGCGTGCGGGCATCGGCGGCTCCGCAGCGGGTCATCCGAAGCGGGTTCCCCGCGGTGTCGCGCACGACGAGTTCATACCAGCTGTCCTCGGGCAGTTCGGAGAACAAATCGGCATCGGCGGACACGGTGACGGCGGCGCGGACGGCGGACGCATCCGCTTTCACACGGACCGCTTCGCCGCCATACGTACCTTCGCCCACATAATGGCGCGCCTTTGCGCCGGTGCGCGGGACGGTGGCGGTCATGACGCCCGCTTCCTTCGGCTCGGCGGCGAGCTGGTAGCAGTCCTTTCCGTCGAAGTAGAGAGAAACCGCGCTCTGATAGAGGGGGATCCGGATATTCAGACTGTCCCGGTTCCGCGCGCCCTCCGGCAGCGGGGATTCATATTCGCGGAGCATGTACTGCCCGCCCTCCGGCGAGGATTTTTCCATTTCCTGCGTCGGCGGCAGATCGAGGCCCTCGCCCGTCTTGGTGTGGTCGCTGGGGTAGACGTAGTAGCGCGTAATGCCGTAGGGGGTGCCGCTCTTTTGCGCCTGGTTGAATTCGTCCAGAATCGGGTCTACGACATCTCCCTGTTCCACGATGAAGGGGGCCGCGTCCAGCTTCGTCATCTGCGAAAGCTGCGCCTCGGTGGGGGTAAAGCGCTCGGTGCGGGCGCCGTTTTCGATGGAGTAGGCGACCAGCAGCGACTCGCCGTCGTAATACGCGCTGTTGATGGCGGCCACGGTGGTTCCCAGCTCGCTGCTTTCCACCGTTTCGGGGGCTTCCGTCACCAGGACCGCCCTGGGCGCAATCTCCGCGAGCCGCGCGTCGCTTTGCCCAAAGGCTTCGAACAGATTGAGGCCCGCCGCCAGCGCCACGCCCGCCAGCGCCAACAGGAGCGCGATGGCCAGCGCCATGCCGACCGTAAGCTTCTTTTTCACAACAACTTCCTCCTCTTGATGGATTCTCTGCCGGATCCGCGCCCTGCGTACGGGCGAGGCGTCAAGCGCGGAGAGCCGGCGGTCCATTGCGCCGCGGATGCCCCAGTCGTCAATCCTCACGATGCCACACCTCCAATTCCCTTCGCAGAAGCTTCTGCGCCTTGTTCAGCCGATTGTATACCGTTGATCGTGACACCCCGAGCGCCTTGGCCGTTTCCTCCGCCGAAAGCTGCTGATACCAGTGGAGCAGCACCACCGCCCGGATCCGGGGCTTCAGCGCCATGACAGTGCGGGTCAGGGTGTCGTCCTTCGGGGTGAAAGGGGCCGTGCCTTCCGGCAGCTGATCGAGCGCGGCGGACCGATCGATCCGCCGGAACCATGCGCTTCGCCGCATATCCTTGCAGGTGTTGATGGCGATGCGCATCAGCCATGTCTTTTCCTGCGACGCGCCGCGAAAGTGCTCGAACCCTTTCCAGGCCTTCAGAAAGGTTTCCTGCACCGCATCCTCCGCGAGGGCGGCGTCGCCCAGATAGGCGTAGCAGGTTCTGAGAAGGCTTTGCTCCCAGCGGTTCATCGCGCCTTCCAGCCACTGCGCCCGCTCAATGTTGTCCATCCGGCACCTCCTTTCGGTCATTAGACGGGGCGGACGGGGAAATTGTCCAACTTTTTCCGGTGCCCGCAAAGGCCGGACGCCGGCCGTTTGGATGCGGAAAGCGCGCGGCGCATCAGCGCAGGCCGGCGAAATCCCCGAAGACGCGCCGCAGAGTTTACGTTCTATTAACTTGCCAGTGTGCAGAAGAAGTGATAAACTGCCGATGTACATAAGTGAAATATCAGTTTTATGTGGAGCGTGATGCTTGAATTATGGAAAAACGCGATCAAGCGTATGAGGCAATCAAGCAGAAGATTCTGACGGGGGCGCTTCCGCCCCTGAGCGATATTTCCGAAGACGAGCTGCAAAAGGAACTGGGCATCAGCAGGACGCCCATCCACGACGCCCTCGTCCAGCTGAGCCGCGAAGGCTTTGTGTATATATACGCCAGGAAGGGCACCATCGTTTCGGAGATCACCCTTGACATCATCTACTGGCAGTACGAGGCGCGCGAGCTGAACGAGCCGCGCATTACCGCCCAGGCGTGCGAGCGCCTGCCCAGGGAATGGCTCTACAAGATGCGCGATGCCTATCTCGCGCTGCCCACGTCGCCCGAGGAGGCCAACGCCGCCGACATCCGCGATCAGTTTATCGAGTTGGACCGGGAGCTGCACAGCAGGATTCTCTCCACCTGCCGCAACGTGTTTTTACGGGCCATGCTGCAAAATGTCTACGACCACAGCCAGCGGCTGCGCATGCGCACAAACCGGAAGAACGAAGAATACCTGTGCGCGATGAGCGAGCATATGGAGATCATCAGCGCGCTGATTGAGCAGGACCACGACAAGGTGGAACGGGCCGCGCGGGAACACGTGCGCCGCGCCAAGGAAGTCGCCTTCAGGTACTATTCCTGAGGAAAAACGCGGCCGGTCTTTTTTTACGGACACTGATATATCACAACGCAAAAACTAAAATATATAAAGTTTTTCAGGGAGAATCGGTGAGGAGGCGCGCAGACGACGACATGGATAAGCACATAGCGATGAAAATTGACGAGCATGACAACGTGGCGATTGCGGTGGAGGCGATCTCAAGCGGCGAGACCATCCGTATGCAGGGCGAAGGCGTGCGGCTGGTTGAGGATATCCCTTTTGGGCACAAGTTTGCCCTTCAAACCATCCGAACCGGAGAAAAGATTGTCAAATACGGCGCGCCGATCGGGCGTGCGACCAGGGAGATCGGGGCCGGGGAATGGGTGCACACCCACAACATGGAATCGAATCTCGATGGGCTTGAGCAGTACGAATACCGGCCGGAAGCTGCGCGCAAGGAGGATGTGTCCGGGGTCCGGGACAGGTTTGACGGCTATCTCCGCCAGGATGGGACCGTGGGCATCCGCAATGAACTGTGGATTGTTCCCACCGTATCCTGCGTCAATTCCGATGTGCGGCGCCTCGCGGAAGCGGCGCAGAAGCGGTTTGCGGGCCGGTGCGACGGAATCCACGCGCTGCCCCACAACGCGGGCTGCTCCCAACTGGGCGACGACCATCAGACCACGCAGCGGCTCCTGCGCGGCATCATCCGCCATCCCAACGCGGGGGGCGTGCTGATCGTGAGCTTGGGCTGCGAAAACAACAACCTCGATGAATTCATGCCCGTGCTGGGGGCGGTGGACGGCCGCAGGGTCAAGACCATGATCACCCAGGAAGTAGAAGGGGACGAGATCGAGCGCGGGCTTATGCTGATCGGCGAAATTCTGTGCGCGATGGAGGACGACCGCCGGGAGCCCTGTCCGGTGTCGAAGCTGACGATCGGCTTCAAGTGCGGCGGCTCGGACGCGTTTTCGGGGATTACGGCCAACCCGCTCTGCGGCAGGATTGCCGACAGGATCACCGCGCTGGGCGGCGGCGCGGTTTTGACCGAAGTGCCGGAGATGTTCGGCGCGGAGCAGCACCTGATGGCGCGCGCCCGGGATGAGAAGGTGTTCGGAGAGATTGTCCGGCTGGTGAACGGCTTCAAGGAATACTACATGGGCTACGGACAGCCCATCGACAAAAACCCCTCGCCCGGCAACCTGGAGGGGGGCATCACCACGCTGGAGGAGAAGTCGCTGGGCTGCATCCAGAAGGGAGGGCATGCCACCGTCACCGGCACCCTCGATTACGGTGAGCGGTGCGCGACGCCCGGCCTGAACCTGCTGACCGGGCCAGGGAACGACAGCGTATCCATTACGGACCTGGTGGCCGCAGGGGTTCAGATCATTTTGTTCACCACCGGCAGGGGAAACCCGCTGGGCACCGTGGCGCCGGTCATCAAGATCGCGTCCAACAGCGAGCTGACGCGCAGGAAGCCGAAGTGGATCGACTTTGACGCGGGAACGCTGCTGAGCGGGCAGACGATGGACGAGCTCAGGGACGCGCTCTGGGCCCTGCTCCTTGAAACGGCGTCCGGCCGGTACCGGACAAAAAACGAGAGCAACGACAGCCGGGAGATCATGATCTTCAAAAACGGCGTGCTCTTGTAGCGGGAGGGAGGCGTGGAGCCATGGCGCTCGATACGGAGGTTCGCGGCAAAGTCACCGATCGGCTGGCGGCGGACGTCGCGCTGCCGCGCATGTTTCCGGCGCGGCAGCGGCTGGATGACGCGCACATACAGCCGCAGGATATTCCGGCCGCCGTGCGGTCCGAACTGGGCCGCGACGCGGTGATGCAGCGCATCCGGCCCGGCATGTCCGTGGCCATCACCGCCGGCAGCCGCGGTGTGACAAATTATGCCGCCGTGATCCGCGCCATTGCGGATTTCGTCAAAATGCGGGGCGCCCATCCCTTCGTCTTTCCGGCCATGGGCAGCCACGGCGGCGCCACGGCCGAGGGGCAGCGGGGCATCCTCGCCGGGTACGGCATCACGGAGGAGACCATGGGCTGCCCGATCCGCGCCACCATGGAGACGGTTTATCTGGGGGATACGCCGGAGGGCATGCGCGTCTACGGGGACAGGTACGCCTGCGCGGCCGACGCGGTGATTCTGTGCAACCGCGTCAAGCCGCACACCGCCTTTGAAGGGCCCTACGAAAGCGGCCTCATGAAGATGTCGGTGATCGGCCTGGGCAAGCAGCATGGCGCGGAGCAGGTGCACCGGGATGGGTTTTCCGACCTCGGACGCCTGCTGCCGATGATCGGCCGGGTGGTCTTTGACCACGCGCCGATCGCGCTGGGCGTCGGCCTGGTGGAGAACGCGTTTGACGATACATGCCTCGTCCGCGCGCTGACGGCGGAGGAGATCTGGCGGGAGGAGCCGCGGCTTCTGGACTACGCCCGCAGCCGGATGGGGAAGATCCACACCCACGACCTGGACCTGCTGGTGGTGGACCGCATCGGCAAGGACATGAGCGGCGACGGCATGGACCCGCACATCACCGGCCGCTTTGCGGTGCCCCATATGAAGGGAAAACTGCGGGCGCAGCACATTGCCGTGCTCGATCTTACGGAGGAAACCCACGGCAACTGCAACGGCATCGGCCTCGCGGACGTGACCACCAAGCGGCTGGTGGACAAAATCGACGTAAACGCCACGTTTCCCAACGTGGTCACGAGCACGGTTTTGTGCACGCCCAAGATCCCGCTGTTTGCGGCCTCGGACAGGGCCTGCATTCAGATTGCGCTGCGCACCTGCAACTACATTGACCGAGAACACCCGCGGGTCGTCCGCATCCGGGACACCAAGCACATCGGGGAGATCCGGATGAGCGAGGCGCTCCTGGCCGAAGCCTCGGCCGACCCCAACCTGGAGGTGATCGGCCCGCCGGAGGACTGGCCCTTCGATGCCGAAGGCAATCTCTGGTGAAGCCGCATTTCCACCGCAACAAAGGCTGAAAGCCTTTGCGATACGGACCCGATTATAAGGAGGAAATGGTCATGAAGAAGCTTCTGCCCCTGGTTCTCAGCCTGGTGCTGGCCCTGTCGATGATGGCCGCCCCCGCCGCGCTGGCGGCGGACGAGTACGTCATCGGCTGCCCCCAGCCGCTGACAGGCACCAACGCGCAGCCCGGCGAGTGCGCGCTCAACGCCGTTAAGCTGGCCGTCAAGCAGATCAACGAGGCGGGCGGCATTCTGGGCAAGCAGATCCGCCTGGTCTCCTACGACGATCAGGGTTCCCCGGAAGAGGCCGTGAAGGTGGCCACAAAGCTGGTGCAGGTGGACAAGGTTCAGGGCGTCATCGGCTCCTGCATCTCCAGCTGCGTCCTGTCTTCCAGCGCCATCTTCAACGATGCGAAGGTTCCCGTCTTCGGCACCGGCACCAGCCCGACATGGATGAAGCAGGGCTGGGAGTACGTGTTCCGCGCCTGCCAGAACAACGACTTTGCGCTGCCGCTGGTGGTGAAAAAGCTCCAGGACCTGGGCGTGACCAAGATCGCGATCTTCGCCGGACAGGATGACGCCGCCGTGGCGGGCGTCAAGACCATGACGGCGCTGTGCCAGGAGGCGGGCATCGAGATCACCGCCTCGGAGAGCTACGCCGAGGGCAACACCGATTTCTCCGGCCAGGTGGCCAAGATGATCTCCTCCGGCGCGCAGGTGATGTTCATCTCCACCTTCGGCCCCACTCAGCCGCTGATTGCCAAGCAGCTGCGCCAGTTCGGCTTTGAGGGCCTGTGCTTCACCAAGGACCTCTACCAGGTGGACGCGCTGCAGGTGGCGGGCGACGCCTCCAACGGCTTTGCCTTTGCCTATCCCTACCTGACATACACCAACGTGGAAGACTGCGACGATCCCGCCGTCCGCGCGTTCCTGGAAGCCTATCAGGCCGAGTTCGGCACGCTGCCGGTTTCCGACTGCGCGTACCGCGCCTATGACAGCATGACGGTGCTCAGGGCCGCCCTCGAGGCCGCCGGCTCCACCGACGGCGAGGCGGTCAAAAACGCGGTGGGTACGCTCAGCGGCATTCCGACGCTGGCGGGCCTGCAGGACTTTACAAAGGGCGACGGCGAAGGCCTCCACGAGTTCAACATCTTCGTCATTGACAGCCAGAAGTACACCACCTTTGACAAGTGGCAGGGCAGCGAGGGCTACGGCGCCGTCATGACGGCTTCCGGCCTGGCGGCCTGAGGTCTCCTCCACCGGTTCCCGCGGGGAGGCACCCGCCTCCCCGCATTCCTACCCCGGACCGGGGATCGGTCGGCTTACGTTTGGACAGAAAGAGAGGGGACGGCCTGATGCTCACGCAGGTCCTCGTTTCAGGCTTTGTCATTGGCTGTATCTACGGCTTGATCGCCCTGGGGTACAGCATCATCTACAAGGCGTCGGGATTGATGAACTTTGCGCAGGGCGATGTTCTGACGCTCGGCGCGTTTCTGGGCTATACGTTTTACACAATGCTCAAACTGCCCTTCCCGGTGGCCGTGATCCTGACCATGGCGTGCGCCGCCGCGTTCGGGCTCGGCCTGGAGCACTTTGTGATCCGGAAATTGCAGAACAAGAACGTGCTGGCCATCTATGTGGTGCTGGCCACCATCGCGGTTTCCTACATTCTGCAGAACACCATTCAGGCGATCTGGAGCACCAAGATGCTCAACTACCCGCCGGTGTTCGGCGTCTCCTCCCTGCGGATTTTCGGCGTGAAGATACAGACTGAATCGGTCTTTTGCATTGCGTCCTCGTTTTTGTGCATGGTGGGGCTGCACCTGTTTATGAAGCACACGCGCTTTGGCACCGCCATGCGCGCCGCGGCGATGGACACCAAGGCCGCGCAGGCCTGCGGCGTCAACACATCGCTGAGCACGGGGGTCACCTGGGCCATCGCCGCCGGCATGGCGGCCCTGGCGGGCATCCTTCTGGGGCCGATCTACGGCGTGTTCATCATGCTGGGCTCGACCATCGGCCGCAAGGGCTTTGCGGGCGCCATCATGGGCGGCTACGGGAACATGTACGGCGCCATCGTGGGCGGCATCCTCCTGGGCCTCATCGAAACGCTGACGGCCAGCTACCTGTCCTCGGTGTACAAGGACATGATTTCCTACGCGGTGCTGTTGATCTTCCTGTTCGTCAAGCCGACGGGCCTGTTCAACGAGCGCGCCATCACGGAGTGAGGAGCATGCCTATGAATTCCATTATGAAGAAGAACATGCCCGGCAAGGTCGCGCTGGCGGCGCTGTTTCTCCTGCTGCCGCCGATCATGACCGCCGTCGGCTTCAACTACGGCATTTTGGTCGCCTGCGTCGCGATGCTGTACACCATCGCCGCCTCGGGCCTCGACATCGATTTTGGGTATTGCGGCCAGATTTCCATGGGGCACGCGGCGTTTTTCGCCATCGGCGCCTACGGCTCCGTGATGCTGAACAAGTACTTCGGGCTGCCGGTCTTTGCCACGATGCTGATCGCGTCGGTGCTGGCGACCATCGTCGGAGCCATCATCGCCTATCCGGCCTCGAAGCTGGTGTTCCACTTTCTGTCGCTGGCGACCATCGCCTTCGGCGAAATCGTCTACACGCTGCTGCTGAATTCCCCCGGCGGGGTCACCGGCAACGCCGTGGGGCTCTTCGCCCCGAGCATCAGCATCTTCGGCCTTGAACTGAGCGACTACACCAGCTTCTATTACTTTGGTCTGGCGGCGGTGGTGCTGTTTCTCGCGGCCAAGTACCTGATGGTCAATTCCAAGGTGGGCCGAGCCTGGATCGCCATCCGCGAAAACCCGGTCGCCGCGGGCGGCATGGGCATCGACGTCACCAAGTACAAGGTGATGGCCTTCGCGGTCAGCGCGTTCTACACGGGGTTTGCGGGGGCCATGTACGCCCACCTGATGCGCTACATCGGGCCGGATACCTTTACCCAGAAGCAGTCGGTCATGTTTGTGACGATGATGCTCTTTGGCGGTACCGGCTCCATCGCGGGGCCGATCGTGGGCGTGGTGGTGGTGCTGATGCTGATCGAGGGTCTGCGCATGTTTGAGCAGTACCAGATGCTGATGTACGGCATATTGCTGCTGATCGTAGTGGTTACCATGCCGGGCGGCCTCTACGGAAGCCTGAAAAGCCTCTTCGCAAAGGTGACCAACCGGCAAAAGGGGGACAGGATTGATGTTGCTTGAGATCGACAGCCTCTGCCTCAGCTTTGGCGGCCTGAAGGCGATCAATAACGTCTCCACCGCCATCGAGGCGCACAAGATCAACGGCCTGATCGGCCCCAACGGCGCGGGCAAGACCACGTTTTTCAACCTCATCAGCGGCGTGTACAAGCCCGACAGCGGCTCCATTGTGTTTGACGGGAAGCACATTGAGGGCATGAAGCCCTTCCAGATCAATGCCGCGGGCATCGCCCGCACGTACCAGGTCATCAACCTGTTCCGCAAGATGAGCGTGGTGGAGAACGTCATGGTGGGCATGCACCCGAGGCTTGAGGCCGGCTTCTTCGCATCGCTTTTGCGCACCGGAAAAGAGCGCCGCGAGGAGCGCGAGGCCCGCGAAAAGGCCCACGAATGGCTGGCGTTTGTCAACCTGGACGGGAACGCCGAACAGGCGGCGGGCTCTCTCAGCTACGGCCAGCAGCGGCTGCTGGAGATCGTGCGCGGCCTCGCCTCCAACCCCAAGCTCATCCTGCTGGACGAACCCGCGGCGGGGATGAACTCCCGGGAGAAGGAGGCGCTGAACGCCCTGCTGCGCAAGATCCTGAAGACAGGCGTCACCATCCTGATCGTCGAACACGACATGAAGCTGGTCATGGATGTGACGGACCGGCTGTTCGTGCTCAACTACGGCCAGAAGCTCGCCGAAGGGACGCCCGCCGAGATCCAAAGGAACCCGGCCGTCATCCAGGCGTATTTGGGGGGTGAGTGACATGGCGCTGCTGGAGATCAAGGACTTTCATTATTATTACCGGAACATTCACGTGGTCAAGGGGATCAACCTCACCGTCGGCGAGGGCGAGATCGTGACCATCATCGGCGCCAACGGCGCGGGCAAGACCACCACCATGCAGACCATCTCCGGTCTGACGCCCGCGGCGGGCGTCCGGGGCGAGATCGCCTTTGCGGGAAAGCCCATCCAGAAGAAGTCGGGCCATGAGATCACCAAGCTGGGGCTGGCGCAGGTGCTGGAAGGGCGGCACATCTTTTCGCAGCTGAGCGTGAAGGAGAACCTCGAAATCGGCGCCTACCTGCGCAGGGATATGAAGGACGTGCGCGACGACATGCAGCGGATGTACCGGCTCTTTCCCAGGCTGGAGGAGCGCAAGGCGCAGATGGGCGGAACGCTCAGCGGCGGCGAACAGCAGATGCTGGCCATCGCCCGCGCGATGCTGGCGAAGCCCAGAATGCTGCTGCTGGACGAGCCCTCGCTGGGCCTCGCGCCGCTGATCATCAAGGAGATCTTTGAAGCCATCGTCGCCATCCGCAAGGAGGGTACCACGATCCTGTTCGTCGAACAGAACAGCAAGGTGGCGCTGTCCACCGCCGATCGCGGCTATGTGATGCAGACCGGCGAGATCATCCTGCATGACCGCTGCGAGAATCTGCTAAAGAACGAGGACGTGAAAAAGGCCTACCTGGGAGCGGACTGACGGAGGGAAGACAATGCCGGATTTTCATGACAGGGCGGTGCTGGTGACCGGCGCGGGAGCCGGCATCGGGGAGAGCGCCGCGCATGCGTTTGCGCGGGCGGGCGCCCGCGTGGCGGTGAACAGCGTCACCGCCTCCGCCCGGAAGGTGGCCCAGGTGTTGCAGGCGCAGGGGTACCGGGCGGTATTTGTGCCGGGCGACGTGGGCGACGAGCGCGAGGCGGCGCAAATCGTCTCCGCCGCGGCGGAGGCGCTGGACGGCCTGGACGTGGTGGTCAACTGCGCCGGCGTGGTGACCGGCGGCAGCGCGGAGGAGACCGCGCTTTCGGAGTGGGAGCGGGTGATGCGCGTGAACGCCACCGGCACCTTTCTCATCAGCCGTGCCGCGATCCCGCACCTGAAAAAAACCCGGGGCGTGATCGTCAACGTGGCCTCGCTGGTCGCCATCAAGGGAGTGGCCTCCCGGGCGGCGTACAGCGCTTCGAAGGGCGCGGTGCTCTCTCTGTCCCGCGCCATGGCCGCGGATCTTCTGAAGGACGGCGTTCGGGTCAACTGCGTGTGTCCCGGTACGGTGCTGACGCCGTCGCTGGAGGCGCGCATTCAGGCGGAGCCGGACCCGGAAGCGGCCCGCGCGCGCTTTGTGGCGCGCCAGCCCATGGGGCGGCTGGGCAGGCCGGAGGAGATCGCCGCGGCAATTCTGTTCGCGGCGTGCGCCGAGGCGGCGTTCTTCAGCGGCGGAAACATTGCCATCGACGGCGCCGCCTCTTTGTGATGGCGGCGGAACCGCGGGGCGGCGCGTCGTGAGGGAGCGGATCATTGAAGAAGGGCTGTGGGGCAGGATTGCGGCGGTCGCATGCAGCGCTGAAAAGGGGATATATGTTCGACATCGTTGGAATGGGGACGGCGCTGATTGATTTTTCCGCCTGCGGCACATCCGAAAACGGCAGCGCGCTGTTCGAGGGCAACCCGGGGGGCAGCGTCGCCAATTTCCTGGTGACCGCACAGCGGCAGGGGGCGCGCTGCGCCATCGTCTGCAAACTCGGGGACGACATGCTGGGCAGGCTGCTGGTCGACGCCATCGGGGGCCAGGGCGTGGACGCCCGGGGCGTGGTGCTGAGCGATTCGCACCAAACGCCCTGCGCGGTCGTGCGGCTGGCCGAAGACGGCGAGCGTGAGTTCATGTTCTACCGGGAAGGCATGGCGGATTCCACCCTCCTGCCCGGCGAGGTGGATTTCAGCCTGGTGGAGAACTGCCGGGCGCTGCACATCACCAGCTTCATGCTGCCGGGCGATTCCGCGTTTGAAAGTGCGATGACCGCCATGGCGCGGGCGAAGGCGGCCGGCGGACTGGTCTCCTTTGACGTCAACTGGCGCCCCCGGACCTGGGCGGACCGCGCGCTGGGCATGCGGCGGATCCGCGAGGCCGCGTCCCGCGCGGACGTGCTCAAGGTTTCCGAGGAAGAGCTGTCCCTCTTGACGGGCACCACGTCGCTGGAGGCGGGGGGGCGCCGTCTTATGGATATGGGGCCCCGGTTGGTGATTGCCACCTACGGCGAGGGGGGCAGCGCCTTTTTTGCCGGCGGCGCGCAGGGCTACGCGCAGGCGCTTCCGGTGCGCGCGGTGGATACCACCGGCGCGGGCGACTGCTGCTTTGCCACGTTTGTCTGGGAATTTTTGCGCCGCAACCTATCGCTGGACGCACCGGACGGGGCGGCGCTGACCGCCGCGCTGCGCCGCGCCAACCTTGCGGCGGCCTGGTGCGTTCAGCGGCGGGGGGGCATTCCCTCCATTCCCGCCCTGGCGGATCTGGAAGCGCTCGGCGGAGGCGCGGAATGAAGGTGGTCATTCTGGGCGCGGGGCAGACCGGGCGCGGGCTGCTGGCGCGCCTTGCGCAGCTCTCCGGCGCGGAGATCACCCTGATCGACCGGGACGGGGCGCTGATCGACGCGCTGAACCGGCGTGGGCGCTACCGGGTCGTCTTTTTCGGCGGGCGGCGGGCGCCGCTTTCGATGGAGGGATTTCGGGCGCTGCGGGCGGACGATTCGCGGGCGGCGACGCGGATCGCGGAGGCGGATGTCCTTTTGACGGCTGTCCGGCCGGACAACCTCGAGTCCCTCGTTCCGCTGCTGGGCGCGGCACGGCGCGTGCGCGGGGCCGGGGCGCTCCAGCCGCTGGTCGCCTGCGAGAATGGGATTGCCCCCGCCGCGGTGCTGGAGGCGCGCCTGGCCGGGGCATACCGCTTCAGCAACGGCTGCGTTCTTTGCACCTGCGTCGCCGATGGCCTGGATGTGCGGTCACAGCCGGTGGACGAGCTGCCCTATGACATCCTGCCGCTTGACCGGCCGCTGCCCCTCGCGGGTTTTGTGCCCGAGGCGGACTACGCGCTAATCATCCGGCGGAAGATCTACACGTACAACTGCCTGAGCGCGTGCATCGCCTACCTCGGCGCCCTGAAGGGCTGCGAGGTGTACGCGCGGGCGGCGGTTGATCCCGATATCGACGGGAAAGCCCGCGCGCTTTTGCGGGTTTTGGATCGGGCGATCTGCCTGGAATACGGCGTTTCGCCGGAGGCGCAGCGGGAATTCTCCCGGCGCGCGCTGGAAAAGTTTCAGAACCCGGAGATCGAAGACTCCATTGCGCGCAACGCCCGGGACGCCGTGCGCAAGCTAGGCCCGGAGGAGCGGCTGGTCGCGCCGATGCGCCTGGCCGCCCGGCACGGCCTTGATACCGGCATCTTCCGGGAGATGATCGCCGCGGCGATTGCCTACGACATGGCGCATGAGCACGGCCTGGACGGAGGGGACCTGGAAGGAAGCATCCGAAAGGTCTGCGGCATCGGGGAAGAGGAAACCGTCCGAGACATCGCGCAACGGGTGAAAAACCCGGGAAGGCGGGCGATTTACGCAGACCCCGCGGTCGGGCCCAATGCCGGGGAGTTTTCCCCGCCGGGCCGCGGCCCGGCATAGCCTTTGGCCGACCGGGCCCGCGCGGCGGGCCAAACACTCCGCCCCCGGCGCATGCGCCGGGGGCGGAGCCGTGCATGGCCGCGGCTTGGGCGGCCGCGCCCCGGCTACGTCCGAATCCGTCCGTTCATCCCGCCGACGATGCCGAGATACGCCTTCGAAGTGGCGCGGTACGCAAGGGCGTACATCAGCGCGAAGACGACGAAGGTGGCGGCGCTGGTCATCATGAACAGCGGCACGTTGTTGAGGCCGAAGGCCCGGAGCATTTTCGCTACCATCGGAAACGCAAACGCCATGTGGCAGGCCGCGGCGGCAAGGGGCAGCGCGAACACCGTCAAAACCTGCGAATTGATCGCGGCGCGGATTTCGCGGACGGTCATGCCCACCCGTTTCAGGATATCGAAGCGCTCGTTGTCCTCGTACCCCTCGGTGACCTGCTTATAGTACATGATCAGCGCGGCGGCGACAACGAAGGTAAAGCCCAGGAGGAACCCCAGGAACAGAAGTCCGCCGTAGATGCCGATGAAATCATCCCACTTTTCCGCCGTGGAGTCCACGCGTAAGCCGGTGAGCTCGCCGTCCAGGGTTGCCCGGATCTCTTTTGCGACCTCTGCCTGAAGCGCGCGGTCCGCGCCGAGGTCAAACCCGTAGTAGAAGGTGAAGGGGTGGTCGAGGGGCCCGGCGGACGCCTTGAACCGCTCGTAGAGCGCGCGCACGTCGCCGTCCGTGGGCATTACGACGAGCAGATGCTCGACGATGTTGACGCTGTTTGAGGTGAGGCCCTCCACGCCTTCGGAGAGCCTGTGCCGGACGCGGTAGGTTTCGCCCCCGATCGAAAGCGTGTCCCCGGGCGCGGTGCCGCTTGCGTAGACGGCGATCTCGCCCGGATTGAGCGCCAGATTCGCCCGATTCGGATAATCGGGAAGCGAAACCACGTACAGCGAGCGGTACTGGGCGTCGACGCCCGAGCCGTCAAAGCCCAGGGCGCCATCCCTTTCGTAGGCGGCGCATGAAAAATACCGGTATTGAAGCAGACCCTCCGCCTCCGCGCCCGCGCCCTTCAGCGCCGCGCGGGCGGCTTCGTCCACCGCCGGCGGCACGGCAAGGTCGTCGGCTGAGACGGACACGCCGACATCGCGCGGGTACTGGCTGCGCATCGCGTCCTCGGCGCCCACGTACAGGCAGGTGGTGGTGGAGATCATCACCAGAACCATCGTGGACAGGATGCAGATGGAGGCGAGGCCCGCGCCGTTTCGCTTCATCCGGTAGAACATGCCGGACACGGAGATGAAGTGGTTCAGCTTGTAATAGTAGCGCTTGTTGCGGCGCAGCGCCTTCAGAAGCGCGACGCTGCCGGAGATAAACAGCAGGTAAGTCCCCAGGATCACCAGTATGACCGCGACGAAAAACCACAGCATGGCCGAAACCGGGTCCTGAACCGACAGGGCCAGAAAATACCCGCCGCCCAGCAGGATCAGGCCGAGCAGCGCCAGGGCGTAGTTCGCCTTTGGCTCGCGCTCACCCACGTCGCCGCCGCGCAGAAGCTCGATGGGGCTGGAAACGTGCACCTGGCGCAGGCTGCCCGCCAGGAGCAGAAGAAAGATGCCCACAAAGACCACCGCCGTCAGCACCACCGCATGGGCCGACACCCCGAAGCGGAGGGACGCGGTCTTTTCGACCAGGCGGAGCATCACCATCTGATTGAGCTTGCTCAGCAGGATGCCGATGAGAAGCCCTGCGGCAATGCTGATCGCGGCCACGTAGCCGCTCTCCCACAGGATGACCTTGGCGATGTGCCGCTTGCCCATGCCGAGAATGTTGAAAAGCCCCAGTTCCTTTTTGCGCCGCTTCATCAGAAAGCTGTTGGTATAGATGAGAAAAATCGTCGCGAACACGCCGATCACGCCGACGCCGAAGGACAAAAGCGCCTGCAGCATTTCGCCCCCGGCGATGCGGCTGACCTCCGGATCGCTCGCAAGAAAGCCGACGATGTAGAACATCATCACCATGCCGATCGCGGTCAGGATGTAGGGCAGGTAGATTTTGCGGTTGTTGACGATGTTTTTTCGCGCAAGCCGGGCGTAAAAGAAGGTGGTCACAGGCGCTCACCCCCGGTCGCCATCAAGGTCAGCGTATCGGAAATCTTCTGGTACATCTCCTCGTTGTTCGCGCCGCCGCGGTAGAGCTGGTGAAAGACCTCGCCGTCCTTGATGAACAGCACGCGCCCTGCGTGGCTGGCGCTCTTGGTGGAGTGGGTGACCATCAAAATGGTCTGCCCGCCCGCGTTGATGTCGGAAAAAAGGCGCAAAAGCTCGTCGGTGGCCTTGGAATCAAGCGCGCCGGTGGGCTCGTCCGCCAGCACCAGCATTGGGCCCGTGATCAGCGCCCGGGCCACCGCCGCGCGCTGTTTCTGCCCGCCGGAAACCTCGTAGGGGTATTTTTCCAGAATGTCGGAAATGCCCAGCCTGGCGGCGATGGGCAGCATCCGCTCGCGCATCCGGGCGTAGGGCTCGCCCGCCAGCACCAAAGGGAGAAAGATGTTGTCCTGGATCGAGAAGGTATCCAGAAGGTTGAAATCCTGGAACACAAAACCCAGGTTGTCCCGCCGGAACGCGGCGACATCGCTCTCCGAAATGGCGCCGAGGCCCCGACCCGCGAGCACCACATCGCCGCCGGTGGGGCGGTCAAAGGCCGCCAACAGGTTCAGAAGCGTCGTCTTGCCGGAGCCGGATTCGCCCATGATCGCCACAAATTCGCCCTTTTCCACCGAAAACGTGACGCTTTTGAGCGCCTGAACCTTTTGACCGCCAAAGCGCGTCGAGTACACTTTTTTGAGGTTTTCAACTTCCAATATTGCCATGCTGTTTCCTCCCGAATGTCTTTTTCGGGATGATTGTACCTTTTTTGGGCGCCTCGGCGCCATCGATTTGGCTTACAGTTCCGCACCCAGTCTTACAGTTTTGAAAGATACGGCGTCATTCGACTTCCAGCTTCGCGGCCTCGAGCATGAGGCGGATGCGGGTGCCCCGCCCCGGTTCGGACTCGGCGGCGATCTCATGGCCCAGCTTGCGCATCACCGCGCGGCACAGGTACAGCCCGATGCCGGTGGCGCTCTTGTCCGCGCGCCCGTTCAGGCCGGTGTAGCCGCGCTCAAAGATGCGGGGCAGATCCTCCGGCGCGACGCCGATGCCGGTATCCTCGACGACGAGGGTGAGGGGTTCGGCCAGGCGGATGGTGACGCCGCCCTCGCTGGTATACTTGATCGCGTTGGAGAGCACCTGCTCCAGCACGAAGGAGAGCCACTTTTCGTCGGTCAGCGCCGACCGGCCGACCGGCTCGTACACGAGGCGCAGCTTTTTGCGGATGAACTGGGGCGCGAATTTTCGAACAGCCTGCCGGATGATCGGGTCGAGGGGGCAGTTTTTCAGCACGAAGTCGGTGGAATCGCCGCCGAGCTGCAAAAACGCCAGCGCCATGCCCACGTACTGCTCGATCTGAAACAGCTCTTCCCGGATGAGCCGCTTTTCCGGCGCGGGTTCCTCCAGGACCAGCCGCATCCCGGCAATTGGCGTCTTGACCTCGTGGGCCCAACGGGCAAAGTATTCGGTCAGCGCGCGGTAGCGCCGGCCGGCCTCGCCCATCTCGCGCTGCCGGGCGTCAAACAGCGCGCGGATGAGCGCCTGGTATTCCGCCTCCAGGCCGTCCAGGGGCGGCGGCAGGGCGTCGAGCGTCAGCGTAATCTCCCCGAGCGCCTGGTGCAGCTGGGCGCGCCGCCCGCGGTAGCGCGCGTAGTCCGCGCAGATCGCCGCGAGGAGCGCCAGGCCTGCCACCGCGCCGCCGTACAGCGCGGCCTGCCACGGCAGGCCGTAGAGCGCGAACACGCTGATGAAGATCAGCGCCGTGACCATCAGAAGCCAGAATCCCCGCTGGCGCGCCTTCAGGTAGGAAATCATGCGATCCTCCCGCTATTCGACGATGTATCCCAGGCCCTTCCGGGTCTTGACAAACCCGTCGAGCCCCGCCGCGCCCAGCTTTTTTCTCAGCCGAGCCACGTTGACCGAGAGGGTGTTTTCATCCACGAAGCTGTCGGTCTCCCAGAGGCGCTCGATCAGCGCGTCCCGCGATACCACCTGCCCCCGCGCGCCCAAAAGCGTCAGCAGGATGCGGTGCTCGTTGCGGGTCAGCTCAATGCGCTTGCCCCCGTAAAAGAGCGTCGCCTCCCCGACGTTCAAAAGCGCGCCCCGGTGCTCGATGACCTCGCTTTTGCCCGCGAAGTCGTACGCCCTCCTCAGCGCGGCCTGAATCTTCGCCGTCAGCACCGCCAGGTCAAAGGGCTTGGAGAGAAAATCGTCCCCGCCCATCGAAACGGCCATCACGATGTTCATGTTGTCCGACGCGCTGGACAAAAACAAAATCGGGACCTTCGAGATTTTGCGTATCTCCTGGCACCAGTGGTAGCCGCTGAAAAACGGCAGCGCAATGTCCATCAGGACCAGGTGCGGGTCAAACGCGCCGAATTCCGAGAGGATGTTCCGGAAGTCGGCCGCAACTTTCGCCTCAAAACCCCAGGAGCCGATGTGCCGCGCAACCGCCCCGGCAATCACGGCGTTGTCCTCCACGATCAGAATCCGGTACATAGGCGCCTCCTTTTGACCATTATACCACAACGCGCAACGGACGGTCTTGACGCGCCGTTGACAAAAACGCGAAACCTGTGGTATGCTTCCCTGGGGATGACTGACCGGTCAGTCATATCCGGATGAGGGGCCTGATTGAAGTGTCAAACGACAAGCGCGCGCTGATCCTCCGCGTGGCCGTGGAGCTCTTTGCCGAGAAGGGTTTTGCGGACGCCAGCATCGCGGAGATTACCGCCCGGGCGAATGTCGCCAAGGGAACGCTGTACCTATATTTTTCTTCCAAGGAGGACCTCATCCGGCAGACGTTTCTTTACTGCCACGACATGAACGTGGCGGCCTGCGAGGCGGGGCTGGATCAGGCGGAGGGCGCGGTGGCCAAACTGTGCCGCCGCATGAAAAACGCCGTGCGCTGGGCGCTGGAGCACCCCCGGGAGGCCCGGGTGGACGGGCTGTACCTGTCCACGGCGGGCGACCCCGAGTTTGGCACCCACTACTGGCAGCAGAAGCATTTTGACCGGGTGGACCCGGTGATCCGGAAGGGGATCGAGGACGGCGAACTGAAGAACCTGGACCCGGTGCTGCTGGGCGAGGTGTTCTTCGGGATCGCGGGCGCGTACTACCAGTACGTCCTGAAGAATCCGGAGCTGTTGGAAAACGAGCGGATATGGGCCCTGTGCGAGCAGACGGTGATCGACTGCCTGTCTCGCTAGTAGTCCACGAAATCTAAGAACCGACGGAAGCGCAGATTCTGTAGTGGGCGAACCACTAGGCGCGATATCGCCATATGGAAGCGATTCCATATCGATATAATACCCTTTGGAGGTGCAAATCCATATGAGGCAAAAGTTTGCCGGACTCCTGTGCCTTATCCTGGTAGCCATGATGGCATGTTCCGCGTCCGCGATGGCCGCGGCCTACACGGCCGGGACCTATGCCGCATCCGCCCCCGGAATCGGCGGCGACGTCAAGGTGGAAGTCACATTCTCGGACGGCGCGATTGAATCCGTCGTGGTGACCGAACACTCGGAAACCCCCGGCGTTTCCGACCCGGCGATCGAGCAGATTCCCGCCGCGATCGTGGAACACCAGTCCCTGGGGGTGGACGCGGTATCCGGCGCGACCATCACGTCCGGCGCCATTCTGACGGCCGTCGCGGACGCGGTGACGCAGGCAGGCGGAGATCCGGAAGCGCTGAAGACGGCCGTCGAGGTGACGGCGGAGGACGCCAGTCTTGAGGCCGACGTCGTCGTCGTGGGCGGCGGCATCGCGGGCCTTTCGGCGGCCATCGAGGCGGCGGACGCCGGCGCCAGCGTCATCCTGCTGGAGAAGAAGGCGGCCACCGGCGGCGCCAGCGCCCTCAGTGGCGGCGAATGCCTGGCCGCGGGCACCCAGATGCAGGCGGACGAAGGCATCGAGGACAGTTGGGAAGCCCTCGCCGACTATTGGGTGGAGAAGGGCGAAGGCAAGATCAATGAGAAGATGGTCCGCGCCATCGCGGAAATGGCGCCGGCGAACATCCTGTGGATGAAGGACAACGGCGTGGCGTTCATGGATACCCTCCAGACGCCCACCGCCATGCCCTGGCAGAACCCCAAGCGCACCCACAAGGCCGCCAACGGCGGCGGCACCGGCTTTACCGAGCCCCTGACCGCCTCCGCGGAGGCGAAGGGCGTGACCATCCTGGTGAACAGCCCGGCCACGGGCCTGATCGTTGAGGACGGCGCGGTCACGGGCGTTACGGGCACCACCGCCACCGGCGGCGCGCTGAGCGTCAAGGCGGGCCGCGTGATCCTGGCCACCGGCGGCTACGAGAACAACGCCGAACTGATGGCGGAGTATTCCCCGTCCCTCGGCGGCCTCGGCTCCCAGATGGGCGACGCCCATGCCGGCGACGGCCTTCTCTGGGCGCGGGAACTGGGCAGCCCCATCGTCGCGGGGGACAGCGGCATCGTCCTCTCCCTCGACTACTATTCCAAGGTGACTCAGGAATTTGACCCCTACGGCATTTACCTCTACGTAAACGCCGACGGCGAGCGCTTCATGGACGAGTCCAGCTACTGGTTCCGCCGCAGCCGCCTGATGCTGGACCAGCCCGGCGTGATGTACTACACCATCGCGGACGCCAAGGCCGTCGAGGCCGGCGCGGCGCTGGAAGCGGGCATCGAGGCGGGCGCGGTTGTCAAGGCCGATACGATTGAGGGCCTGGCCGAGCAGATGGGGTGCGAAGCGGCGGTGCTGAAGGCCACCATCGATGCCTACAACGAAGCCTGCGCCAAGGGTGTCGACGAAGCCTTTGGAAAGGCCGCCGACAAGCTGACGCCGGTGGACGCCGCGCCGTTCTACGCCGTCGCCAACAAGTTCAACGCCAATTCCGGTTCCTTCGGCGGGCCCAAGATCGACGAAACCTGCAAGGTGCTGGACGCCTCGGGCAGCGCCATCCCCGGCCTGTACGCCGCGGGCGAAGTGGCCAACGGCGAAATCTTCTACCGCGAATACCCCTGCTCCGGTTCCGCGATTCAGTCCTACATGGCCATGGGACGCATCGCCGGCAGGGACGCCGCCGAGGCGGTCGCGCAGCAGTAGCCCCATTCCCGGCGATCCCGCCGCGGAAAGCATGAAAATCGGGCCCTCCGCCCCAAACCAGCCGGTTTTGGGCGGAGGGCCCTTATCTGTATCCCGGGGCGCGCTACCGCGCAAGGGCCGAGCGGATCTCCGGGAAGATCTTCCAGAAGCGGGCGTTGTCCTTGTCGGAGATTTGATAGCACATGGCGCTTCCGAACACCATCGTGCCGCAGCTGTCGGTGGCCTTCTGCACCGTCACCAGGCGCCCGTCCTTCATGATCATCGTCAGAACGGCGTCGAAGGGGCAGTTGCCAAGGCCCGTCTTCTTCGCGCGCTTCAGGAGGGATGCCAGATCCTTGAGCGACTTTTTGTCCTCCACCACCTGGGCGAGGGGAGCGCCCTCTCGAGGGGCAAAGGTCATCTCCGCCCGGACGATGGTGCCGATATCCTTGGGCGAGGCGACGGTAAAGCCGCACCGCTTTGCCGCCATCGCGTACAGCGAGGCGGGGATGGAAGGTTCGCTGTCCGCGTCCTCGGCGTCGCTGGTCACCAGCCTCATCGCGTCGCCGATCGCTTCGGGTTTGAAGGTGTACCCGTCGGCGGCGGCGCTTTTCAGATCCGCTTCCGTCAGGGAGATGTATTCGTACCGGTACTGACCGCCTTTCAGCATGTACACGCTGAGATAGGGTGCGGGCGGCGCGCACACGGTGACGCCCCGCCGGGTGGCGTCTGCGAGCGACGCGAGGTCTCCGGAGGTGATGCGGGCGTAAAGCTCGGAATACTCCGTTCCGAACCCCCGTTCCCGCACGTAGGCGCCGGGCACGAGGATCATCGCGTCCGGCGTCCCGGCGTCCCAAAACACGCGGGTGCCATCCGGCAAGGGGTCCGCCGCCGACGCCGGATTGCGGCCCGGCTTCAGCGTGCCCGCGATGTAGCCGTACTCGCCGTCCAGGCTCACCCGGCCGGTGAATACGTAATCCTCAGCGACGGCGCCCAACTGCGCCGCGGCGGCACGCTGGGTCGCTTCATCCATGGGGCCGAAGGCGTACCAGGGCAGATGCGCCTCGATCACCTCCGTCAGTGCTCCGCCCGCGACAAAGATGGCCGTAGGCCCGTCCGCGCCGCCAATGATGGCGGCGGAGGCCGCCTGCGCAGCGGCCGATCCCCAAACCGCCCAGACCAGCATCCATGCCAGCGCCAGGGCCGCCGCGGCTCCCCGCGTCCGAAGGGTTGTCATGCGCTTCGCCTCCCAAACCGCTTGTTATAAAGGATTCCGCTGATTGGACGGGTTTTTCTGGCAAACTGTTTCAGTAAGCATCCGTCTTTTTACAAAGCAGCGCGAAAGTCGGGGCGGGCTTTGCGGCTGATCGCGGATTGGGCGGCAATCAAATCCAATATTAATTTTTTGGTTGTTTGTTGCTTTTGGGCCTCATCCGGTGTCTTTTTTAATAGGACGACAGGCGATTTCGGTCTTCGCGCCCGGAATCTGCCGGTTACGGAGGAAAGACACCGCCCGCGGGGCGTGAACGGAGGGCGTCAACTTGCGTCGGGAACAGTTTATCGAGGCGGCCGAAAAACACGAGCAGAGGCTCTATCGGTTTGCGCTTTTGCAAACGGGGAGCCGGAGTGCCGCCTCGGAAATTCTGAAGGAGGCTTTTGTCGCCTGCTATCGGCAGGATTCCGGCCGGGGTGACGCCGGGGCGCTGGAAGCGGATGCGTTCCGGGCGGCCTTCAGGCTGAGCCAAAGCGAGCGCTACGCCGCGGCGGGCCGGGCGGACGGCGCGCCGGCAGGCGGGCGCCTTGCCGGGCTTTCGCCCCTCGAGAGGGCTGCCGTGGTGCTGACCTGCTTTTGCCGCTTTTCCGCCCGCGAGGCGGCGTTCATCCTCGGCGATTCCGCCGATCACGTCTGCGCGTACCGCATGGGGTGGCTGGAGTCGGCCCACCCATAGCCTCGGGGCTACGCCGACTCAAGCGGCTCGTCCGCCCGCACGGAGCGGATCGGCGAAACCACCGGAACGCCGTCCGCGTCGCTGGTGAGGTGGGCGACCACGCCGTAGACGTCCCGCAGCATGGCTTCCGTGATCACGTCGCGCGGCGCGCCGGCCGCGTACAGGCGGCCATTTCCGTCGAGGACGACCACGTGGTCGGCGTAGCGCGCCGCCAGGTTGAGATCGTGGACGATCATGATCAGATCCAGCCCGTCGCGGACGGTCAGGTCCTTCAGAATCTGGCAGAGCTCCAATTGTTTTTGAAGATCCAGCGAGCCGAAGGGCTCGTCCATCAGAATGACCCGCGGCCTTCGGGCCAGGGTTTGGGCGACGTACACCAGCTTTTGCTGTCCGCCGCTGAGTTCCCCCGCCTTGCGAAGCGCCAGGTGCTCGATGTTCAGCGCGCGCAGCGTGTCCATCACGGCGTCCAGGTCCTCGTCGCGCACGCGGTGGGTCAATTCCGGAAGCCGGCCCAGCAGCACCGTTTCCAGCACGCGGAGGGTGCCGGGGTCCGCCTCGCTCTGGGGCAGGTAGGACATGATGTCCGCCCGCTGGGAAACCTTGAGGTCCGATATGCGCCGCCCGTCGTAGAGGATCTCGCCCCGGGCGCGCAGGATGCCGAAGATGCACTTGAGCAGCGTCGATTTGCCCGCGCCGTTGGGGCCCAGCATGACGCTGAGCCCGGACGCAAAGTCCGCCGAAAGGCCGTCAAACACTGGGAGCGCCTGCTTCGCGGACCGGTAGGCAAAGCATAAGTCCCTTACCCGCACCACGCTATACGACCTCCTTTTTCCGAAGGAGCATCGCAAAGAAGAACGGAATGCCGATCAGCGACGTGATGAGGCCGATGGGCAGGATCACGCCGGGGATGATGAGCTTGCTGGCCGCGAAGGCGAAGGACACCAAAAACGCGCCCAGAAGCGCCGACGCCGGCATGAAAAACCGCTGGTCCTCGCCCACGACGAGGCGCGCGATGTGGGGCGCGATCAGGCCGATGAAGCCGATGGTGCCCACAAAGCTGACGGCAAAGGCCGTCAGAAGCGACGTGGTGAAGATCACCATGCGGCGCACCGCGCCCACGTTGACGCCCAGGCTCATGGCCTTTGCGTCGTCCAGCGTCATGGCGGTCAGCTTCCAGGCGTTTCTGCCCAGGAGCAGCACGCACAGAATCAGCGCGGCGGCGACGATGGCGAGCTTTTCCCACGTGGCCTTGAGCAGGCTGCCAAAGGTCCAGAACACCAGGCTTTG
Source organism: Eubacteriales bacterium (assembly GCA_029974035.1). The sequence continues at coordinate 19,932 of JARKQG010000027.1, read as the reverse complement.
CAGTTCGTCCTCGTCGGCCACGTACTGCAGGAACATGGTCAGCGCGCTGAACAGGAAGTTGGTCGCCACGCCGAAGAGCACGATGGCGTTTTTGCCGATGCGCCGGCTCAGCGAAAAGCTGTAGATCACCGTGGCGGCGAGCATCGAAAAGAAGAAGGCATTGGCGGTGACCATGAGCGAGGAGGACACCTTCAGAAAGTTGGCCTCCAGGATCAGCCCCACCGCCGCCCCGAAGGAGGCGGCGGCGGAGATGCCCAGCGTGAAGGGGCTGGCGATGGGGTTTTTCAGGATCGTCTGGATCTCGCAGCCGCCGATGCCCAGGGCCGCGCCGATCACCACGGCCATCAGCGCCATGGGAAGGCGGATGTCCACGATGATCATCCGGTTGTGGCCGGCGCCCTCGCCGCCCGTCAGCACGCGGAGGATTTCCCCGATGTCGATGGATGAGGAGCCGATCGCGATGTTGACCAGCGTCAGCGCCAGGATGCCGGCCGCGCACAGAAGGATCAGCGCCATCTTGGCGCGGACGAGCCCCCGGTACAGGGCGCGGTTTCCGATCTGATTCATCATCCTACTTGTGATAGCGGACCGTCCAGACGCCCATGTCGCTGTCGATCAGCGTGTAGCGGTCAAAGAACTCCGCCAAAAGCGCGTCGGGATCGACGTCCTGGAACTCGTCGGGGTAGAAGATCTTCGCCAGCTTCAGGCAGGGGTAGAACGAATACACCGTGCGGCTGAGCTCGTGCATGATCTCGTACACGTTTTCGTTTTGGACGGCGGAGAGCTCCGCCCAGCCGGGGCGGTTCACGATGTCAAACTCGGCGTTGTCGGCCAGCGCCGGGTCCTTCCCGAGCCCCAGCGAGTTGACGCCGCTGAGGATGACAAAGTCCGGGTTGGCGGTCAGCACGTATTCCGGGTCCAGCACGTTGGAACCGCCCTTCGCGGCGCCGCTCTCCATGAGCACGGCGTCGGCGATGTTGTCGCCGCCGGCGTAGGCGATCACGCTGCCCCAGCCGGAGACGCTGGTGCTGGTGCTGCCGTAGATCTCCGAGTAGCCCGACTTTTCGTAGTACACGGTGGGCTTGTCCGACCGGGCGGACAGGTTCTTCGCGCGGAGCAGGTCAAACTGTGCGTCGATGAAGGCGTTGAATTCCTCCGCCTTTTCGCTCTCCTCGAAAATCTGGCCCAGGAGCGCCACCGTCTGCTGCACGGAGGTGTCGATGGACTTGCCGGGCACGTCAATCAGCACGATGGGAATGCCCGCCGCCGTCAGCTGCGCCTCGACGTCCAGCGCGTACTTGTGGGCCTGCATCGCGGAGTTGACGATCAGCACGTCCGGGTCGCGGGCGAGGATCATCTCCAGGTCAAAGGGCGCGTTGTGCTCGGACAGAATGCCCACCTGACGCTCCAGGTCCGGGAACATGGGGAAGTAGATGTCGTCATAGGCCTGCTTGCCGCCGGAATTGCCGGAGCCCACCAGCATGTGAAACGCGTCCTCCCCCTTGAGGGGCACAATGAAGTCCACCACATCCATCGTGCTGACGGCGTAGGTGGAGACGGGCAGATCGATGGTCACTTCGCGCCCCTTGACGTCGGTCACGGTGATGGACCCGGTCTTGGGCGCCTTTTCGACGGCGGTCAGTTCGTCCGCCGCCTTCTTCTCGGCCTTGCCGCCCTTCTTGCCCGCGGGGGCCGCGTAGCCCAGCGCGGCCGGGTCGATGCCCGCCTTCTCCAGCGCGGAGGCCGTGGCGGCCAGAATGGCGTTGCTGGTCACCGTCGCGCCGGACACGGCGTCCACGCCCAGCGACTGCGCCTCCACGACGCGCTGGGGGAGCTTCTCGGCCGCGACGGTCCCGATGCCCTCGGTCTCCTCATGGCGCACTTCGATCTTGGCGATCGCGCCGCCTTCGTCGACGTCCACCGCGACGGCCACTTCTCCGTGGTAGCCCGGCGCGCTGCCTTCGTAGGTGCCGGCCTGGGCAAACGCCGCGACCGGCGCCCAGACGACGATTAAAGCGAGAATCAGCGACAGGGTTCGTTTCATTTCGGTGTCCTCCTCATACTGATGTGTGCTCCGGTCCCGGGTTCCGGCCTTCTGGCGGGGCCCCGCCTCCTTTCCGCAGGCGCCGCGTTCATCCGCCGCCGCAAAGCGCTTCCCGGTCGAAGGGCTTGATGTCTACGACCGGCGTGCCGTCCAGCATGTCCACACCGCGAAAGGTCAGGCGGTTTCCCTCGATTTTGACAAACCGCACGACGGTAAGCCCGATGCCGTTGGGCCGGAAGGGCGAGCGGGTGGAGAATACGCCCATCATCGTGCCGGTCTTGCGCGAAAGGGTGGTCAGATCGTACCCCTCGGACTTGTGAAAATGAAAAAGAACATAGGCCTCGTCGCCCTCGCGGATGTCGCGGATGCCTTCCGCGTACCCCTCGAACACTTCGAGCACCGCCTCGCGGGAAGAACCCTCCCGCGCGGAGCGCGGAACCTCCCGCCGGTCATGAAACGGGGAGTGAATGATGCCGATGGGTTTTATGGTGATATCCATGGTGCACCGCCTTTCCCCGGCCCGGAGGGCGCTCCGGGCCGGAATAAAAAAGTGCTCTCGAAAACGAGAGCACAACGCTTGCGGAGGGGGGCCTGTCCAACGCCGGTGTCATGCCCACCTTCCCGTCGAAAATGGACACTGGGGATTGACAAGGCAGGTCTCCTGACTCGAAGTCATCCGCCCGGATCCCCTTCCCGCAAAAGCAGTGGATCATGATCCGTTTGTCCTTCTTACAGTAGCGAGGGCTGCGCCGATTCGCACGGCATTCCCTTTTGAGGCGTTGCGGCCGTCGGCCGCGTGCCACCCTGTCCCCGGTATTCAGTTGTGGGCGCGGGATGCGCCGGAACCAAATAAACTATACCATTTTGTAGGATATAATGTCAATCTTCATCTCATATTTTCCGCCCGTTAACGCGCGGGCGTTCACCGGTTCTCCAGCTTTCGGACGACCTCCGCCGCTTCCTCCAGGCCCAGGTCGGCGGCCTTTTTGTAGAAGGACAGCGCCTGATCCGCGTCCTTTACCACGTAGTACCCGTAATAGTACATGTTGCCCAGCATGTAGAAGGCCCTGGCGTTTCCCTTCCGGGCACCCTTCGTGAACCAGTCGAAAGCGACTTGGTATTCCTCGCGCTTGTAGTGGATCATCCCGGCCAGGAGCATGGCGCGCGCGTCGCCCTTGTCGGCGCTTCGCTGGGCGTACATGAGGGCGGTGTCCCAGCCCCGCGCCTGGTCCTGATAGTAGTCGTAGGCGACAGCGTATTCCGCCTTGGCCTCGTCGCCGTCATACTTTTTCAGCTTTTCCTCGTACAGCTGAAGGGCCGCGCGGTCGCCCGCGACGGCGGCAAAAAGCCCTCCGCCGGCAAGGTGTCCGGAATAAAGCGCGGCGGCGATGCCCAGGGCGACGACGATCGCCGCCGCCGCCAGCCAGGGCAGCGCCTTTGGGCGCCTTTTCGGCTTTGACTTCAGAAATTCGCAGAGCTTGGCAATGTAGGCGTCAAAATAATCGTTGACCGGCTTCAGCCCGTTGCGCCGCCGCAGGCCCTGGATGGATTCCGGCATGTCGTCCGGGAATTCAAAGCCGTTCAGCAGTATGGGGATGATGTTCTTGTCCCGCTTCAGCGCCTGCTCCAGCTCGATGCGCAAAAAATCACCCTCGTTGACGCAGCGGTCCAGGGCGTTTGGGGGCAGCACGATGATGAAATCGGTGCACTCGTCGATCACGCGCAAGAGCTCGGTGTTGAAATCGCCCGCGCGCAGCGTGTCCACATCAAAAAACACGCTGTACCCGCGCCTGAGCAGGTTTTCCCGGATCAGCATGGCGGTCTGGTCGCCGCCCAGGCGGCGGTAGCTGATAAACACATCGTACCTTGCCTTTTTTCCGCGCCGGGAAAATCCCATCGGTTTCGCGCCCCTTTGAGTATGGAATTCCGGTACCACGAGTGTAACATGGACGCGGTCGGGTGTCCATACTTTTCTGGGCTGCGGCGCGGGTTTTTGGCGCAAAAAAGGCGCGTTTTTGGCCGCGGCGCTCCAGTGGGCATGGCAATAATTATGATCGGATAAATATGGTTTTTACGCAAGTTTCCTTCCGGACGGCCGGCGCGGCGTGCGATAATGAAGCCATGCACCCGAAAGGGGGGAGAAATCATGCTGTCGCTTGACCGGCGGCGCGCGCTGGGGCCGTATCTGTGGATTGCCGTCGCGGGCGTCCTGGCCCTGTACCTGTACGGCGTTTCCTATCTGTTAAGCGACGAGAGCGGCGACGCGCTGATGGCCTTTTCCTTCAGCCTGTCCATGGGCTACGCCGCGCCCGTCTTGCCGCTGATGGCCGCGCTGCCCTTTGGGATGGCCTTCTGCGCCGACTGGCGGAGCGGATACGCGCTCCCGGTGGTCATGCGCTCGGGGAAGCGGCGCTATCTGCGGTCCAAGGCGCTCTCGGGCGCGCTTTCGGGCGGGCTGGCCTCGGCCCTGGGCATGCTGGCGTTCATCCTGGTGCTGAACGTCCGATTTCCGCCGGACTTTTCGCGGGCGCCGTTTCTGGGCGACATCGTGGGGCTGCAGGCGCTGCTCGCCGGCGGAGGCGTGGGCGCGTACCTTGCGTATTACGGGGCGCAGCTCCTGCTGGCGTTTTTCGCGGGCATGTTCTGGGCGCTGACCGCGCTGGCGTTTTCCGCGCTCTATCCCAGCGCGGCGCTCACGATGGTCGCGCCGCTGGTTTTGCACCGGCTCCTTCAGGAGGCGGGCAACTGGGTGCGCATTCCCCCGTGGATGGACATCACGCTGCTGGAATCGGGCGGGGCGGATCTGCCGCCGGCGCGGATGCTCGCGGCGGGCGCGGGGGTGTTTGGCGCGCTGTCCGCGCTTTTTGCGCTACTCTTTTCGTGGCGCGCCGGAAGGAGGCTGCGCGATGGGGCATAAGGTATGGGCCTGCTGCCAGCACGATATGCGGCGCCTTGCCGCCACGCCGCGCGCCTGGGCGGTGCTGGTGCTGACGCTTTTGTACGTCGAGGGGCAGTTTGCGCCCGTCCGGCTGATGCTGACGACCGAATCGCTCGCGCTGAGCTGGCCGGGGATGACGGCGTACCTGCTTGGCGACGCCCAGGCCACCATGATGGCGGGATTGGGGCTTCTGATGCTTTTGTTTGACGCCCCTTTTGCCGACGAAACCCAGCGCAGCATCATCACGCGCACCGGTCGGGGCGCCTGGGGGCGCGGCCAGGTGCTCTATATCGCGTGCGCCTGCGCGCTGTACACGCTGGCCTTTTCCCTGGCGCTTCTGATCTTTCAGCTGCCGTGGACCGACTGGTCGTTTGGCTGGTCCGGCGGGCTTGACGCGCTGGGCAACCAGCGGTATTACGAGATCTACGACACGATGATCAATTACGATCCCTGGCTGATGACCACCTACACCCCGGTGGCCGCCATGGCGCTGACGCTGGGGCTGCACGCGATGGCCTTTACCGTGCTGGCGCTTTTGCAGTTTGCCGTCAACATCCTGACGGGCGGGCGCCTCGGGTTTGTCTTTGCCGCCGCGCCGCTGCTTTTGGACGCGGTGATGGAGGAGTTCTTTGACGTGCCGGTCTATTACTTTTCGCCGGTCACGCTGTCGCGGCTCCCGGCGCTGGACTACGGCGACGGCATGGGGCGGCCGCCCGTCTGGTACGCGCTTCTCGTGCTGACCGCGCTGGCCGCGGCCCTGGCGGCGCTGGGCGTGTACCTGTCGAAACGAAAGGAGATTCAGCCATGATTGAGCTCAGGCACGTGCGCAAGAACTTCGGGCGGGAGGAAGTGCTGCGGGATGTGAGCGCGACCTTTGAATCCGGAATGATCCACGGGCTGGTGGGGCGCAACGGCTCCGGCAAGACGGTGCTGCTCAAGTGCGTCGCGGGCCTTTTGTCCGCGGACGCCGGCGTGATCCGCGTGGATGGAGCGCGCATTGGCACAGACGTGGAAATGCCGCCGCGGCTGGGCGCGATCATCGAGGCGCCCGGGTTTTTGCCCAACTACTCGGGCTACCGCAACCTGAAATTCCTGGCGGATATCCGCGGCCGGATCGGCCGGGACGAGATCCGCGACGCGATGGAACGGGTGGGGCTGGACCCGCGCAGCCCCAAATGGGTATCCCGCTACAGCCTGGGCATGCGCCAGCGGCTGGCCATCGCGCAGTCCATCATGGAAAAGCCGACCCTGCTGATCCTGGACGAGCCGATGAACGGGCTGGACAGCCTCGGCGTCCGGCAGATGCGAAGGCTCTTTGCCGGGCTGCGCGCGGGGGGCCGCACCATCCTGATCGCGAGCCACAACCCGCTGGACATCGACCGGCTGTGCGACACCGTCAGCCGGATGGAAGGGGGCGTGCTGACCGGGCTCTAGCGCCGCGCGCCGGCCTTTCCGGAAAACCGCGCCCCGTGATACAATGGGGCGGGGATGGAGATTGCGCGGGGGAGGTTCGGACATGCTTCAGACGATTCTCTTTTTGATCCTGCTTTTGGCGGCGGTGGCGGCGCTCATCGCCCTTGCGGCCGGGGCGGCGCGCCGGCTGTCGGCCAGGGGCGCGCCCGTCCGGCTGGGGCGCCGCGCCCTTGCGCTGGGCGCGGTCCTCGCCGCGGCGCTGGGGCTGGTGCTCTGGTCGCAGCAATCCGCCCACACCCCCGCCATCCGCGACGCGTCGGGCAAGCCGGTGGCCGGGAGCGTGGCGGAAATGCGGCGGGTGACGCTGAACGGGCGCGACGAGTGGATCACCCTCCGCGGCTGGAACCGGAACCATCCGGTGATGCTCTTTCTGGCGGGCGGCCCCGGCGGCAGCCAGTTGGCGGCGGTGCGCCACGAGCTGGCCGAGCTGGAAAAGCACTTCGTGGTGGTGGGCTGGGATCAGCCGGGCGCCGGAAAATCCTTCGGCGCGGCGGGGGACATCTCCGTCGAAACCTACGTCGAGGACGGCCTGGCGCTGACCGACTGGCTGCGCTCGGAATTCGGGCAGGACAGGATCATCCTCCTGGGCGAATCCTGGGGCAGTGCGCTGGGCGTATTTTTGGCCGACCGCCGCCCGGAGGCCTACCGCGCCCTCATCGGCACCGGGCAGATGGTGGCCTTCGCGGAGACGGAGCGCATCGACTACCGGCTGGCGCTGGCGCTGGCCGAGGCGGAGGGCGACGATAAAACGGTCCGCACCCTCCGGGACAACGGCCCCGCGCCCTACCACGGGCCGGGCGTGGCGATGAAGAGCGCCGTCTACCTCAATTATCTGAACGGGCAGATGAACCGAAATCCCGAGATTCAAAACCCGGGCTTTCACACCCTGCGGGACATCTTTTCCGAGGAATACGGCCTCGTGGACCGGCTCAACTACGTCCGCGGCATCGTAAGCACCTTTGACCGCGTGTACCCGCTGCTGTATGAAACCGACCTCCGGCAGGATTATCCCGCCCTCGGGGTTCCGGTATACTTTTTTGTGGGCAGACACGATCTCAACGCGCCGGTGGAACTGGCGGAGGACTACTTCCGCATCCTCGAGGCGCCGGAAAAGGAATGGGTCTGGTTTGAACACTCCGGCCACAGCCCGTGGATCAACGAGCCGGAAAAGTTTGTCCGGGAGATGATAAGCCGCGTGAAGGACGCATGACGGGGAGGATAGGCATGAAAAGAATGATGGCGGTGCTGATAGTGGCGCTTCTGGCGCTCTCCGGCTGCGCGGCGAGCAGCGTGGAGGAAACGGCGAAGCCGGGCGAGCGCGCGCTGGCGTTTGACGCGTGGAGCGGAGAAAAGACCTGTGAGATTTCGCTGACCGGAGGGGACGCGGTTGCCGTCGACGCCCGGATCACCGCGGGAACGCTGCGCCTTGCCATCCTCGGCCCCGACGGCGCGGAGGCCTATTCCGGGCGGCTGACGGAGGACGCGGCCTTTACCGTGACGGTGGCCGGGGACGGGCCGTATTCCGTCCGGGTCGCCGGAGAGGGCGCCGGCGGCAGCCTGCGCCTGACGCACCCCGCCCGCTAGATCGGCATCCGGACCCGGAAGGGCGCGCCTTCGGGGATTTCCACCAGCGGCCTGTCGCGCAGGTAGTTCAAAATCAGCTCGCTGACCTCCGTCTGGCCTTCCCGCACCCGGGGACAGCCCAGGTAGCATTCGAAGTCCCCCGAGCCCGTGGCGCGGTAGGAGTTCATCACCAGCGTGAGGCGGTCGTCCTCCGCCAGCGCCCGGCCGCCGCGCGCAAGGCGCGTCACGCGCCGGCCCGCGGGGCGGTTCAGGTCAAATTCGTATTCAATGCCGAAAAAGAAGTCGTAATTGTAGTGGGCCAGCTTGGGGCGCAGGAAGGCGTCCGCGACGGAGACCTCGCCGGAGGGCGAAACATGGAAGTAGGTGGCGCACTGTTCGAGCGCCTGCCGGAGCACGCCGCCCGTCACCTCCAGTACCGAGAGGGTGTTGGAGTAGACGTAGCTCGCCACCACGTCGCGCACCGTCACATCCTTTTCAAAGCCCCGCAGCTCGTTGGCCAGCGAGGTGCAGGAGGCGTCCGCGCCGCTGGCCGAAAGCTGCACCATGTTGATGAAATCCGCGATGGGGGAACCCTTGAGCGCCATCTCCAGCTTGTCCCCCGGCCGCAGCGCGCGGGACAGGCGCCCGATGGGCGCGTCCAGCCAGCGGGCGAGATCGCCCTCGAGTGATGCCGCCCAGGGCGGCAGGGCGGCGGGGCGTTCCGGCCGCACAAGCTCGGAGGCGAAGCGGCCGTCCGCCCCCAGCACGACGCGGGCAAAGGCCGTGGCGTTGGCGGGCGTCTGCACCACGTGGGTGCCGTGGCAGGCGATGTTCGCCATGCCGATGTGCTGATGCCCGGTGAGCAGAAGATCAAAGGGCAGTTCCTCGCAGAGGCGGCAGCCGATGTTCTCGTCCGTTTGGCTGAGAAGATGCCCGGTGGCCAGGTCCTTTTCAAACCCGCCGTGGTAGATGCCCACCAGCACGTCCACCCGGGGCCGGAGGGCGCGCACGGCCCGCTCCGCCGCCTCGAAGGGGCCGGAGATTTCAAATTCCGTCAGGTTTTCCGGCTTTTCCCAGCGGGTGATCCAGTCGGTGACGATGCCCACCAGCCCGACCCTGAGCCCGTTTTCCATCGTCCGCACGCACCAGCTGCCGATGGGCAGCGCGCCGCGCCTGTCCGCCACATTGGCGCACAGGCAGCGGGCGTCAAGCGCCGCCAGGTACCGGCGCAGGGTGTCGTAGCCGTAGTTGAAGTCGTGGTTGCCCAGCGTCACATAATCGCAGCCCAGGCGGTTCATCGCCCGGGCGACGGGCGCGTCCAGCCCCTTTTCGCGGCAGTAATAGGTCAGCGGCGAACCCTGAAGGCTGTCGCCGCCGTCGATGACCAGCGTGTTGCCGTCCTTGGGAAAGCGCATCGAAAGCAGCCCCATCGGCCGGGGCAGCGCGTCCTGAAAGCTGGTCGGGTACAGGTAGCCGTGGGTGTCCGATGTGAAGTAGATCGTAAGCTTGTCCATCAGCCTCTTGCCAGCCTCTTTCGTACTTTTGTGGAAAACAGTTCGATGATGAGCATCAGCACGATCATGCCGCACAGGTAGGCGCCCACCATGCTCCAGCGGCGGCTGTTGATGCACTGGATCAGCGCCGCGCCGATGCCGCCCGCGCCCACGATGCCCAGCGTCGTGGCGTCCTTGATGTTGATGTCGAAGCGGTAGACCAGCGTGGACACGAAGTTGGCGTAGAGCTGTGGCAGAATGCCGTAGCGGATCTTCTGAAAGGTGGTGCAGCCCGCCGCGTCCAGGCTCTCGAGGATGCGTATGTCCAGGTCCTCGATGGCGTTGACGTACATCTTGGAGATCATGCCGATGGAGCAGATGCTCTGGGTCACCACGCCGCAGAAGGCGCCCGGCCCGGTCACCCGGATCCACACCAGCGCCCACACGAGGCTGGGGATCGTCCGGATCAGCAGGATGAACGCCCGGGAGACAAACGCCAGCCACTTGGGCACGATGTTTTCACTGGACAGAAAGCTGAAGGGCACCGCCAGAAGCCCGCCGATCAGCGTGCCCAGAATGGCGATGGCGACGGTTTCAAACAGCTGGTAGGCCACGCCCTCCTGCGTCAGGTCAAACAGAAGCTTCGCGTCCGGGTGGGAGATGCCGTAAATGATGCCGTAGGCCACCTCGCTGCCCTTGGCGGCGAGGCCCTTGAACTGGATGGCGCTGCCCGACCAGCCCAGAAGCGCCGCCACGGCCAATAGAACCAGCGTGTACAGCCACCATTTTCGCGGCCTCTGGCCGTACATTTCCTCGATGGGGTTGACGACTTTCTGCATGGGGGCCTCCTAGCTGAGCCTGCGGCGCAGGGCCTGGCTTACGTTTTCAATGATGAGCACCACCACGAACAGCGCGATCAGCACGGTGCCCAGCCCCTCGTAATCGCGCCAGCCGATGCGCTCGTTGATGAGGATGCCCAAACCGCCCGCGCCCACGTAGCCCAGGATGGAGGCGGCGCGGATGTTGATTTCAAACGAATACAGGCAATGGGACAGGTACGTGGGCAGAATCTGCGGAAAGCAGGCGCTCCAGAACGCCTGGAACCTGGACGCGCCCAGCGCCTCCATGGCCTCGAAGGCGCCCATGTCGATGGTTTCGATGCTCTCGTAGAGCATCTTCGCCACGATGCCGAAGGTGAACACCGTGATCGCCACCGTGCCCGCGAAGGTGCCCAGCCCGAAGATCAGCGCGCAGATGGAGGCAATCACCAGCGTGGGCAGCGTGCGCACGACGTTGAGCAGCACCCGCAGGGCTGCCACCGCCGTGCCGCTTCTGTTGATGTTGGCGGAGGCCATCACCGCGAAGGGCAGCGACAGCGCCGAACCGACGGCCGAGCCCATGACGCTCATCTTGATGGTGTCCAGAAGGGGCGGCATCACCTTGTCAAAGTAGGTCCAGTCGGGGTGAAAGATCTTTTTCAGGATGACCGTCAGCTGATGCCCCCGGCGAAGGATGATGCCCATGTCAAAGCCGGTGACTTCGAGCGAGCCCCAGACCGCGAGAACGAGGACCAGCGCAATCAGCGGGGCGCGGGAGCGCGGCTTCAGAACGCTGCGCCCATCCACGGTCATGACGCGGGGCCTGAAGATCCGATCAAAAAGCGGCGGTCTTGGGGCGCCGGACGCGCTGGCCCTTGCCATCAGGCATCAGCCCCTTTCCGCGCCACCTTTTCGCGGGCGGCGGCCACGGGGTCCGGAGGCGCGGCCGCCTCGTCCGCCGCCTTGGGGACCGGTGCGCCGTTGTAGATGGAATCCAGCACCGCCTGGGTCACCTGGGATACGGGGCCGTCGTAGACGATTTCGCCGGCGCGGATGCCGATCACGCGCTCGGCGTAGTCCAGCGCCAGGTCCACGTGGTGGATGTTGATCAGGATGGTGATGTTCATGTCCCGGTTGATGCGCTTGAAATCGCTCATTACCTGGTTGGCGGTCACGGGGTCGAGGGCCGCCACCGGCTCGTCCGCCAGAATGATGGAGGGATTCTGGTTCAGCGTCCGGGCCAGCGCCACGCGCTGCTGCTGGCCGCCGGAGAGCTGGTCGCACCGGGTGTAGGCCTTGTCCAGGATGCCCACCTTGTCCAGCGCGGCGAGGGCGGCCATCTCCTGCTTCCGGGTGAAGATGCCCAGCAGCACGCGAAAAAAGCCCATGTCGGGCACCATCGAGGTGAGCACGTTTTTGATGACCGTGGAGCGGGTTACGAGGTTGAAGGACTGGAAGATCATGCCGATGTGCCGGCGGAAGCGGCGCAGCGCCTTGCCGCGCAGCGTCATCACGTCCACGCCGTCGACGATTACCCGGCCTTCGGTCGCGTCGATCATGCGGTTGATGGTGCGAATCAGCGTCGACTTGCCTGCCCCCGAAAGGCCGATGATCGCCACAAACTCGCCCTGATTGATGGTGAGGCTGACGTCCCTGAGCCCCCGGACGCCGTTGGGATAGGTCTTTCCGGCATGCACAAATTCAATCATAGAAGCGCCTCTTTGCTCTGTAAAGATGCGGCCGCGGGGGTCCGGGGGGCGCGGCGCGCCCTGCCGCCCTCTACTATACCATCTCGCGGGCGGTATGACAACACACAAATAGGAAGGGCGGCGCGGCCCCTGCCGCGCCGCCCGGATGGCGCCCGAGTGGGTTTATTGGACGGCCTCCAGCGCCTTGCGGGCGCCGTCGTAATCCGCGTCGGTGGCGATGGCATAGCCGGTGTGGCTGTACACGGAGAAGATGTCCTTGCCCTCGTCCGTCGAGATCACGTCGATCAGCGCGTTCTGAATCGCCTTGATGAACCCGGGGTTGTAGATCTCGGGCACAGCCTTGGTGATGGACACGGTGTCGTTGTAGATGCCGTCGGTTACGCCGATGACGTTCATTTCGTTCCAGATGGAATCGGTGCGGCCCATGCCGGCCTTGCCGGTTTCGTCCTGCTGGTCGGTGGGCAGCGTCCAGGCGGCTTCATAGTCGCGGCGGCCGTCGGCATAGCACACGATGATGTCCACGGACTCGGCGGCGGCCTGCGCGAAGCTCTCGCCGTAGCCGCTGAGGGTCACCACGTTGGCAAGGTCGGTGATCTTCTTGCCGTCGTAGTTGTCCATCAGCCACATGGTGGGGTAGATGTAGCCCGCGGAGGAGGAGGTCTTCAGCACGGCCCAGTTGGCCTTGTCGAGGTCCTCCCAGGTGAGGGCTTCGCCGGCGTTGACCTTGGCGGCCAGCTCCTTGCCGTAGGCGGAGGGGGTGGCGTAGATCAGCGAGCGGTAGAAGGTGACCTGCTCGTCGGTGGGCGTGGTCTTGTTGGCGTCGCCGTTCCAGGTCACGGGATCGGTGGAATCGTTGGAGAGGCCGGCGCGGGTGGCGGTCAGGATGACGTCCACCTCGTCGCTGTACAGCGCGTAGGTGCCGCCCGGCAGCCAGCCGATGTCGATGGTGCCGGCGGCCATGGCCTCGCCTGTCGCCTCATAGGAGGTGCCGACGGTGATGTCGATCTCGCCCACGTCATAGCCCTGATCCATCAGCGCGGCCTTTAATAGGTCGGGCAGGTTCTTGGTGCCGGTGATGATGACGTCCGCGTCCTTGGAGGGCACGAATTCAAGGGTCAGCTTGTCCAGCTTGGCGGCCTCCGCCATTGCGGAGGCGCAGCTGCCGATCAGCAGAACCGCCAGCAACAGGGCCAGGATCTTTTTCATGGGGTGTTCCTCCTCCGTTTGTTATGGGATAACCCTATTGTAAGCCCGAAGTGTCAGGAATTCCAACCCGGAAATGCAAAAACTATATTTTTAACATGACGCGCCGTGGGCGGCGGTCTCGGCAAAATCCGGCATGCGGCTTGATTGCGGCATGAAAAATATGTTATACTCCTTACACCGCGCCCGATTTGGTGCGCGAAGTGTCTGGCGAAGGGGTGAGCGCATGCAGTCCGGCCCGATTGACGAGATCCGGAAGGCGGAGCAAAACGCCGACGATGTGATCGGTCGAGCGCACAGGGAGGCGGAGCGCATCCGGGAGGATGCGGCGCGTCAGGCGGAGGAGGCGGACCGCGCCGCCCGCCTGGCGGCGGAAAACATCGCCGCGTCCATGCTGGAGGTGGCCGCCCAGCAGGCCGCGCGCGCCGGCGAGGAAGCGCGGGAGGCCCTCGAACGGGAGATGGCCGATCTTCGGGCGCGGGCCGGGGCCCGGCAGCCCGAGGCCGTCCGCGGCATTCTGCGCCTGATCGGCGGGCGCTGACGATTTCATTCTGAAAGGAGCGATCGCAGGCCATGGCCGTCATGCAGATGGATAGGATCTGTGTCTGCGCGCTGAAAAAGGACAGAAAGCGGCTGCTCGAATTCCTGCAGCGCCAGGAGTGCGTGGAACTGTCCCGGGTGGAGCCGGACGACCGGTTTTCCGCGATGGATACCGCGGCCTCCCGCGCGCTGTTTGAAAAGAGCGCCCGTTCGGCCGCCTCCGCGCTGGAGGTACTGAACCGCCACTGTCCCGCGCCGTCGTCGCCCCTGGGGTTCTTGAGCGGGCGCAAGGCCCTCGCGGTTTCGGAGGCCGAGGCCTTTGTAAAGCGGCGCAGTGACCGGATGAACGCCGCCGAGCGGCTGAACGCGCTGGAGCGGGAAATTGCCCAGGCGGAGGCCGAGATCCTGAAGATTGAGGCCGCCGAGGAGGCGCTGGTGCCCTGGATGAACCTGCCGGTGCCCCTTTCCTATGCGGGCACGGGCCGCGTCGGCGCGTGGGTGGGTTCGGTGCAGGGTGAATTCACGGCGGAGCAGCTGCTTATCAGGATGGCCCAGGCCGTCCCGGCGATGGGGCCCGTCCATGTGGAGATTGTCCGCGCGTCCAAGGAAATGACCAGCTTTTACGCGCTGGCGCTGAAGCGCGACGCCCCGGGCGTCGAGGACGCGCTGAACGCGGTGGGCTTTGTGCGCCCCGCCGGCGCCGCCGGCCGCGTGCCCGCCGAGGCGATGCGGCGCCTGGAGGAGAAAAAGCGGGACGCCCGGGCGCGGGTGGATGCCTCCGTGGCCGAGATTCGGGGCTTTGAACCGCTGCGCGACGAGTTGCGCATGCTGGAAGACTACATGACCATGCGCGCCGAGAAGTACGCCATGCTGGAGCGAATCGGCCAGTCCCGCCACGCGCTGGTGCTTGAGGGCTATGTGGCCCACGAGGACGCCGCCGCGCTGGAGGAGCGCCTTGCCCGGCGGTTTGACTGCGCGGTGGAGATTGCCCCGGCGGCGGACGATCCCGACGCGCCGGTGCGGCTGAAGAACCGGCCCTTCGCCGCGGCCACCGAAACGGTGCTGGAAAACTACAACATGCCCTCCGCCGCGGAGATCGATCCCTCGCCGGTGATGAGCTTTTTTTACTACCTGATGTTCGGCATGATGCTCTCCGACGCCGGGTATGGGCTGATCATGGCGCTGGCGTGCGGGATCCTGCCCCTCGTCTACCCCAACATGGAGGATTCCTGGCGGCGCAATCTGCGCATGTTCTTCTGGTGCGGCGTGTCCACCGTGTTCTGGGGCGTGATGTTCTCCAGCTACTTCGGCGACGCGGTCAGCGTGATCTCCTCCACCTTCTTCGGGCGCGCGGTCACGATCCCGCCGCTGTGGTTTTTGCCGCTGGAACAGCCGATGCGCCTTTTGATGTTCTGCCTGGGCATGGGCGTGGTCCACCTGACGACGGGCTACGTGATGAAGGGGCGCAACCTGGCGGCCCACGGCCAGTACCTGGACATTCTCTACGACTGCGGCTTCCCGGTGGGCTTTCTGGCGGGCCTGATGGTGGTGCTGATGGGCAGCCAGATGTTTCTCGATATGGCGGGCTTCTCCATCGACCTTCCGGGCTGGCTGCGGCAGGGGAGCCTGCTGTTTTCCGGCGCGTGCCTCGCGGGCGTGGTGCTCACCGGCGGGCGGGAGAGCCGAAACTGGTTCAAGCGCATTCTGAAGGGGCTGTACGCGGCCTACAACGTCATCGCCGGCTGGCTGAGCGACATTTTATCCTACTCCCGGCTGCTGGCGCTGGGGCTGGCCACCGGCGTCATCGCCTCGGTATTCAATTCGCTGGGCACGATGGCGGGCGCCGGCGTGCTGGGCGCGGTGCTCTTTATCCTGGTGTTTCTGATCGGGCAGACGCTCAACATGGGCATCAACGTGCTGGGCGCCTACGTGCATTCCAACCGCCTGGAGTATGTGGAATTCTTCGGGAAGTTCTACGAGGGGACGGGCAGGAAATTCCGGCCCTTCGGCGTTCATACAAAGCACTTTAAAATCAGGGAGGAGATTTGAGAATGGATCAGTTTGGCATCTTCTTTGCGGTACTCGGAATGGCGCTTGCGGCGCTTCTGCCCGGCATTGCCTCATCCATCGGCGTCAGTCAGGCGGGACAGGCGGGCGCGGGCGTGGTGGCCGATGATCCCTCGAAGTTCAGCAAGGTGCTGATTTTGCAGCTGCTGCCGGGTACCCAGGGCATCTACGGCCTTCTGATCGCCTTTGTGACCATGCTCAACATCGGCCTTCTGGGCGGCAGCGCCAACATATCGCTGGTCAAGGGCCTGAGCTACCTGGCCGCCTGCCTGCCGATGGCCATCGTGGGCTGGGTGTCCGCCATCTATCAGGGCAAGGCGTCCATCGCCAGCATCAACCTGGTGTCCAAGCGCCCCGATCAGTTTGGCAAGGCGATGATCTTTCCCGCGATGGTCGAAACCTACGCGATCCTCGCGCTTTTGATCAGCCTTCTGGGCGTGATGAACGTCACAAATCTGCCCGTCTAAGGAGGGCGTGATATGGCCGGCCTTGAAACCATCACCAAGACCATTCTGGAGGAAGCCGACGCCGAGGCGCGCCAGATTCTGGATCAGGCCCGGCAGGACGCCGAGCGGACCCTGGCCCAGGCCCGGGCCGTGACGGAGGATGACTGCGAAAAAATTGTCGAGGCCGGCCGGCAGAAGGCCGAGGCGCTTCGCGCCCGGGCCGCCGCCGACGGCGACATGGCGCGGCGCCGCGCGCTGCTCGCCCAAAAGCAGGAATTGCTGGAGCAGGCGGTGGGCGCGGCGCGCGCGGCGGTTCTCGGGCTGCCCGACGCGGCGTACTTTGAGCTTCTGACCGGGCTCGCCCGGCAGAGCGCGGAGGCGGGCGTGGGCGTCATGTTCCTGTCCGCGCGCGATCTGGCGCGGCTGCCGGAGGGCTTCCATCGGGCGCTGAACGCGGCGCTGCCGGAAGGCGCCGAGCTGGATATTTCGTCCCGGGCGCGGCCCATCGACGGCGGATTTATCCTCCAGTACGGCGCCATTGAGCAAAACTGCTCGCTTGCGGCGATCTTCGACGCGAACCGCGAGGCCATTCTCGACGAGGCGCGCCGGGCGCTGTTTGGCTGAATTCCGGGGCGGAAGGGGGGCGACCGGTTTGTCCGATTACATCTACGCGGTGACCCGCGTGCACAACCAGGAGCCAAGCATGCTCACCCGCGCGGATCTTGAGCGGCTCATCGCCGCGAACACCGCCGGCGAGGCGCTTCGCCTGCTCCGGGAAAAGGGCTGGGGCACCGCGGATCTCCCGGAGGGCGACGCGGACGCGGTGCTGGCCTTTGAGCAGTCGCGCGCCTGGGCGCTGGTGGCGGAACTGGTCAAGGACCTTTCGCCCTTTGACATCCTGCGCGTCGGCGCGGACTACCACAACCTCAAGGCCGCGATGAAGCTGCGCTACGCCGACCACCCGGCGGAGGACGCGCCGCGCTACCTGATGGAAAACGGCACCATGCCTGCGGAGCAGATCCTGCGGGCGGTGGAGGCCCGTGACGAGGCGGCGGTGCTGCCGCCCGACATGGCCGAGGCCGCCCGGCGGGCCGCCGAGGCGCTTTTGCACACCGGCAGCGGCCAGATTGCCGACTTCATCCTGGACGCGGCCCGGCTCGCCGCGGTGGACCGGTTGGGCGGGTGCTCGCCCAGCCCGATGATGCGCCTGTACGCCCGGGTGAGCGTGGACGCCGCCGTCGCGCGCATCGCGGCGCGGGCCGCCCGCATGGGCATCGGCCGGGACGCGCTTCTGATCGCGATCCCCGAGGCGGGCAGCCTGGGCCGCGAGGCCATGGTTGCCGCGGCGCTGAAGGGGCCGGAGGCGGTTCCCGCGGCGCTGGAGCAGGCCGGCTACGCCGGCGCGGCCGAGGCGCTCCGGCGCGGCGTGGCCGCCATGGAGCGCTGGTTTGACGACCACCTGATGGAGGCGCTCCGCCCGATGCGCTTTGTCTACGACGGCGTCGAGCCCATCTTCGCCTACCTGATCGGCCGCGAGCGCGAAATCGGCGCCGCGCGGCTGATTCTGGCCGCGAAGCTCAACGGTATGAAGAACGAACTTGTCCAGGAAAGGCTGAGGGTGCTGTATGTATAGAGCGGCGGTAATGGGCGACCGGGACAGCATCTACGGCTTTGCGGCGATTGGGCTGGACATCTACCCGGTGACGGACCCCGCCCGGGCGGGGCGCCAGCTTCGGACGCTGGCGGAGGGCGGCTACGCCGTCGTCTACATCACCGAGGCGCTTTGCGCGTCGCTGAAGGAGGAAATAGACCTCTACCGCGACAGGCAGCTGCCCGCCATCATCCCGATTCCGGGCGCGGCGGGCAACACGGGTCTGGGCATGGCGCAGATCAAACGATTTGTGGAGCAGGCGGTCGGCTCCGACATCCTGTCGGACAATCCGTGAGGCAGGCCGCCTCGCCTCGGAAGGGGATATAAAATGATGAACCATGGCACGATCGTCAAAATCGCCGGCCCGCTGGTGGTCGCGGAGGGCATGCGAAACGCGAACATGTTTGACGTGGTTCGCGTTTCGAAGAGCCGGCTGATTGGCGAGATCATCGAAATGCGGGGCGACCGCGCGTCCATCCAGGTCTATGAGGAAACCAGCGGCCTCATGCCCGGCGAGCCGGTGGAGTCCACCGGCAGCCCCATGAGCGTCGAGCTGGGCCCCGGCCTCATCGAGAGCATCTATGACGGCATCCAGCGCCCGCTGGACGCCATCCGCGCCGTCTCCGGCGACCGGCTGGCCCGGGGCGTGGAGGTGCCCAGCCTGAACCGGGAGAAAAAATGGCGCTTCATCCCCGCCGTCAAGCCCGGTGACCGGGTGGGCGAGGGGGATGTGCTGGGCACCGTGCAGGAAACCCCGGTGGTGCTCCACAGGATTATGGTGCCGCCGGGAAAGGGCGGTGTGGTTCGCTCCGCGCTGGCGGGCGACTTCACCGTGACGGACACCGTGGTAGAACTGGAAACCGCGCCCGGCGCCGTCGAACCGCTGACGCTGATGCAGCGCTGGCCGGTCCGGAAGGGCCGCCCCTACGTGAAGAAGCTCAGCCCGGACGTACCGCTGGTCACCGGCCAGCGGGTCATCGACGCGCTGTTTCCGCTGGCCAAGGGCGGCACCGCCGCCGTGCCCGGCCCCTTCGGATCGGGCAAGACGGTGGTGCAGCACCAGCTCGCCAAGTGGTCGGACGTGGACATCGTGGTCTACATCGGCTGCGGCGAGCGCGGCAACGAGATGACCGACGTTCTGAACGAGTTTCCGGAACTGAAGGATCCGAAGTCCGGCCGGAGCCTCATGGAGCGCACGGTGCTGATCGCCAACACCTCCGACATGCCCGTGGCGGCCCGCGAGGCCTCCATCTACACCGGCATCACCATCGCGGAGTACTTCCGCGACATGGGCTATTCCGTCGCGCTGATGGCCGACTCCACCTCCCGCTGGGCCGAGGCGCTGCGCGAAATGAGCGGCCGCCTGGAGGAAATGCCCGGCGAGGAAGGCTACCCCGCCTACCTCGGCAGCCGCCTGGCGCAGTTTTACGAGCGCGCGGGGCGCGTGGTGGCGCTGGGGTCGGACGGCCGCGAGGGCGCGCTCAGCGTCATCGGCGCGGTTTCTCCCGCCGGCGGCGACATCTCCGAGCCCGTCAGCCAGGCGACGCTGCGCATTGTCAAGGTGTTCTGGAGCCTCGACGCGCAGCTCGCCTACGCGCGCCACTTCCCGGCCATCAACTGGCTGACCAGCTATTCGCTGTACCTGGACAGCATGAGCGGCTGGTACGACCGGAACGTCGAGCGGGACTGGACTGCAAAGCGCGAACGCATCATGCTGCTCCTGCACGAGGAGAGCGAGCTGCAGGAAATCGTGCAGCTCGTCGGCATGGATGCGCTTTCGCCCGCCGACCGGCTGAAGCTGGAGGCCGCGCGCTCGATCCGGGAGGACTTCCTGCATCAGGACGCTTTCCACGAAGTGGACACCTATTCTCCCCTTGAAAAGCAATACCACATGCTGTCGCTGGTGCTTTCGTACTACGATGCCTGCCGCGCGGCGCTCGAGAAGGGAATCCCCATCGGAGATCTGGTGCGCCTGGGCGTCCGTGAA
>JARKQG010000014.1 GCA_029974035.1 Eubacteriales bacterium | reverse complement strand
CAGATGCAGCCCGCCGCCACCAGGGTGAAAATCCACGCCGCAGATCGAGAGAACATCATCGCAACACGCCTCGCAGCCTGAAGAAGTCCGTCATACCGCGATGGCCGTGGCCAGCCGGGCGTGATCCACGAAGCCCCAGCGCAGCGCCTCGTCCTCCTCCACCCAGGGGCTCGCCTCGCCGTGCTGCATCACCACGCCGTTGTCGTCCGCGAAGGTGAAGTCACCGCTGCCGTCGTAGCGCAGGATCGCGCCGTAATTGGTCTTCAGCCCCTGCCTGGGAGCGATCATGCCGACGATTTCCCCGGTAATGCCGTCAAGGACCGGAAGAGAGAGCCAACCGCGCATAATGACCTCCTTGGTAGGATTGAAACGCAGCATCAAGCCTCCGTGGCTTCTCTCACCCATAGCACGCCAGCGAAGCGAAGCAACGAAAAAAGACGGGATCGACCCGTCTTTTTTGCTCCTCACCGGCGAGGCTGCGAAAAAAAAACACGTGAATACGGGAGACTAGCGCCTGCCCCGATTTCGCCCCGATGACGCGGGCCTGCGCGGCCTGGACGGACGGCCCGCATCGCCCTCACTGCCCCGCTCCTGCCTGCGAGAGCCATCCTGACCGGAGGGTGCGCCGCTCCGATCCTTACCGCGAGAGCCTTCCCGGTCCGAAGACGTCCCCTCGCGGCTTTGTCCGCGTGGACCTTTCTGGCCGGAGGGTGCGCCGCTCCGGCCCTGACCGCGAGAACCGTCCTGGCCGGACGTTGTGCCGCTCCGGTCCTGCCTGCGGGTGCGCGGAGCGCGCGAAGTCTCGCCGGTCTGGCCGCCTGCGCGGTCCCGCTCCCCGGATCGCGCCTTGCCGCCCCCGCTTTTGGCGTCCTCCCCGCCTGCGCGGGAGTTCCCGCCGGGACGCCGCCCGGCGTCCACTCCTCCCCTGCCCCGGCCTCCGGGCGCGCCGTCCATCCCACCGGTGAGCGCCGCGTGCTGGCGCAGTCGCTCCGCGTCGGACCTGGCCACGAAGATTGCCTCCCCGTCCGGGCCGGTCCCGGCGAAGAACATGGCTGCGGCCATGGTGCCGGGCAGGGGGATGAAGCACTGCACCTGGCTGGGCTTCCAGCCCCGGCCCGCGAGCCAGCGGGAGAGCTCGCGCATGTCCTCCTCGGTGCAGCCCGGGTGGGCGCTCATCAGGTAGGGCACCACGTACTGCTCCTTGCCCGCCCGGCCGGACTCGCGCGCGAAGAACTCCACGAAGCGCTCGAACACGGAGAACGGCGGCTTGCGCATGAGCCTGAGCACGTGGCCCGAGCAGTGCTCCGGGGCCACCTTGGCCTGCCCGCCCGTGAACTCCCGCACCATCGGGCCGAGCGCGGAGGGCTCGGCCAGCCCAAGGTCCATGCGCCAGCCGCTGGCCACGCGCACGTGGCGCACGCCGGGCACGTGGCGCACCGCGCGCAGAAGCTCCACGAACCTGCCCTGCTCCACCTTGAAATGCTTGCACATCACCGGCGTCAGGCAGCTTGCGCGCTTGCAGCGGGACATGTCGCCCGCGCAGCGCCCGCCCCACATGTTGGCGCTCGGCCCGCCCACGTCGCTCACGCTGCCGGAGAAGCCCTCCACGCGCGCGAGGCTCGCTGCCTCGTCCAGCACGGACTGCCTGCCGCGCGAGCGGATGCGCCGCCCCTGGTGCAGGGCCAGCGTGCAGAACGCGCAGCCCCCGGCGCAGCCCCGGTGGATGTTCAGGCTGCCCTCGATCATCTTCGCCGCAGGGATGGCCTGCGTGTACGAGGGGTGCGGCCTGCGCGTGAACGGCAGGGCGTAGAGCGCGTCCAGCTCCGGCCCTTCAAGGCCCCTCCCCGGCGGGTTGAGCACGGCCAGCCGGTCGCCGCAAGCCTGCACGGCGCGCTGCCTGTCCTGGTGGACGTGGCGCTCCAGCAGGCGCGTGGCCTCGATGAGCAGGGAGGGATCGGCCAGGATGGCCTCGTGGGAGGGCAGCTCCAGCGCGTCCTCGTCACCGGGCAGCTCGCCGGGCTTCACCGAGTAGACCGCGCCAGGGACGGCGGAGAGCGCGGCGCGCATGTCCCCGCCCTCGCCCTCCAGGCGCTCCAGCTCCTCGGCCAGGGCCAGCAGGGAGTGCTCGGCCATGCCGTAGAGCACGGCCGTGGCCTTGGAGTCGAACAGGATGGAGCGCCGGAGCGAGTCGGACCAGAAATCGTAGTGCGAGGCGCGCCGCAGCGAGGCTTCGACACCGCCGAGGACCACGGGCAGGCCGGAGAAGGCCCGGCGCACCAGGTTGGCGTAGACCACGCTGGCGCGGTTGGGGCGGCCACCCGCCTTGCCGCCGGGGGTGTAGGCGTCGTCGGAGCGCTTCTTGCGGAAGGCGGTGTAGTGGGCCAGCATGGAGTCGAGCGCCCCGGCCGTGACGCCCGCGAACAGGCGCGGGCGGCCCATGGCGGCGACGGACGCGGGATCCTCCCAGGCGGGCTGGGCCACGAGGCCGGTGCGGTAGCCGTGGCTGACCAGCCAGCGGGCCAGGAGAGGCGCGCCAAAGGAGGGATGGTCCACGTAGGCGTCGCCGGTGACGAGCAGGATGTCCAGTTCGCCCCAGCCCAGGCGGTCCATTTCGGCCCGGGTCATGGGGAGGAATTCGGGTTGGGGGATGGGCGTGCGCGGCATGGGGGCAGTATGGTCACGAGTTTGCCGCGCGTCCAGTGCGCATCGCGCGCGGCCACGCAAAAAGGCGGCCTTTCGGCCGCCTTTTGCTGTTCGGGATTCCAAAGGGGCTCGCCCTTCGGTGAACTTCCGGCGAGATGCGTCCGCGAAGCATTAGGATATACCCTCTTGTGAAGCGCGCCGACGCGCTCTTGCCACCATTATATCAGGAAACAATATCTCGGGGTTAATTTCGAAACACCCTCGATCGCACGCTCTATCCCTACCAGACATAAACAGAAATTTAAGCAATGATCCGCCCATGAGAGACGACACACCCAACTATTCGTAACAGCAAATCAGAAACAAGACAATCAAGGTCATCAATTAAAGACATACAATCGTCTTTAGGTACAATTCCATCATGCAAAAACCTACTCCTTGCGTTATACATAGAGACAAACACATTCACTTGACTTTCAGAACAGTATCCATTCAACATCCGCCTACAAGACTCAAGTTTACTCTCTCCATAATTCAACATCCCATTCAACAATTTACGCACAGACTCACTCTCATTTTCATTTTCAAAATAACCGTTTACAAGCGGCCAAATAACATCTGTAACAAATGACTTTTGTCTTTCTGAAGCATTTCTCTGACGTGAAACAATCTCAACTACTGAAACCAATAGGAGCAAGCGTGTAACCTGATTTTTCAGAAATCGTGACGTTGTATACAGTTTCGCAGCATTAAAAACCCTCTTATCCATCGCATCAGCAAACTTTACCACCTCAAATAAACAAGACACTATGTCATGTCCACGCCCACTAATTGTACCAGTTGCATTAAAATTAATAAAACCCGGCCGCTTTGACTGCTCAACAATATTAATTCCTATTGCTTCTGGAATCAGAGTGTAACCAGTTTTCTCAAATACACCGTCAACCAGTTGGTCAGAGAACTTCAAACTAGATTTATCGTTGCCAAGAAAAACTCCACATCTAAGCCTGACACCGCACAATGTTATTGCTTTTTTCAACAACTCTCCCAGCACCAACGCCCGCTCTCTTGATTCGATGTCTTCAATTTGAATCCTAATCGCCTTCTGATCACCCCTCTCTCCGTAATTGACCTCTGCCTGAACACCATCACTTATTTTCAGTTCGATCTTACGTATCTCATCTTTGTCGAGATCAAAATTCCCATTACTTATTGCGACAAGGCGCAACATATATTTTGACATACACCCTCCAGCCATGGCTACACGCCTTAACAAAAAGGCGGCCTTTCGACCGCCTTTTGCTGTTCGGGATTCCAAAGGGGCTCGCCCTTCGGGCGCCGGGGGCTTTCGCCACTCCGGCCTTTCTCGCTCCTACCAGGTCTTTTTACGCTGCTCTTCCAGGGCCTTGGCCTGCTCGGCCCAGTCCTTGAAGCCCGAGTGGTTCAGGGCGTCCAGCACGGTCTCCTCCCAGTTCCAGGCGGCGTAGATCACCGGCTTGTGGAAGGCGCGGCGGAACTTCTCCAGCTCCTGGCGGTAGAAGGACTCCTTGGGGGTGTCCAGGTGGTCGCGCAGCTGGCCCGCGAGCCTGGTCTGCTCGCCCTCGTACCACTCGTTGAGGTCTTTGGCGCTCTGGTA
>JARKQG010000006.1 GCA_029974035.1 Eubacteriales bacterium | reverse complement strand
CAGCATCCGGAACAATAGCTCCGGCGGTACCGCCGGGCGGCCGATATTGGGCGAGTACAAATCCTTGCACAAGCCGTGAATGAAGCTGAAATCTACTGCCCGCTCAATCTTGCGCAGCAAGTGGTCTTCCGGCACCAACTCTTCCAGCAGCACGATCTCATATTCCTTCTGGCTCGCCGTCGCTTTCTCTTGCAGCATGCCGCCCGACCTCCTGTGTCCGCATCTCTCCTATCTATTCGACATCCACGCTGCTTTTTCCTTTTGGTTTTTGCTCACCTCTACACAAAATTTGCGCCCAGCCCAAGCGGGCTGAGCGCACTTTGTTGATGGGCTGCGGGCCCGGCGCGTTTGCGCCGGGCCCTTTTCATGGACGCGGGCGGCGGTCTACCTTCGCCTGCGTGCCAGGATGATCAGGCCCGCGGCGATCATTAGCGCCAGCAGCGCAAATCCAATGATCAGGATGGTAACCGGCAGGCGGCTCGCTTGGGCGGGTGCCTGGGTTGGCGCGGGGGTGGTAACCGCGATGCCGGCCCCCGCGCTGGCGGAGGCGGTCACGGAACCGGTCCGAGCCTCGTCCTCCCAGCCGGTGGCGGTGACGCTGGCTTCGATGCGGCCATCCTCCTCGGTTTCCGCTTCGGCGTCCACCTGATAGCGCACCGTCAGCGTTTCGCCGGCGGGAAGCTCGGCAATGTGCAGCGTGTCGCCCTCGGCGCTCACGCCCTCGGGCAGGTCGGCATAGGTACCGCCCTCCGGGCTCGCCTTCACATCCACGGCGTACAGCGCCCGGTCGCCGTCGTTGGTAACGGTGATGTCAAAGGCCGCGGCCTGCCCTTCCTCCACCGGATCGGCGGCGGCGCGCATGCTGAGCAGCACCGCGGCGGGCTTTTTCTCGCCCATCGGGATGGACAGCGTCGTGCCCGCGTTGGCATAGGCGCTCTTGGCAAAGAGGCTCGCGTCCAGCGAAGGCTCTCCGTAGTCGGCGGGAATCTCCTTTTCGTAGGTCAGCGTCACGTCCTCTCCGGGCGCAAGCCGCGCGATGATCTCGTTGCCGCCGGAGGCATCCACGTCGACGGATGCGCGGTTCTTTCCCTTGAAGGTGAGGCCCTGATCCTCCTCCAGCACGATGTGGCCGAGGATGGCGTCGCCGTCGTTGAACACGCGGACGCGGACGCGCGCCGTCTCGCCGGGCCGATAGTATTCGGCGTCGGCACCGGCCTCGATACCCAGCGCGATGACGCCGGAAATCGTGACGGCCGCGCCGGCTTCGGCGGAAACGACGGTTCCGTCCGCGGCGGACCGGCCGGAAGCCGCGGCCTGATTGCGATAGCGGTACTCAAAGCCGTTGCCCGAGACCGTTACGTCCGGATCACTCAGATCGGCCACCGGCGCGGGGCCCGTAAAGACCACGCGGACGGACGCGCCGGACGAAAGGATCGGCATTGTAACGGCGGAATCCCCTTCATCCTGAACCGCGCCGGAGTCGTTCGACGCATCGACGCTCATCAGCGTCAGCCCCTCCGCGTGGTCGAGAAGGCGTACATCCTCCAGTGTCACGTTGCCGGTATTTTGGGCGGTCAGAATGTACTGAATGTCCTCACCGGGGGCGTAGGCGTCCCGGTCGGTGGCAATCTGAAGCGTCAGATCGGGAGCGGCGGCAATCGAAACCTCGGTGACGGACCCCGCCGCGACCGATTTGCCGGTGACTTCGTCGCTGCCCGTGACGCTGAGATTGCTCTCAAACGCGCCGGAATCGGCGGCCGTCGGAATCGTGTAGGCGTACTCATAGGACAGCGTCTCCCCCGGCCCTAGGCGGTGGATGACGAGGGTTTCCGCGTCAATCGTCGCCCCGTCGGCAGGCACGATGGAATCGGGATCGATGGCAATGCCCCAGAGGTCGCTGGCACAGGTGAGGTCTGCCAGCGCGACGTTGCCAACGTTGGCGACCGTCGCGCGGTACGAAACGGTCTCCCCGGGCTTGACGGAGCGCTTCGCGGCCTTTTGCTGCGTGGTCAGCGCGGGAACGCGCGCGATCTCCACATCCGACACGGCGTTCAGCTCCACAGCCTCACGGTTGTACGTGCCCGACACGCGCACGCCCATCGTCAGCGGACCGGGAGACTGATCCTTTGAGACCGCAAACCGGAAGGGAAACGCCAGGCTCTCCCCCGCGTTGAGGCGCTTCTCCGCGCCGGATATCACCGCGCCGTCCGGTTCGACGGCATATGTAAGGCCGGTCAGATCCTTCGAGCCTCCGTTTTCAATGATCACGTTCCCCTCGACCGTTTCGCCCGGCTCAACCGCCGTGGGAATTTCGATGCGGGCGACGACATCGCCGTCCAGCACTGTCACGGCGGTGTCGGCCTGCGCGTTGATCGCGTCGGCCCCCGCCTCGGCCTGCGCGACGGCCATCGCGCGGTTTTCCAGTGCCCCGGCCTCGGCATCCCCGGGCACCGTATAGCGGAAGACCACACGCTTCTGCTCGCCCGGCGCCAGGTCGCGGATGACTTCGGGGCTTCCAACCAGTTCGTCCGTGACGGCTACGCGCGACAGCGTCACGTTGCCATCATTGACCACCGTCGCGGTATACACCACCACGTCGCCGGCGCGGTACTCCCAGGCGTCGCTGGTCATCGTCATTGAAATGGCGGGGCTGGGCTCAGGCGTCGGTTCGGGTGTCGGTTCTGGTGTGGGTTCCGGCGTCGGTTCCGGTGTGGGTTCCGGAGTGGGTTCCGGGGTCGCTTCCGGTGTAGGCTCCGGTGTAGGCTCCGGGGTCGGTTCCGGTGTAGGCTCCGGCGTCGGTTCCGGTGTGGGTTCCGGGGTCGGTTCAGGCGTGGATTCGGGTGTCGGTTCCGGCGTCGGTTCCGGCGTGGGTTCAGGCGTGGGTTCGGGTGTCGGTTCCGGCGTCGGTTCCGGCGTCGGTTCCGGGGTGGGCAGCTTGGGCGGTGCCGGCTGAATCACTTCCGGTGTCGGGGATGGCTCCGGGGTCGGTTCGGGTGTTACCTCCGGCGTGACTTCCGGAGTGGGCTCCGGCGTAGGCTCCAGCGTAGCTTCCGGTGTGGGCTCTGGCGTTGGTTCAAGCGTCGGCTCCGGGGTGGGCTCCGGTGTAGGCTCGGGCGTAGGCTCGGGTGTTGGCTCCGGTGTAGGCTCGGGCGTTGGCAACTGGGGTGGTGCCGGTTGAATCACTTCCGGCGTCGGCTCCGGTGTTGGTTCCGGCGTCGGCTCAGGCGTGGGTTCGGGCGTAGGCTCAGGCGTCGGCTCCGGTGTAGGCTCGGGCGTCAGTTCCGGCGTCGGTTCGAGTGTCGGCTCAGGCGTCGGCTCGGGCGTCGGTTCCGGCGTCGGTTCCGGCGTCGGCTCAGGCGTGGGTTCCGGTGTGGGTTCGGGCGTAGGCTCTGGCGTCGGCTCCGGTGTAGGCTCCGGCGTGGGTTCCAGCGTGGGCTCGGGCGTCGGTTCCGGTGTAGGCTCCGGCGTCGGCTCAGGCGTCGGCTCTGTGGTGCCTGCGACAGGCAGCAGCACCACATCCCCGTCATCTCCCGCGCGAATGGAATCCTCGGCCTCCACGGCACTGCCGGCGTAGGCCTCGGCCTGCCCCGCGTCCAGTGTCTGCAGCGCCTCCGGCAGCACATAGCCGATGGTGGCGACGCCAGCCATGTTGAAGATCACCATGGCCGCGCCGGTATCGGCGTCAATTTCGCTTAAGTAGACCACATCACCCTCCGACAGAAGGGAAACGGGCTGGGTCAGTTGAGCGTCCAGATAGACGGCGGCCTCCTGCACGGCCTGCGCGTATCCACCCGAGGGCTCACCCTCCGGTTCCGCCGGCGCCGTCTCCGCGGCCTCCTCGGGAGGCTGCTCCGCCTGTTCGGGCTGGTCCTGGCCGGACTCGGCGAATGCGGGCGCGACCGGCGCGCCCACGGCCAGCAGCATGGTCAGCCAAACGGCCAGAATGCCCGTCAAAATCCGCTTGCCCTTCATGGAAACACCTCCTGAGGATTCCCAAATCGAAGATTATATGGCGAAATTCGCCCTGATGTTCGATTAGACGCGCGCCGGACCCGATTGGTTTCTCAATGGAAGCGCGGAAGCGATTCGACAGCGCGTTCCCAGGCCTCGATCATCCGATCGCACCAGTCGTCAAACGCCGGGTCCTCCGTTTGGCACTCGGGATGCCCGTCAATGTACTCCAGCGCCACGCGGACGCCCTCGTCAAAGCGGGTGCACGCCTTAAAGTCGGGCACGGCACGCTTGATTTTCGCGTTGTCAAAGACGACGCTGTTGGCCTTGTCGCCGACGAGGCCGCCCTTCCAGTCCGGGTTCTTCGCACCCAGCACGTCCGAGGGAATGTGCACCAGGCGCGCCTCGACGCCCATCGCGGCGGCGGCGGTGTGGTAGATCTGGTTCCAGGTCAGCGATTCGTCCGATGTGATCTGATAGGTTTCGCCGACGGCGTGGATGTTGCCCATCAGGCCCAGAAACGCCCACGCAAAGTCCTCGTTCCATGTGAGCGTCCAGAGCGATGTGCCGTCGCCGGGGACGATCACTTTCTTGCCCTGCTTCATGCGCCGGATGACCGGGTATGAGCCCTTCCCCCCGTGCAGCGCCACCGGCACCGCCCGCTCGCCGTAGGTGTGGCTGGGGCGCACGATGGTGATCGGGAAGCCCTCCCGGCGGTACAGATCCGTCAAAAGCTGCTCGCAGGCGATCTTGTCGCGGGAATACTGCCAGAACGGGTTGAATAGCGGCGTGCTCTCCGTGACAAAGGGGCTGGCCAGCGGCTTTTGATAGGCCGAGGCGGAGCTGATGAAGATGTACTGGGCCGTCTTTCCCCCAAAGAGGCGGAAATCCCGCTCGACATCATCCGGAGTATAGGCGATAAAGTCCGCGACCACATCAAAGCGCATGCCCGAGATCTTCTCGCGCACGGCATCCTCGTCGCGGATGTCGGCCCGAATCTGGGCCGCACCTTCCGGCAGTCCCCGGCTGCCTCGGTTGAGCAGGTAGAGTTCCCAGCCGCCGCTGGCGGCAAAGTACGAAATGGGACTGCTGATGGTGCCGGTCCCGCCGATGAAAAGAGCTTTCATGTCCACACCTCCGGCCAGTCTTTTTTCAAAATATAACACCGGTGCTTGCGCATGTCAACCGCGACGCAAAACGCGCGCCCGCCGGCGTGCCGGCGGGCGCGGGGCAAATGCGCGCTATTCGAATGTCCCAGCCTTTGTCGCCGCCATGCGCTCCTTGTGGGTGAGCTTCGTCAACGGCAGCACCTTTTCCATGTCAAGGCCCAGCGCCGCGGCAATGCGCGCGCCGTAGTCCGGGTCGGCCATATGGCAGTGCGCGGCGTGCCGGTACTTGATGTTCATCGTCACCGGCATGATGCTGTTTTTCGTGTTCTCGATCAGCGCGCACTTTTGCTCCTCGGTCATCAGGCGGTACAGGTTGCCCGGCTGGTAGAAGCAGTCGTCGTCGTCGCCGTAGGGGCTGAAGCGGTCCGCAAAGCCGGACAGATCCAGCGGCGGCTCGGCAAAGTCCGGCTGTTCGGCCCATTCGCCGTAGCTGTTGGGCTCGTAGCCCAGCGTCGCGCCGTAGTTGCCGTCCACCCGCATCATGCCGTCCCGATGGTAGCTGTGCACGGGGACGATGGGGCGGTTGACGGGGATCTGGTCGTTGTTGACGCCGAGCCGGTAGCGGTGCGCGTCGCCGTAGGAGAAGACGCGCCCCTGCAGCAGCTTGTCCGGGGAAAGGCCGATGCCCGGCACAATGTGGGCGGGGCTGAAGGCGGCCTGTTCAACCTGGGCGAAGTAGTTGTCCGGGTTGCGGTTGAGCTCCAGCACGCCCACGTCAATCAGCGGGTAATCCCTGTGGCTCCACACCTTGGTGATGTCAAAGGGGTTTTCCCGGTGATTCCTGGCCTGCGCCTCCGTCATGATCTGGATCTGCATCGTCCAGCGCGGGAAATCGCCCCGCTCGATGGCTTCAAACAGATCGCGCTGCGCGCTTTCGCGGTCCTTTCCGACGATCGCCTCCGCCTCGGCGTCGGTCAGGTTCTTGATGCCCTGGTGGGTGCGGAAGTGGAACTTGATCCAGTGACGCACGCCGTCCGCGCTGATAAGACTGTAGGTATGGCTGCCAAAGCCGTGCATGTGGCGGTAGCCGTCGGGCAGGCCGCGGTCGCTCATGACGATGGTCACTTGGTGCAGCGCCTCGGGCAGCATGGTCCAGAAGTCCCAGTTGTTCTGCGGGGAACGCATGTTGGTCCTGGGGTCGCGCTTGACCACGTGGTTGAGGTCGGAAAAGTGATGCGCGTCGCGGATGAAGAACACGGGCGTATTGTTGCCCACCAGGTCCCAGTTGCCCTCTTCGGTGTAGAACTTGATGGCAAAGCCGCGGATATCGCGCTCGGCATCCGCCGCGCCGCGCTCTCCGGCGACGGTCGAGAAGCGCACAAAAACCGGCGTCTCCTTGCCCACTTCGGAGAACACCCTGGCGCGGGTATACTTCGTGATGTCATTGGTGACGGTGAACTTGCCAAACGCTCCGGAGCCCTTGGCGTGCATGCGCCGCTCCGGGATGACTTCGCGGTCAAAATGCGCCATCTTCTCGAGAAACCATACGTCCTGCAGCAGCATTGGCCCGCGGGGACCCGCCGTGAGCGAATCCTGGTTGTTGGCGACCGGCGCTCCGGTTGCGGTGGTCAGTTTTTTCTCGTCCATTGAAACACCCCTTTCATGATGTATTTCCAACCCCCACCGGGGTCTGGAATCCCCAAACACAAGGATTGCGTGGAAAACAGTCAAATGGAACAAAAAAAGAAAGGAGAGGGACTTCACAAAAAAATTGCCTTCGGCCGCTTTCGATCGGGTCTGAAATGCAATATCATGTTCCATATATAACACGCTCCGGAAGCGCTCAATCAGCTCGGGCGCCTTTCCGGCGTTTAAGGAGCAAGCCATGCCCAAGATTGTGATACTGGACGGCCATACCCTGAACCCCGGCGACCTGAGCTGGGCGGATTTGGAGGCACTGGGCGAATTGACGGTTTATGACCGGACTGCCCCGGAGCAGACGGCAGCGCGAATGGCGGACGCCGAGATCGTCTACACCAACAAGACGCCGCTCACGCGGCAGACGATCTTCGCCTGCCCGAACCTGCGCTTTATCGGCGTACTGGCCACCGGCTACAACGTGGTGGATGTTGCGGCCGCCCGGGAGCGGGGCATCCCGGTGGCCAATGTCCCCGCCTACGGCACCGACGCCGTGGCGCAGTTTGTGTTCGCGCTGCTGCTGGCGCTGTGCCACCGCCCGGAGCACCACTCCGCGGCCGTCCACGCGGGGCGCTGGAGTGAAAGCCCGGATTTCTGCTTTTGGGAAACCCCGCAAGTCGAGCTGGCCGGAAAGACAATGGGCATCGTCGGCTTTGGCCGCATCGGCCGGGCGACCGCCGGGATCGCCGCGGCCTTTGGCATGCGCGTGATTTCCCACACCCGAACGGTCCCGGGAGACTGCCGCGGCCCGATCGAATTTGTGACGCTGGACGCGCTCTACGCCCGCTCGGACGTGATCTCGCTCAACTGCCCGCTGACGGAAGAGACCCGCGGCATGATCGACCGCGCCGCAATTGCGAAAATGAAGCCCGGCGTGATCCTGATCAACACCGGGCGCGGCCCCCTCGTCGTCGAAAGGGATCTGGCGGACGCGCTGAACGACGGGCACGTGTACGCCGCGGGGCTGGATGTGGTGGACGAAGAGCCTATCCGGGCGGACAACCCGCTGCTCCGGGCGAAAAACTGCCTCATCACGCCCCACATCGCCTGGGCGCCCCGGGAATCCCGCAAGCGGCTGATGGGCATCGCGGCGGACAACCTGCGCGCCTTCCTCGGCGGCGCGCCGGTCAACATCGTCAACCCGCGGTAAGGCGCATGCCTCCGGCCCCATCGCAAGGCGGATAAAGGCGGCACGCCCCCCGAAAAGCGAAAGAACCGCCGGAAACCCAAATGGGTTTCCGGCGGTTTAGACCCGGTCAACGCTTCGCCTCCGGGAATGCGCCTCAGCTGTTGACGCGCGCTTCCAGCGCATCCAGCTGGTGGTACATCTCCTTGGGCAGCTTGCCGTCGTACTTGGCGTAGTACTCCTTGATGGACTCGACCTCGGCCTTCCAGCCTTCCTTGTCCACCTTGAGCAGCTCATCCAGCGCGCCTTCCTTGAGTTCAAGGCCGCTGATATCCAGGTCTTCCTTCTTGGGCAGGAGGCCGATGGGGGTTTGCTCCGCACCGATTTCGCCGGATACGCGCTGCACGATCCACTTGAGCACGCGGCTGTTGTCGCCGTAGCCCGGCCACAGGAACTTACCCTCCGGGCTCTTGCGGAACCAGTTGACGTAGAAGATTCTCGGCAGCTTGTTGGCCTCGGTGGCCTCGCCGATGTCCAGCCAGTGCTGGAGGTAGTCCGTCGCGTTGTAGCCGATGAAGGGCAGCATCGCGAAGGGATCGCGGCGCACCTGGCCGATCTTCGAGGAGATGGCGGCGGCCGTGATCTCGGAACCCATGATGGAGCCCAGGAACACGCCGTGCTTCCAGTCAAAGCTCTCGTTCACCAGCGGGATGGTGGAGGGCCGGCGGCCGCCGATCAGGATGGCGGAAATCGGCACACCGTTGGGATCCTCCCATTCGGGCGCGATGGAGGGGCACTGGCTGGCGGGCGTGGTGAAGCGGGCGTTGGGATGGGCGGCCGGCTCCTTGCTGTCGGGCGTCCAGTCGTTGCCCTTCCAGTCGATCAGGTGATCCGGCGCGGGGGTGCCGATGCCCTCCCACCACACGTCGCCGTCGTCGGTCAGCGCCACGTTGGTGAAGATGGTGTTCTTGGTAATGGTGTGCATCGCGTTGGGGTTGGACTGCTCGGAAGTGCCCGGCGCCACGCCGAAGAAGCCCGCCTCGGGGTTGATGGCGTAGAGACGGCCGTCCTTGCCGAACTTCATCCAGGCGATGTCGTCGCCCACGGTCTCGACCTTCCAGCCGGGGACGGTGGGGATCAGCATGGCCAGGTTGGTCTTGCCGCAGGCGCTGGGGAACGCGCCGGTGATGTATTTCACGTTGCCCTTGGGGTCGGTCAGGCGCAGTACCAGCATGTGCTCGGCCATCCAGCCCTCGTCGCGGGCCTGGACGGACGCGATGCGCAGCGCGAAGCACTTCTTGCCCAGAAGCGCGTTTCCGCCGTAGCCGGAGCCGTAGGACCAGATCGTGCGGTCCTCGGGAAAATGGCTGATATACTTCTGCTCAATGGGCGCGCAGGGCCACGCGACGTCTTTCTGGCCCGGCTCAAGCGGCGCGCCGACGGAGTGCAGGCAGGGCACAAATTCGCCCTCGTCGCCCAGCACATCCAGCACGGCCTGGCCCGTGCGGGTCATGATCCGCATGTTGGCCACGACGTAGGGGCTGTCGGTGATCTCCACGCCGATTTTGGAAATGGGCGAGCCGATGGGGCCCATGGAGAAGGGGATGACGTACAGCGTGCGGCCCTTCATGCAGCCCTTGTACAGCGCGCGCATCGTCTTTTTCAATTCCTCCGGATCGACCCAGTTGTTGGTGATGCCGGCGTCTTCCTTCCGTTTGGAGGCGATAAAAGTGCGGTTTTCGACCCGCGCCACATCGGAGGGATGGCTGCGGAACAGGTAGCAGCCCGGGCGCTTCTCGGGGTTGAGCGGAATGGCGGCACCGGAATCCACCATGCTCTTGAGAATGCGCTGGTATTCCTCTTCGGAACCGTCGCACCAATAGACGGAATCCGGCTGACACATATCTTTGACTTCGTCAACCCACTGCAAGAGTTTCTTATTTTTCGTCATGTTTTTCGCTCCTTACGTCTCAAATTCGGCCATCTTAATTATAGCATACCTCCGATCCAAAAATAAAGGGGAGAATTCGAAATCTTTATGAAGTTCCGGCGGATTTTTTGACGGAGCCGCGGGCAAAAAATTTCATTTTTAACGAAGTGTGCATACATTCACACGCACTTGGCGCAAAAAACCCGGGGCATGCCGGGGAAAACCAATCGATCCCGCAATATTTATTGATGGATCGGCGCGCATAATTATTCTTTCCACGCAGTATTTCCGGCGGACGGCCCGCCTCCGACCCCCGAGCGGGCGCCCGGTTTGGCCGATCGGAACGAGGGTATGAATGCAGGCATGGACGCCGTTGTCCGGATGCACGCATGCCATCTAAGGGCCTATATAATTGGTAGATATGTTTTCATATCACCATTGACGGGCGGACACCGTGCGGTCTATAATGACATTTGGTCTTTATGGGCGCTGTCAAACCTGCGCTTTTAAGACCGATGAAGCCCGGTGGCTGAACCACGAATGCCGCCAAGTTGGCGCAGGGGGTATAAAAGATGACTGGTCCCACCCTATTGCTTTTCGTCGTGTTTGTTCCGCTGATCGGCGCGTGTACGCTGCCGCTGATCGGACGCGCGTCGGAAAAGGTCCGGAACGCGATGGCGCTGGTATACGTCGCGGTGCCCTTTGGGCTTTTGATATCCATGCTACCGACGGCGCTGTCCGGCGCGCCCCATTCCTTCGATATCATGCTGCCCCTCGGGCTGAGCTTTGGCTTTCACGCGGACGGCCTGGCGGTGTTCATGGCGCTGATCTCCTCCTTCCTGGGGCTGATCATCGTCGTGTATTCCTACGGCTACCTTGGACACTACGAGAACCAGAACGAGTACTACTTTTACGTGGTGATGTTTCTGGGCGCGATGATGGGCATTACGATGACCACCAATCTCGTCTTTCTCTACGGGTTTTGGGAGCTGTCGGCGCTGGCGTGCTGGCGGCTGATCGGTTTTTTCCGAGAGAAGGAATACGTGCGCCGCGCCAACAAGGCGTTTCTGATCACCGGCGTGGGCGCGCTGGTGATGCTGGCGGGATTTCTGATGGTCTACTTCCAGCACGGAACGATGGATCTTCTGCAGCTGCGGGGCAAGGAGATTTCCAACGCCGCGGTGGTACTGATCCTCTTTGGCATTCTCTCGAAGTCCGCGACGCTACCGCTGCACTCCTGGCTGGCCGACGCGGGCGTGGCGCCGACCCCAGCCACGGCCCTTCTGCACGCGGCGGTGCTGGTGAAGATCGGCGTGTACGTCTACGCGCGGCTCTTTGCCGTTACATTCCGCATTGACGCCTTCTGGAATACCGCGATGCCGGTGATCGCCGCCGTCAGCGCGATGCTCTCCGCCGGCGCAGCCATCGCGGAAAACGACATCAAGCGCATCGTCGCCTACTCCACCGTCAGCCAGATCGGCTTTATCTTTCTGGGCCTCTCCATCGGCGGCGAGGCGGCGCTGGCGGGCGGGCTGATGTACATCCTGATGCACGCGATCTCCAAGGCGGGGCTCTTCCTGTGCGCGGGCATCGTGGAACACAGCCTGCACACCAAGGACATCCGAAAGATGGGCGGCCTGGCCAGGACCATGCCCTGGACGGCGGTCTCCTTCTTCCTCTGCGCGTTCTCGGTCATGGGCGTGCCGCCCTTTGGCGGGTTTTTCAGCAAGGACATGGTCATCCACGGCGCGGTGGAGGCCGGGCACCCCTGGATTGCCGCGGTGTTCATCCTGGGCGCGGTGATGACGGTGCTCTACCTGATGCGCGCGTTTTACCGGGTGTTCCTGGGGCAGTCCCACGCGGAGCACCCCGCCCATGAGGGCCGGGGGACGATGGAATACTCCGTGGCGCTGCTGGCGGCGCTTTCCATCGCCAGCGGTATCCTGATTTACTACCCGGCGGTTTGGGTACAGGCGATTGTTCAGCAAATGGCGGTGATCATCGGATGAATGTGACCATGGATTCTCTTCTCCCCCTGATGCTGGTGGTGCTGCCATCCGCGTTTGGCGCCCTGATCTTTATGCTGCCCGAGGGCCTGCGACATCCTCGCCGGGCGCTTTTGGCACTGGGCGCCGCCGCGACATTTGCCCTCGCGGATTTTGTGGCGGGCCAGTCGCTGGAATATACCCGCCCCTGGGCGCTGTGGGGCATGGACTTTTCGCTGAAGCTGACGGCATCCGGCGGCGCGCTGGTGATTGCCGCGTCGGCGCTGGCGTTTCTTCTGGCAATCTACGCGCTCATTCGCAGGGCCGACGCCGGCCGGCTCTTTGACGGCTGCGTTCTGATGGCGCTGGCGATGGCCAACGGCGCGATCATGGCCAACAACCTGATCGCCATGCTCTTTTTCTGGCAGGCGATGTGGGCGCCGATGTTCGTCATGATCCAATCCGGCGGCGAAGGCGCCTGGAGGGTCTCGGTGCGCGCGGTCTTTACCGCCGCGCTCACCGATCTGTGCATGATCCTGGGCATGGCCCTGGCCGGCCACGCGGCCGAAACCATGACCATGGACGCGATGCACGTGCCGATGAACGCCCCGGGCACCGCGGGCTTTCTTCTGATGGCGGTGGGCGCCGCGGCGAAGCTGGGCGTGATTCCCTTCCACGGGTGGATCGGCAGGGCGTCCGGGGTCGCGCCCGCGCCGTTTATGGCGCTGGTTCCCGGCGCGCTGAACCTGCTGATGGGCGCAAACCTGCTTTCAAAATTCCCGGGCATGTTTGAGATGGGCCGGGACGCGTGGCCGCTGCTGCTCGTGCTGGTCCTGGGCGCGGGTACGGTGCTCCTCTCCGGCATGCTGTCGCTGACCGCGGGCAGCTATAAAAAGCTTGCGATCGCGCTGAACCTGGCCCAGGGCGGCGCGCTGGTACTGGGCGTCACCTCCTCCGCCGGCGGCGTGTTTACCTACGCGGCCATCGCGGCGGCGGCGGCAGGCTTTGTACTGTTCCTGGCGGCAGGCGCGCTGGACGGCGCGCCGGGGCACAAGGCCCCCCTCGCCGTCGGCGCCTACTATGCCGCCGCGCTTGCGGCCGTGGCGGTGGCCTTTTCCGGAGCGGTCTACCGGATCGCGGACGGTATCCTGGGCCTGATGCTTTCGCTGGTGTCGCTGGTGGGCGCGATCTTCGCGGGCATCGGCGCGTTGGGCTTTGCGCGCCACACCGCCCTTTTTGAGGCCTCCAGGGTGAAAGACGAACCCGTCACCGAGATGGACGGCGCGCTGGCCTGGCTGGAAACCACCTTTTGCGACCCCTACCCCGTCGCCCGGAGGGCGTTTCGCTTTTACGCAAGGATCTCCCTTGTGATCAACGACGCCATCAGCTGGTTTTACGACGTGGCGGTGGTGTGGTTTGTCGGCGCGCTTTCGGGGCTTGTCAAGCGCGCGCACAACGGCAGCCAGTCCCGCTATGTGATCTGGGTGCTTTGGGGCGTGGTGATCGTCATCGCGATCTTCGCGCTGTCCTGACGGAATCCCCTCAAGTTTAAGGAGGAAAAGCTCGTGCCGTTTCTTTTCATTGGGATCCCGCTGGCGGCGGTGGTGATCCTGAACATTCTGACCTGGAACAGCCGTTGGTCCGCGCTCTGGATTGCGGCGGGCGTCGCGCTGGTTCAGGTGGCGCTGGGCGCCTGGGATCTTGCGAAAGTCATTCAAACGAACGCCCCCCTGGCCTCCACCTTTTTCGGCACGTTTTCGGTGGATGCCTTCGGCGCGATCGTGCTGACGATCATCGGCTTCATCGCCTGCGCCACGGCGCTGGTGGCCACCGGCACCATCCACGCGAGCCGCTTCAGCTTTGGCAGCGCGCTGCTTCTTCTGATGATGGGCATGAACGGCGTGGTGATGGTCACCGACATCTTCAGCCTGTACGTTTTCATCGAAGTGACGGGCGCGGCCTCGTTCCTCCTGATCGCCATTGACAAAAAGCGGGACGAACTGGAGGGCGCCTTCAAGTACTACCTGATGAGCGCGCTGGCCACCGCGATGATGCTGCTCGCCATCGCCTTCCTGTTCACGCTGTCGGGCGAAACCTCCTACGCGGGCGTCGCGGCCTACGTATCCTCGCTCGGCGGCCACTACCCGGTGATGCTGAACGCGGCGATTCTGCTTTTTGTGATCGCCCTTTCGATCAAGTCCGGCGTGGTGCCGTTCCACACCTGGGTGCCGGACGCCCACTCCTCCGCGCCGTCGCCGGTTTCGGTGGTGCTGGCGGGCGTCGTCATCAAGGTGTCCGGCGTGTACGCGCTGATGCGCGTCTACCGGGATGTGTTTCAAAACGACGCCAAGGTCGGCACCGCGCTGGCGATCCTGTCCGTGGTGTCCATCCTGGTGGGCGCGCTGGGCGCCATCGGCCAGAAGGACATCAAGCGCATGCTGGCCTTCTCCTCGGTCAGCCAGATCGGCTACATCGTGCTGGGGGTGTCCACGGGGTCGGCGCTGGGCTTTGTCGGTGCGGTGATGCACTTTTTCAACCACGCCACGTTCAAGTCGCTCCTGTTTGTGGATGCCGCCGCCGTCTACCACCAGACGGGCACCCGCGATATGGATCAGATGGGCGGCCTGGGCAAGGTGATGCCCTTTACCAGCATCAGCTCCATTCTGGGCCTGATGTCGATGTCGGGCATCCCGCCGCTGTCGGGGTTCTGGTCGAAGCTCATCATCGTGATGGCGGTGTGGCAGGTGTCCCCCGGGCTCGCCATTGCGGCGCTGTGTTTGAGCGCGCTGACGCTGGGGTATTTTCTTATACTCCAGAAGAAGGTGTTTTTCGGAAAGCCCTCGCCCGAAATGGAGGCTGTCACCGAGTGTGACGGCGCCATGCGGCTCGTGGAGGTTGTTCTTTCCGCCGTCAACGTGATCGCGGGGCTTCTGTTTCCGCTGCTGCTCATCTATCTCAGGGGCAAAGGCCTGATCTGACGACATCCTTGCGATGGAAGGTGTAAAGAATTGAACCTGACGGTGATCATCCTACTCCTGGCGGGGCTCATCATAACCGCCCTGCTGACCGTGATGCTCCGGGACCTTTTGAAGGCCGCGGTGGCGCTGGCCGCGCTCAGCGCGGTGCTGACCATCCTTCTGTTCATGCTCAAGGCGCCGCTGGCGGCGGTGTTTGAACTCTCCGTCTGCGCCGGCCTGATTACGGTGGTGTTTATCAGCACCATTTCGATGACCAAGCTGCGCACCAAGGAGGAAGTCGAGCGGCATCGCGAGGAGCGCCGCAGGCGCTTCCGCCTGCTGCCGGTGGTGCTGATCGCCCTCGCCGTTGCGGGGCTTGCGCTGATGCTGCCCCACCTGGGCGAACTGATCCCCGCCACCGTCCCCCATGTCGCCGGCGACGCGGAGGCCGCCGTGTTCTGGAACGAGCGCCAGGCCGACCTTCTGGGCCAGATCGTGATCGCGCTGGCCGGCGTGTTCGGCGTGCTGATCTTCTTCAAGGAGGGCGACAAGCTGTGAGCCTTTTGTATACGCTGTTTCTGATCGGCGCGGCGCTTTTGATCGCGGTGGGCGTGTACGGCATCATCGTGACGCGGAACCTTTTGCGCATCCTGCTTTCGGTGGAGGTGCTCACCAAGGCCGTCACACTGGTGATGATCGGCGCCGGGTATGAGACCGGCAAGATGGGCATGGCCCAATCCTTCGTGATCACGATCATCGTCGTCGAGGTCATGCTGCTGGTCATCGCCACGGGCATCCTGTTCGGCGTCTACCGCAACAACGGCTCGCTGATGACCGACAAGCTCAACAACCTGAAGGGGTAGCGCCCAACGCAATCTGACGAATGGATGGAGGCATCCGATGGAAAGCTTTCTCATGTCGCCGCCGGTGACCTTTTTCGTACTGCTGCTGGTTTCCTTTGCGCTGTCTATGGTCGCCAAGCGGTTTTCCGCCCACGGCCAGGACTCCGAGGGAAAGATGCAGGCCTACGCCTGCGGCGAAAACATGGAGGAAAACCAGGGCCAGCCGGACTATACCGAGTTTTTCAAATTCGCGTTTTTCTTCACCATCATGCACGTGGTCGTGCTGGTGGTGGCCACCGATCCCGCGGGCCTCACGGTCACGTCGGCGGTGTACCTGGGCGTGACGGTGCTTTCGCTGTTCATGCTGCTGCGGAGGTGATTTCATGAAGACGATCGAACGCATCATCAACTGGGCCCGGCTGAAGTCTCCCTGGATCATCCACTTCAACTCCGGCGCCTGCAACGCCTGCGACATTGAGGTGCTGGCGGCGCTGACCCCGCGCTACGACGTGGAGCGCTTTGGCGTCCAGCTCAAGGGGTCTCCCCGCCACGCGGACGTACTGGTCTGCTCCGGCCCGGTCACGATGCAGCAGCGCGACCGCCTGGTGACCATCTATCAGCAGATGCCCGAGCCCAAGTTTGTCATCGCGGTGGGCACCTGCGCCTGCTCCGCGGGCGTGTTTGACGGCTGCTACTGCGTGGAGGGCGGCATTGACACCGCCATCCCCGTCAACATGTACGTGCCCGGCTGCCCCGTCAAGCCCGAGGCCATCATCGACGGCGTGGTGAAGCTGCTCAAGACGCTGGAGAATACGGAAAAAAAGCCGGACGAGGCCGCAGCCCCCGGCCCGGAGGCCCCCGGGACTCCGGAGGAAACGAGCAAAGCCGGTCAGGCGTGAGGAGGCAGGGTATGGAATTGACGTATGAACGGGAGCAGGGCGTGCTGGGCCGCCTCGCCGAGCGCTTCGGCCTGGACGCGGATCAGGCCGTCATAAAGCACAACCGGATTTATCTGAGCGTGCCCGAGGCGGACTTCATGGACGCGCTGCGGTTTTTGAAGGAAGAACTGGGCTTTGACCACCTGTGCACCATCACGGGGCTCGATACCGGCGAGAACTTTGAATTTCTCTACCACGTGGCGGAGCCCGGCGGCATTTTGCTGACGCTGAAGTTCAAGACCCGCCGGGAGGACCCGGTGTCCATCCAAACGGTGCTGCCCGTCTTTAACGGCGCCACCTTCTACGAGCGGGAGCTGGAGGGCCTTCTGGGGATCAAGGTGGAGGGGCTGACACCCGGCAGACAGTACCCGCTGCCCGACAACTGGCCCAAGGGCGAATACCCGATGCGCAAGGACTGGAAGCCCGGCATCGCCCGAAAGACCTATCCGGAGCTGACCGCTCAACCCAAAATTTCCGAACCCGCGAAGGGGGTGTGACCATGGAACGAGACAACAAGATCATGATCCCGCTGGGGCCGCAGCACCCCGCGCTGGAGGAGCCCGAGAGCTTTAACCTGCTGCTGGACGGCGAGCGCGTGGCCGCTGCCGCCGTGGCGCTGGGCTACAACCAACGCGGCATGGAAAAGGCCGCCGAGAGCCGCACCTACGTGCAGAACATCTACCTGCTGGAGCGCATCTGCGGCATCTGCTCCCACTCCCATTCCACCTGCTATGTGCAGACGGTGGAAGCGCTGGCGGGCGCGGAGGTCCCCCGCCGCGCGCTGTACCTGCGCGCGCTGGTGGGCGAGCTGGAGCGCATCCACAGCCACCTTCTTTGGCTGGGCATCGCGGGCCATGAGATCGGCTTCATGTCGCTTTTCATGTACGCCTGGCGCGACCGCGAGATCATCATGGACACCCTGGAGATGCTGACCCGCAACCGCATCAACGACGGCATGAACGCCATCGGCGGCGTGCGCCGCGACATTACCCCCGAACAGGCCCAGAAGGTGCTGGAGGCGGCGGACGCGCTCCAGGCCCGCACCGAATACTATGAAAAAGCCGTGCTGGGCGAGGAAACCGTGGCCCAGCGCCTGGCGGGCGTGGGCAAGCTGTCCCGGGAGGACGGGCTGCGCCTGGGCGCCACCGGGCCGGTGCTGCGCGCCTCCGGCGTCAAGCGGGACGTGCGCCGCGACGATCCCAACGGCATCTATCCGGAGCTGGATTTTGAGGTCATCACCGACGACCACGCGGATGTGTTCGGCCGCACGGTGGTCCGCGTCCGGGAACTGATGGAGAGCTACAAGATGATCCGGCAGATCATCCATCAGATGCCGGAAGGCCCGATTTCCGTCAAGGTGCCGCTGCGGATTCCGGCGGGCGAATCCATCATGCGCTATGAGGCGCCCCGGGGCGAGGACATCCATTACACCCGCTCCAACGGCACCGACAAGCCCGACCGCGTCAAGGTGCGCGCCCCAACGCTGGCCAACCTGGCCGCCATCACCCACATGATCGAGGGCGGGTACCTCGCGGACGTGCCCATCGTCATCGCGGCCATCGATCCGTGCTTTTCCTGCACGGACCGCTCCGTGCGCGTCGTGGACGGTTCGTCCGGCCAGTCGCGGGTGTTTGACTGGGAGGGCCTTCGGAAATACAGCGTGGATTGGTACGCGAAGCAGGGTGTGGACCTGACCGCCGCCAACAAAAATCTGAGGGGAGAATGATCGGCGTGTGGCTTGCCCTGTTTCAAATCGTGATCTTTCCGGGATTTCTTTTTCTCGGCGCGCTGTCGCTGATGTTTGAGTACGTCGACCGCAAGCTCTACGCGCGGATGCAAAACCGGATCGGCCCGCCGTGGTACCAGCCGCTGGCGGACCTTCTGAAGCTTTTGTCGAAGGAGACCATCATCCCTTGCGACGCCGACCCGCGCCTGTTCAGCTCGATCCCGGTGTTCGCCTTCGCGGCCACCTGCGCGGCGTTTCTCTACATCCCCATCTGGAGCGTCACCTCGCTCCACCCCTTTGACAGCGATCTGATCGTCGTCATGTACTTTCTGACCATCCCGACGCTGACGTTTTTCCTGGCGGGCTGGTTTTCCAAGTCGCTCTTTGCAGAGCTGGGCGCGATCCGCGCGATGACGCAGCTGTTCGCCTACGAGGTGCCGCTGTACATGGCGCTGCTCGGCCCGGCGCTTCTGGCGGGAACCTGGTCGATCAGCGGCATCACCCAGTTCTACCACCAGCACCCGGCGCTTCTTCTTGTGAACATCCCGGCCTTTTGCGTGTCCCTCATTACGGCCCAGGGCAAGCTGGAGCGCGCACCCTTTGACATCCCGGACGCCGAAACCGAAATCGTCGGCGGCACGTTCACCGAGTACAGCGGACGCCTGCTGGCCATGTTCAAGATGACGCTCAGCACCGAGCTCGTGGTGGTGGCGGCGCTGATTTCGGCGGTGTTCTTCCCGGTGTTCATCGGGGGCAACGCGCTGATCGGCTTTCTGCTGTTCCTGGTGAAGCTGTTCGTCGTGGTCTTTTTGCTGGCGCTGATGCGCGCCGCCCTCGCCCGCTTCCGGCTCGACCAGATGATCGCC
The DNA here is from genome assembly GCA_029974035.1 of Eubacteriales bacterium. The sequence continues at coordinate 14,214 of JARKQG010000006.1, read as the reverse complement.
TTCTGCTGGAAGGTGCTGGCGCCGGTTTCCCTCGCCCAGATCCTCATCGACCTGATCGTCAAAGGAGCGCTTCTCTGATGCATAACACTCCCGGTAAAATGGTCCCCTTCCTGCTGGGCATGATGGCCAAGAAGACGGATACGGTGCTCTATCCGGCCGTGCACGCGCAGGTTCCCGATAAGTTCCGCGGCGCGCTGAAGTTCCATCCGGACCGCTGCGTGGGCTGCAAGCTGTGCATGCGCGTGTGCCCGGCCAACGCCATCACCATTGAAAAGGTGGCAGACAAGCAGTTCAAGGCCATCGTACACCTGGACAAGTGCCTCTACTGCGGGCAGTGCGTGGACACCTGCAACAAAAACGCGCTGGAAAACACCCAGAATTTCGAGCTGGCCAGCGCGGACAAAAAGTCGCTGACGGTGGAAATCTGAGCCGTGGACATCCATTCGCGCTTACAGGAATGGCTCGCGGGCGCAGAGCGCCTGGCGGTGATCGGCGCGGGCTCCACGCTCCGCGCGGACGACGCCGCGGGCATGGAGGTCGTGACCCGGCTGGCGGCGGAATACTCCGGGGGCGCGCACCCGGAGCTTCTGTTCTGCCCGGGCGAGACTGCGCCGGAGAACTTCAGCGGCCAGATTCGCGCCTTCCGGCCCACCCACATGCTGCTGATCGATGCGGCGGATGTGGGCGCGGCGCCCGGCGAAATCGTCGAGATCCCGCCGGAAAAGGTGGGTGGGCCCACCTTCCTCTCGCACATGCTGCCCCTCAAGGTGCTGATCAACTACCTGTCGGACGGGACAGGCGCCAGGACGCTCCTGCTGGGCGTCCAGTGGCAGAGCATGGATTTTGACGGCCCGATGACTTCCCCGGTCGCCGCCGCGGTGGACGAGCTCTGCGCCGCCCTCCGGCGCGCCATCGAAAAAGGCATCGGACGGTAGCGCCCATCAAAAAAAGGCCCCCGCGGGGCCTTTTTTGCATTCCTCAGCAGATTCTCGGAAGGCCTTCGCCGGAGAGCGGCGGCAGCATCCGCCGTCCGCCCAGCTCCGTAATCAGCGTCACGCCCTTCCCCGCTTTCACGCGCCCGACGCACCGCGCGTTCTCGCCGTAGCGGCTGGCGCGGATGATCTTTAGCGCCTCGTCGGCGCGCCCCTCCGGTACGACGGCCACCATTTTGCCCTCGTTGCCCATGTAGAGCGGGTCCAGGCCCAGGATCTCGCAAAGGCCGCGCACCGCGCGGTCGACGGGAAGCTGCGCCTTCTCCAGCTCGATTCCACAGCCGGAGGCCGAGGCGATTTCGTTCAGAATGGTGGCCAGGCCGCCCCGGGTGACGTCCCGCATGGCGCCGAGGGGAATGCCCGCGCTCCGGAGGGCGGTCACCATTTCGGTGAGCGGCGCTTCGTCGCTGACGATGCCGTTTTCAATGCCCATGCGGCTGGACAGGATCGCCGCGTGGTGGTCGCCCAGATTGCCCGACAGGATCAGCCGGTCGCCGGGCTTTGCGTTGGCGATGGATACCGGTTCGCCCAAAACCACGCCGACGCCGGCGGTGGTGATGATGAGGCCGCCGCTGCCGTCCACCACCTTGGTGTCCCCCGCCACGATTTTGACGCCCGCCTCGTCGGCGGCCGCGCGCATCGACCGGGCAATCGCCTCCAGCGCGTCCGCGTCCATGCCCTCCTCAATGGCGAAGGAGGCCGTCAGGTACAGGGGCTTCGCGCCCGCCATCAGAAGGTCGTTGACCGTGCCGCACACCGAGAGCCGGCCGATGTCGCCGCCGGGGAAAAACAGGGGCTTTACCACAAAGGCATCGGTGGTCATCGCCAGGCGGTTCCCCGGCACCGTCACCACCGCCGCGTCGCCCATGGGGTCCAGGTATTCATTGGACAGATGCTTCTGAAACACGGTGCGGATCAATTCGCCCGTCTGGACGCCGCCGCCGCCGTGGGCCATTTCAATTCTCATAGCGCTTCCTCCCGGGCCCATATACCGCAGGACCCTTCCGCGGATACCATGCACGCGCCCACCGGATGCCCGGGATCGCAGCCCCGGCAAAACAGCGGACATTCCGGGGGCAGCATGCGCCCCAGCATCACATCGCCGCAGCGGCAGGCGGGGTTTTCCGTGCCCCGGGGCAGCTCTCCCGGCCAGGCGTCAAACCGCGCGTATTCGCGCCGGAGCGCCAGACCCGATTCCGGGATCAGCCCGATCCCCCGCCAGCGGGCGTCCGATGGCGCGAAACACTCCGCCACCGCCGCCATGGCGGCCGCGTTGCCCTCCGGCGTGACGGCGCGGGGATACAGGTTGGCCGCCCGGGCGGCGCCGGACGCAAGCTGATCGAGGATCTCCGCCACCGCTAGCAGAATGTCCGCCGCCTCAAAGCCCGCGATCACGAAGGGCTTGTGAAACTCCGCCGCCAGCGGCTCAAAGGCGCGGGCCCCCGTCAGCACCGCCACGTGGCCCGGGCACAGAAAAGCCGAAATGCCGTTTTCCGCCGCGGCCAGGCGGCGCAGCGGCGCAATCATCGTCTTGAGCGCCGAAACCAGGCGAAGGTTGGAAAGCCCCGCCTTTTCGGCTTCCCGGATGAGCAGCGCGTATACGGGCGCGGTGGTTTCAAACCCCACCGCCGCCACGACGCAGACCTCCTCCGGGTGCGCCCCGGCGTAGGCGATCACGTCGTGCGGCCCAAGAAACATGGAAACCCGCCCGCCGGCGGCCTTTGCCCCGGAAAGGCTCATGCGGCTGCCCGGCACCCGCAGCATGTCGCCGAAGGCGAACACCCGATGGCCGGGCCTGAGGGCGATCTCGTTCAGCGCGTCGATAAAGCCCGGCTCGGTCACGCACACCGGGCAGCCCGGACCGGACACCAGCCGAACCCCTTCCGGAAGCAGCGACCGAAGGCCTGCCCGCGCGATGGCGGCGGTGTGGGTGCCGCACACCTCCATGATCCGAAGGGGCGGCCCGTCGTAGCGCCGGATGCGCTGAAGCGCCCGCCGCGCCGTCATAGCGGCCCCCCGATTTCCTCGTGGAGCGCGGCAATCTCCCGGGCCGCCTCCGGGGTAAGCAGCTGCATCGCGTAGCCCGCGTGCACCAGCACCCAGTCCCCGATCTTGGGGTTGACAAACCCCGCGTGCACGCTGACGCGGTTGCCCAGCACGTCCACCTTCGCCCAATCTCCGTCCAGAGTTACCACGACGCCCGCAGCGGCGACGCACATGAAAATCACCTCGATGCGATGAATGCCTGACCCAGGCTGATCCCGCCGTCCCCCGGCGGCACCTGGCGGTTGAGAAGGGGATTCAGCCCCCGGGCGCGAAGCCCGGTCAGGCACAGTTCCGTCAGCAGCCGGTTCTGGAACACGCCGCCGGTCAGCGCCGCGTCCTTCACGCCGCGGCGCGCGGCGAGGTCGGTCAGAACGCGCTCCGTCAGGCGCGCCACCGCCTCGTGAAAGCCCAGCGCCAGCGCCGGCACGTCGCCGCCCGAGGACAGCGCGCGGATCACCGGCCGCCAGTCGGCGATGAGGACGCCGCCCTCCTCGTACACTTCAAAAGCCATCGCCCGGGGGCGGACGCCCGATCGCAGCGCCAGGGTCGCCGCCTGCTCCAGCAGGATGGCGCACTCGCCCTCATAGCCGTTCTTCCGGCAGATGCCGAGGATCGCTGAGGCCGCGTCAAAGAGCCGGCCCATGCTGGAGGAGCGAACGGTGTTGATCCCCCGTTCAATCGCCCGCCCAAGCACATCCCACCCAGCGTAGGCGGGCATGAGGCCGCTGGCCGCCCAGTAGCAGGCGGCGGTCTTTTCCGCGTCCCGCATGGATTCGTCGCCGCCCGCCATCACCACCGGCAGAAGGTGCGCGGCGCGGACAAAGCCGCCGCCTTCGCAATACAGGAACTCACCGCCCCATACCGTGCCGTCCGGCCCGTATCCGGTGCCGTCAAAGGCGGCCCCGACCGCGCGGGTCAGGCCGTATTCCGCCATCACCGACGCCACGTGGGCGTGATGATGCTGCACCGGCACAACTGGAAGCCCGCTCCGCTGCGCCCAGATCCGGCTGAAGTAGCGCGGGTGCATGTCCGCCGCCGCCAGGGCCGGCCGGGCGCCCAGCAGCGCCCCCAGGCCGTCTGCTACGGCCGCGTAGCGCCCGTGGCAGCGTTCGTCCTCCAGATCCCCAACGTAGGGGCCCAGGTAGGCGCAGCCGTCCTGCAGATAGCAGCAGGCGGCCTTCAGATCGCCCCCCGCGGCCACGAGGTTCCCTGCGCCCGGCAGGGGCAGCGGCAGCGGCGCGTAGCCCCGCGCCCGCCGAAGAATCTGCGGCGCGCCGTCCATCACCCGCGCCACGGAGTCATCCAGCGGGTTTGCTATGGGCCGGTCGTTGTCCAAAATACCGGCGATCTCGCCAGGCGCGAAGGCACGGGCCGCTGCCCCGTCGCAGATCAGGGGCTCCCCGCTCCGGTTCATGCTGGTCATGATGAGGGCCCGGGCGCCGCCGGCGGCGACCGCGTCCATCAAGAGGTGGTGCACCGGCGTATAGGGCAAAAAACAGCCGCAGTCCAGGCTGCCGCGGGTTACGCTTTCATCAAACGCCTCGCCCCTTAAAGGCAGCAGGGCGATGGGCCGGGCAAAACCGGTGACGAGGGCGCGCGCCTCGGGGCTGACGCGGCAGACGGCCTCGATGTCCTCCATGGCGCGAAACATCAGCGCAAAGGGCTTCCCCTCGCGCCCCTTGATCCTCCTGAGCCGCTCCGCGGGTTCCCGCTGCGCAAGACAGGTCAGGTGGTACCCGCCGATGCCCTTCACCGCCACAATGCCGCCGGCCAGAATGTCGCGGGCAGCGCACGCAATCGGGTCCGGCTGTTCCGCGCCCGCCCTTTCGTACCAGAGCCGGGGCCCGCAGTCCGGGCAGGCGATGGTCTGGGCGTGGAGACGCCGGTCGGCGAGGCGCGCGTACTCCCCGGCGCAGACTTTGCACATGGGAAAGGCGCCCATCGTGGTGGTGGCCCGGTCATAGGGCAGCGCCTTCAGGATCGAATAGCGGGGACCGCAGGCGGAGCAGCTGATGAAGGGGTGGCGGTGGCGGCGGTTTTCCGGGTCGTACATTTCCCGGAGGCAATCATCGCACACCGGCGCGTCGGGCGGGACGATGCGGGGCAGCGCCGCGCCCGACGGCGCACCGCCGCTCTCGAGAATGTCAAAGCCCTCCGCCTGGAAGGGCTCGACCGCGGACGCCTTTTTCCCAAAGATCGAAAACCGCGCCTCTATGGCGCGGATCAGCGCGTCGATTTTTGCATGATCTCCGACGAAGGCGCACTCGGCGTTTCCGCCGGCGTTCTTCACCCAACCGGAAACCCCGGCCTCCAGCGCCATCTTCCGCACCGAGGGACGGAAGCCCACGCCCTGCACCAGCCCGGAAAAGACTACCTGGCGGTATTCGCGCGGTGCTTGAGCCACGTTGACACCTCTTGGAAGCCCTCGCCGGTGCGGGAACACACGCGGAACACGGGAACGGAGGGGTTCAGCGCGCGCACGCCCTTCATGAAGTAGTCCTCGTCAAAGTCCACGTAGGGGGCGAGATCGGCCTTATTGATCAGGATGACATCCGCCTTCTCAAAGGCCAGCGGATATTTGTAGGGCTTGTCGCTGCCCTCGGTGACGGCGGTGATCAGCATCTTGATGTGCTCGCCGATGACGAACTCCGCCGGGCAGACGAGATTGCCGATGTTTTCGATGAAGAGGTATCCGTCGCGCATATCGACAATATCGGCCGCCTCCCGGATGACCGGGGAATCCAGGTGGCACGCGCCGTGGGTGTTGATCTGGTGGGCGTCAATGCCCAGCTTTTTCAGGTTTTCCGCGTCGATGGAGGATTCGATATCGCCCTCAATGACGGCCGCCCTGCGGTCCATCAGCGGGATCAGCCGGATCAGCGAGCTGGTTTTGCCGACCCCCGGCGCGCCCATCACGTTGACGCAGAATACGTTCTTTTGGGTGAGCTCGCGGTTCAGCTCCGCCGCCAGCTCGTCATTTCGCTTGTAAATGGACTCCTGGATGTCAATCTGGCTCATTTTTCTACCTCGATCGCCTTTACATAAAATTCCCGGCCGATTTCCGTGGGCCGGCCCTGGCCGCCGCAGGAGGGACAGGTGAAGTCAAAGGGCTTGCGCTCAAAAAGCTGGCCGCAGGTGTCGCACCGGAGCATGGACTTGACAAACTCAAACGACAGCTTCGCCCCCTCGCAGAGGCTGCCCGCGCTGATGAGGTTAAAGTACAGCTCTATGGAATCCGCCATGTAGCCGGAGGCGTCCCCGATTACCAGCTGGATCTGGGTGATCTTGCCGGCGCCGCGCGCCCTGGCCGCCTCGGATGCGATGTCGATGACCCGCTGGGTGATGGGCAATTCGTGCACGCGCTTCCTCCCCTGCCTCCGCCCCGCGAAAGCCTGTACCGAATAGTATAACAGCCCCGCCGCGCCTTCAAACAGCGCGATCAGTCAAAATGGCGGGTGAAGATTTCATCCTTTTCCAGCAATTCCTCGATGGTGTCAAACCCCAACCGGTGCAAAAGCTCCACCACATAGGGGTTCTCCGCGGGGGTGCGGTACTGGGCCGCGTCGCCGTAGGCATTGACGGCCTTGCGCCCCTCTTCCACCGGTGTGACCGCCCTCGGCCCGCCCACGCAGCCGCCGCGGCAGCCCATGCCCTCGTAGAAGTTGCCGCCGCCGTTGCCGGCGCGGATGTCGTTCATCATCGCCCGGCAGGCGGGAATGCCGTCGGCCTGGCGCGTCCTGACGGTGATCTCCCGATGGGGGTTCAGCCGCGCCACGGTGTCCCGCACGGCTTCGCTGACGCCGCCCACCCGGGCGTAGATGCGCCCCGCGCGGGAGGAATGGTCCTTGTCGCTCTCCTCCATCCGGGCCGGGTCGATGCCCAGCAGGTCAAAGATCGACTGCATTTCGCTGAATGTGAGCACGTAGTCCACCGCGCCGGCCAGGTCTTTTTCCCGGGCCTCGGCCTTCTTGGCAAGGCAGGGGCCGATAAACACCGTCACCGCGTCCGGATAGAGCGCCTTGACCGTCCGGGCGCAGGCGACCATCGGCGAAACGGAGCCGGGCACGTGGGGCATCAGCTCGTGATAGATCTTGCGGATCATCGCGATCCACATCGGGCAGCAGCAGCTGGTCAACTGATAGTCGGCCTCGGTGCGGATGTTCCGGTCAAACTCCAGCGCCTCCTTGAGGGTCAGGATGTCCGCAAAGAGCGCCACTTCGATCATGCCGTCAAAACCCACCGCCTTGAGGGCGGAGCGCAGCTTACCCGGCGTGACGGCGCTGGTGAACTGCCCCAGAAACGCCGGGGCCACCAGCGCGTAGGCCAGCCCCTTGGCGCCGCGCACCGCTTTCAGCGCCGGCAAAATGTCGGTGGAGGCCTTGAGTTTTTCCCCCGCGCAGCCGTCGATGCAGTCCGCGCAGCCCATGCACTTCTCCGGATCGATCCGGATGTTTCCCGCCTCGTCCAGGCTCATGGCGTCAAAGGGACAGCGGCCGATGCAGGCCGCGCGCTGCTCGCGGGGACAGTCGCATTCCCCGGTGCGGATCACCAGAGGGTGCTTGGCCGGGTGCAAAAGGCAATCCAGGTGGTTCGGGTCGTATTCGGAAAGCGATTGTTCCAGGCCCGCGGGGTCATCCCGCAGCGCCAGCGAAACCGCCTGCTCATACAACTCGGCAAAAGTCTTCATACCCCATCTCCTCGCCGCCCGCGCCCCGAAGGGCTTTTTACGTATTATACCACAAAGCCGCGCGCAAAGAAACTTTCGCGCTCCTTGCAGATTGTGGCGAAAAAACGTAATTTTACCTTTGAATTGCGGGAAATCTTTGATATAATAATGTAAAATACCCGGCGAGCCCGCGGGATCCGCGCTCGCGCCGCCGCGGGAGTGATACAAAAGGAGGGGCCGACTATGGATTTGACCACCGCTATGCCCAGCTACACTCCGGTTTTGGAGACAAATCAGCTCTTCGACACATTCGGCTGGATTCCCGCGGGGCAGTATACGCTCTTTTGGGTCATCGGCATCCTCGTCGGCGTCGTGATCGCGGCGGTGGTCTGGGGGCTGATCACCTCGCGGCTCGCCAGGCGTAAGGGGTACCGCGGGTATTTCTGGACGGGCTTCTTCTTCTGGACGGTGGGCCTGATCTACGTGGTGGGCCTGCCGCTGTCCGATGAAAAGCGGCTGGCGGACATGAAAAAGCTGGTGCAGATCAGCGTCCGCGCGGGGCTGCGATAGACCATGAGAATCGCACTGGCAAACGTCCCCTTTGACGCGGAGCAGATCCGGTCGCTGGCCCTAATCGCGGCCGACGACGGCGCGGAACTCGTGTATTTTCAGGATGGCACGGTGCTGTCGCCGGAAGCACTGGCCGGGTTTGACGCGCTGATGGGGTACTTCCCGCCGAAGGTTGTGGCAGCCCTTCCGGGCGTCCGCTGGATGCAGACGCCCTCCGCCGGCGTGGATCACCTGCGCGGTGCCTTCGACCCGCATGCCACCGTTTTGACCAACGGTTCGGGCGCCTTCGGGATTCCCATCGCGGAATACCTGATGGCGGGCCTTCTCATGCTGAATCGCAAAATGCCCGCCTACCTTCGCAACCAGAAGGCCCACCTGTGGCGGGATGAAGGCCCCGGCCGGTCGATTTACGGGAGTCTGGTGACGGTGGTGGGGATGGGCAATCTGGGCGGCGAACTGATACGGCGGCTGCGGGCGATGGGCGCCCGCGTCCGGGGCGTCCGGCGCGGCGCGGCGGAAAAGCCCACAGATCTAGAAGCCGTCTACCCCGCGTCCCGGCTGGGCGAGGCGGTGGAAGGCGCCGACGCCGTGGCGCTGTGCCTGCCCGCCACGGCCGAGACCGAAAAGCTGGTGGACAACGCGGTCCTGCGCCGCATGAAAAAGGGCGCGATCCTGCTCAACGCCGGCCGCGGCGCCACGGTGGACGAGCGGGCGCTGATCCGCGCCCTCAAAGAGGGCCACCTGGGCGGCGCGGTGCTGGACGTGACGGCGGAGGAGCCGCTGGGCGCGGACAGCCCCCTCTGGGACATGGACAACGTGATCCTCACCCCCCACATCTCCGGCGCCGACGGCGATCCCATCAGCGCCGCAATCCTCTATGACATCTTCCGCGACAACCTAGGGCGCTTTCTGTCGGGTGCGCCGCTCCGGAATGTGGTGGACCCCGCGGCAGGGTACTGACGTCCTTTATACCACAAACCGCGGCGCCTCCCGGGAGGCGCCGCGGTTTGCCTTACGGCCTTGACATCACCGAGCTCAGCCCATGGTAGATGAGCCGTATGACCAATTCCGCCATCTCCGCGGGCGGTTCCCTGAGGCCATTCTCCAGCCATTTTTTGACCACCGCGACGCTGGCGTGGACGCCGAACTGAAGCAAATACTCCGAGAGGCTTGAATCCGCCTCCGCCCCGGCAGACCATTCCTTCATCACCTGCTGCTGCGCGATCATCATCAGGTCTTCCTGAAGGCCCTCGTCGCCGTAGGTGCCCAAAAGCACCTTGCACATCTCCGCGTTGGCCGCAACATATTCAAACACCATCCGCATCACCTGCTGCGATACCGGCGCGTCGATCGGAAAGACCAGCCCCTTCAGCCAGGTGTCGATCTCCCCCATCACTTCGTCCTTGATCTTCTGCATCAAATCATACGGGTCCGCGTAGTGGGCATAAAAGGTGCTTCGGTTGACGTCCGCCTCCTCGCAGATCTCCTTGACCGTGATCTTCGCGATGGATTTCTGGCTGAGCAGATGCACAAAGCTCTCCCGGATCACCTGCCGGGTGTATCGGGTCCGCCGGTCGTCCTTCCGCTCCCGCACGGGTTTCCCCTCCCCCATCAACTCTTTACAAATATAACCGACACCCAAATCCCGTCTGTCGGTTGTTCAACATCCTGTTCCAAACTGCCCGTTGTAAACCGACACTGTGATGATTATAATCATATTAGCCCGGATTTGCAACACCGTGTCGGTTATTTATCGGGCAAATGGGAGAACCATTGTGGCAGACATCGCCTTTGAACGCGTATCCAAGACCTACCGCGTGGGGGAAATATCTATTCCGGCGGTGGACGCGGCCAGCTTTACCATCCGCGACGGGGAATTTGCCATGGTGCTGGGCCCCAGCGGCGCGGGCAAAACCACGGTTCTGAACCTTCTGGGCGGCATGGACCGGGCGACCAGCGGAAAGATTCTGGTGGGCGGGCGGGACATCGCGCCGCTCTCCGTGCGGGAACTCAACACCTACCGCCGCTACGATGTGGGGTTTGTATTCCAGTTTTACAACCTGATGCCCAACCTGACCGCCCTTGAGAACGTGGAATTGGCGCGGGAGGTGTGCAAAAACCCGCTGTCGCCGGAGGAAACGCTCGAGCGCGTGGGGCTCAAGGACCGCATGCATAATTTCCCTGCGCAGCTCTCCGGCGGTGAGCAGCAGCGGGTGGCCATCGCCCGGGCGCTGTGCAAAAATCCCGAGCTGCTTTTGTGCGACGAGCCCACCGGCGCGCTGGATTCCAAGACCGGCCGGATGGTGCTGGGGCTGATCGCCCGGGTTTGCCGCGACATGGGCAAGACCGTGGTGGTCATCACCCACAACGCCGCCCTTGTGCCCGCCGCCGACCGGGTGATCCGCATGGACAGCGGTCGGATCAGCGCCGAGGAGGTCAACCCCTCACCCGTCGCAATGGAGGGGCTGGCATGGTGACGGACGCGCCGAAGGGCAAGCTGCTGAAGCGGAAGCTGCTGCGCGACATGGCGGCAAACTGGAAGGCCTTTGCCGCGATGCTGATTTTGTGTACGCTGTCGGTTACGCTGCTTCTGGGCATCAACGCCGCGGCGCGGGGCATGGACCTGGGGCTGGCGCGGCTTTTTGACGAGAGCAACCTGGCGCAGCTGTGGGTTTCCGGCGAGATCAGCGATCAAACGGCCCGCGAGATCGCGAACCTTCCGGGCGTATCGGACGCGCAGCGCCGCGTGCGCCTCCGGGCGAAGGCGGACCTTCCCGGCGATCCCAAGCTGGACCTGTACATGTTTGACGGCGACTGGCGCATCTCCAGGCCGCTGGTGCTCACCGGCAGCGCGCCCACAGCCAAGGAGCGCGGCGCGTGCCTGATCGACCGGAAGTTCGCGGAAGCAATGGGCTTCTCCGTCGGCGACCGGATTACCGTTTCTGCCGGCGGCACCCGGCGCGAACTGCGCATATCGGGCATCTGCTACAGCCCCGAATACGTGGTGCACTCCGACGGCTACAGCTTCAACGCCGATCCCCACACCTTCGGCTACGGATTTGTAGCCCCCGGCACCTTCTCCGATCTGCCCTATGGCGAAACCGTCGTTTCGCTGGCCCCCGGCACCGACGCCAACGCGGCCAAGGAAGCGGTCGAGGCGCTGATTGACGACGCGCTGATCCCCGTGTCCACGCGGGACGACCGCGTCTACATCAAGATGGCGGTGGAGGAAGCGGATCAGGTGCGCGCGATGGGCCAAATCTTCCCCGCCGTATTCTTCCTGGTGGCGGCGCTGATCACCTTCAGCACCATGCGCCGGCTGATCGAAACCCAGCGCGTGCAGCTGGGCACCCTGTATTCGCTGGGCTACACCCAACGGCAGCTCGAAAATCATTATGCCGCCTACGGCCTTTTGATCGCCCTCGCCGGCGCTGTGCTGGGCACACTGGGCGCCTATTTCTTCCTGGGCCGGGTGGCCATGAACATGCTGCTGTCGCTCTATGTGCTGCCCGGCAGCGCGCTCTCCATGGACCCTTTGATGGTCGCCGCCGCGGCGGCGCTGATCGTGATGATCACGATGGGCGCCAGCTTCCTCAGCTGTCATCAGGCGCTGCGCGAGGTGCCGGCGAGCCTTCTGCGCCCGCGCCCGCCCCGCAGCGGCCGCAGGGTATTTCTGGAGCGCATTCCGTTTCTGTGGCGGCGCCTGGGCTTCAGCGCCAAGCTGATCGTGCGCAACATGTTCAGAAACACCTCGCGCTTTGCCATCGGCGTGGTGGGCGTGGTGGGCTGTTCCATGCTGCTTCTGACGGGTTTTGGCATGCGCGACTCCGTTTCCTACGTCCTCCAGCACTATTTTACCGTCAACATGCGCTACGAGGCGCGGGTGGACCTGAATTCCTACGCGCCGGAAGGCTACGAGGATTCGGTCAAGATCCGCGCCGGCGCGAAGCGGATGGAGCGGGTAATGGAGGGCCAGCTTCAGGCGTTTGTGGACGGGCGCTGGCAGGAGAAATCGTACACCGTGCTGGAGGACCGGCACGAGATGGTCTACTTTGAAAAGGACGGCGCGCGCGTATGGCTTCCGGAAGAAGGGCTGGCCGTCACCCAGCGCGCCGCGGAGGACCTGAATCTCGCCCCGGGCGACGCGGTCAAGCTGCGCATGCCCAACGGCCACGAGGTGACCGCGGCGGTCGCCTCGATTGTCGACCTGCAGATGGGACAGGGCTTTTATATGAGCCGGAGCGCCTTTCGCAGGCTGGACGCGATGCCCTACCGGCCCACGGCGCTGTTCCTGTCCGGCGAGGGCATGGATCTCGGCGCGGTGGACGGCATGGACGGCGTGGACAAGGTGCGCACCATCGAGGAGGAGCGCAGCGGCAAGCTGGCGGTCACCGGCGTGATGGATCTTCTGGTGCTGCTGATGGCGCTGTTCGCGGGGGCGCTGCTGCTGGTGGTGATGTACACCCTGGGCGAACTGAGCTTCTACGAGCGCATCCGCGATCTGGCGACCCTGATGGTGCTGGGGTTCTACCCCCGGGAGACCAAGCGGCTGATCCTCCGGGAGAACATCATCGTCGCGCTGATCGGCCTGCCCATCGGCCTGGCGCTGGGGCCGCACCTGCACCGATGGGTGCTGGCGACGGGTTTTCCCAGCATTTTGCAGTTTGTCCCCTACATCGCCCGCGAGAGCTGGCTTGCGACGGTGGCCCTGACCCTCGCCTTTGCATGGCTGGTCAACCGCGTGATCGGCGCAAAATTCAAATCCGTCAATATGGTCGAGGCGCTGAAGAGCGTCGAATGAGGAGGAAAAACATGTCGTCCAAATTGAAAACCCTGGCAGCCCTGACGCTGGCCGCGCTGATACTGATGGCGGCGGGCGCGCAGGGCGAGGAGGCGGCCGCCGCGCGGTCCGCCAAGGGAATGGTCCGGAGCGTCGATTCCGTGGATGTCTTTGCGCCGGTCGGCGGGCAACTGCTTCCCTTCGACTGGGCGGTGGGCGACGCGGTGGAACCGGGCGCGGCGCTCTTTTCCGTCCGCCCCCGACAGATTCTGGCGGCCAATTCCGGCGTGATCCGTTCCCTGCGCGCGGTGGTGGGCGATCAGGCCGAGGCGGTCGCGGCCCAGTTCGGCGCGCTGTGCTACATCGAGCGCACCGATGTGATGTGGGTGCGAGCCTCCACCAAAAATGCCTACGACAAGCCGGAAAACCGAGCCATTACGCTGGGCGAAACGCTGCGCGTCTACAACGGTAAGGATTCCAACCCGCTGGACGCCCAGGGACAGGTGATCTCCGTGGACGGAAAGGACTACGTGGTGGAGATTCCCGCGGACGTATTTGACCTGGAGGATGATGTAAAGCTCTACCGCGGCTCCGACGGCGCCTACCGATCCGGCGACCGGGTGGGCAGCGGCGAGGTGGAGCGCGCTCCCTTCGTGCCGGTAACGGGCGAAGGGGTGGTCGCGGCCATCAGCGCCGCCGAGGGCCAGAAGGTGAGCCGGGGCGATGTGCTCTTTGTGCTGGACGCCCCCGACACCGTATACACCCAGAGCGCGGACATGCAGGTCGATTCTCAGCGCGGCGGCGTGGTCTCGGCGCTTTACGTCAAGGGCGGCCAGGCCGTGACAAAGGATCAGCTTCTGATGACCGTAGAGCCGCTGGATGCGCTGGAATTCCTGGTGGACGTGGACGAGCTGGACATCGCCACCCTCAAGCCCGGGGACGCGGTACAGGTCAAGGTGGACGCGCTGGACATCCAGGTGCCCGCTGTCGTCAAGACGATTTACCCGCTGGGCGTCACGGTGCTGGACGCCACCAAATATCAGGTGTCCCTGTCGATCCAGACCGCTCCGGACGGCCTTCTGCCCGGCATGCGCGTGACCGCCTATTGGGGATGACGCGGAGAAAATCCAGTAAACTGGGGCCGGGCGCCGCATTTGCGG
>JARKQG010000137.1 GCA_029974035.1 Eubacteriales bacterium | reverse complement strand
GGCGGTTCCCTCCGGCGCGGCGGTCCCCTCCGGCGCGGCGGTCTCCTCCGGCGCGGCGCTCTCCTCCGGCGCGGCGGTCTCCTCCGGCGCGGCGGTCTCCTCCGGCGCGGCGGTCTCCTCCGGCGCGGCGGTCTCCTCCGGCGCGGCGGTCTCCTCCGGCGCGGCGGTTTCGGCATCCTCCGGCCCAAGAATCTGGATCACCGATTCCACGCCGGGTTTTGCCTGATTGGCCACCAGAATCTCCGCGTCCTCCGGCTGGGCCGTGCCCTCCGGCTGGGCCTCATCACCCGGCTGGCCCGTGCCCTCCGGCTGGGTCTTGTCCTCCGGCTGGGCCTCGGCCTTTCCGCCGATTTTCAGCTTGACCTCAAAGGGGAATTCATTGTCCACCTTTGTGCCCTTGAGCCGCCATACGATGGTGCCCTTGAGGGTATAGCTGCCGCCCTCGGCGTCGGCGCGGGCCTTGATCTTGCCGAAGGTGGCAAAGCCACGGTTGACGGGCTGCCCGCTGGGGACGCCGTATTTTTTCTTGCTGTCCTTGAGCGAGCGCAGCACATAGGCGGAGCGCGCGTCCTTATCCCCCTTAAGGGGCGTGCCGGAGAGGTTCAGATCCACGCGGATCCACTCAATCCCCTGGCCGGCCAGGGCCTTCTGATCGTAATCTCGAATCTCCCGCTCGGCGTCGTAGCCCGTCCCCCTGCCGTTTGCCAGGGTGTTGGAGGAGATCTCGTCGCGGGTGAGGGCATTTTTGAAGATCACCGGCAGCGCCAGCTTCAGCGCGCCGCCCGGCGTCGCCGTGGCGGTGTCAAAGTCGCCGGGGACGACCTGGTGCAGCGAGGCGTATCGGGCCGTTACGGTGATGTTCTTGCCGACGGAGGAAAAGTCCCTGCTCCAGCCGGCGAACTGAAAGCCCAGGTCCGCGTGATCGGGAACTTCCGGCGCGACGGCGGCCTCGCCTTTGTTTACGCGCTGGGTATCGCCGATCGCCTTTCCGGTGACCGCGTCGACAAATTTCACCTTGTACTGCTTGGTCTTCTTGCCGCTGGCGGGGGTTTGCTCCGGCGCGGCGGCGCTCGCTTCGGGCGCGGCGGCTTCAGGCGCGGCGCTCTCTGCGGCGGCTTCGGGCGCGGCGGCCGCTTCCGCGAGGGCGGCGGCGAAAGGCGGCGCCACGAGCGTCAGCGCCATCAAAAAAGCCAGAATCAGCGATTTAACCCGTTGGCTCGTCATGGGGAAGTCCTCCTTCATGCCCGGGCGGGCGCGTCCGCCGCGCTCCGTACCCCGGCTTCGCCTTCCGGCAGTTCGATCACGGTGCCGTCCGGCAGCGTGTGTACAAGGGTGATTTCCTTGGGGCTTTCCTGCCGCGTGTTTTCGATCACGCGGCCGTCCAGCAGGCGCACCACCCGGTCCGCGTATTCGGCGATCTCCGCGTCGTGGGTAACCATGATCAGCGTGGTGCCCCGCTCCCGGCAGACCGAGCGGATCAGCCGCAGGATCTCCCGCGAGGTCTTGAGGTCCAGATTTCCGGTGGGTTCGTCCGCGAACAGAATTTTGGGTTTTGTCACCAGCGAGCGCGCGATGCCCACCCGCTGCTGCTGTCCGCCCGACATCTGGGTGGGCAAGTGGGCCATGTGGCTGGTCAGCCCCACCAGATCCAGCATCTTGCGCGCCTGTCGCAATCGCCTGTCCCGGGGCACGCCCTTGTACATCAGCGGCATGGCCACGTTGTCCAGCGCCGTATGGGTGGCAAACAGGTTGAACTGCTGAAACACAAAACCCACGTTGTCCAGCCGGAACTGCACCAGCTTGGACTCGTTCATCCGGTCAATCTGCTTGCCCGCCACGCGGATATGGCCCTTTGAGGGCTTTTCCAGCCCGGCGATCATGTTGAGCAGCGTGGACTTCCCGGAGCCGGAGCGGCCGACGATGCAGCAGAATTCCCCAGGGTAGATGTCCAGCGACACCTCGTCCAGCGCCTTGAGCCGCGTGGTGCCGATGGTGTACACCTTCGTGACCGCGTCCAGAGTGATGATGGGCGCGTCCTTTGCTTCCGCCAACGCTTTACGCTCCTCCCGGCCCGCTCGACGCGCGGGCGCGTTCGGGCACATTGTAGCACACATCCTGCCGGATGACAATTCAGGGGATTAGACTTATGCAACTGACAAAATGTTGCAGCGCGCATGAATCGGGCGCGCCGGGGGCATACTGGACGATCGAAGGAGTTGAGAGCATGTCCATGATCGAATGCGGCCATTGCAGGCGCACGGCCGACGCCCGGACCATGACCGAATGCGCGCGCTGCGGCGCGATGATCTGCGAGAACTGCCAAAAGAGCGGCGAGGACTGCGAATCCAGCCTGGACATTCCCTGAAATTCCCAATGCGAAGCGCCCCTTTCAGCCGTGAAGGGGGCGCGCGTTTTTTTTGGAGGATGCCGCGCCCGTCACGGAGCGGCGAGGGTGATCAACTGGATCTCCGGCGGGCAGTAAAGCCGGATCGGAATCTTGCTCGAGCCAAGGCCCGCCGACACCACCACCACCGCGCCTTCCTCCCGCAGTACGCCCCGGACGGTAAAAAAGCGCTGGCCCCGGCGCACGCCTTCAAAGCCCAGGTCGTAGAGCGTCCGGCCCCCGAGGCGCATCTGGCCGCCGTGGGTGTGGCCGCACAGGATCAGCTCCGGCACGGGCGCGCCGCCAAGCAGCGCCTCCAGCGGCACGGGCGAGTGGGACAAAAGAATCCGCCACGCCCCTTCCCCGCCGGCCAGGGTGGCCGCGTCCGGGGTGCCGTAGTAGTCCTCATCCAGCCCAAGGATGGTCAGGCCCTCCGCGGGCGTCCATTCCCCGTTGATCAGAAGGCGGACCCCGGCGCGCTCCGCCAGGGCGCAGAGCCCGTCCATCGCGCCCCGGAAGGCGCGGCGATCGTTGTTGCCCACCACCCCCGCCATGCCCAGCCTCGGCGCGAGTCCGCCAATTTTCTCAAACAGCGCCTCCGCGCCCCGGCGCGTCTCGGCAAAGTCGCCGCCCCAGAGAATCATGTCGGGCTCAAGGGCCTCGATCTGCGCGATCAGCCGCCGCTGCGCCAGTTCGGGAAACGTGAACCCCGCGTGCACATCGGAAACAAAAAGAAGCCGCGCGCCGGAAAGCGCCGGCGGCAGGCGGGAAAAGGCCAGGTTCAGCCGCTCCACCCTCGCGCCCTCCGGCGGCAGGCCGCGAAACCACACGCGCTCCGCCCTCACGGACATCCCTCCTTCGGGTCCGCGCCCCGGGCGTTGTCCTTTCGATGGGCCTGCGCGGCTCTCCGGGCCGCCCTAAGGTCTGAGCGCGTCATGGCGTCACCTCCGCTCAAAGTATAGGTTCCCCCGGGCGGGGTGTCAAGTTTTAACCGTTTTTTCGCCGCAGGCCGCGCGCCGCATGCTATAATGCATAAAAATGCGCCGATGGAGGTGAAAAATATGCGCCGCAAGCTCTGGACCAGGGCGCTTATCGACACGCTGCCGGTGCTCTTTGGCTACGTTCCCCTGGGCATGGCCTTCGGCTTTATGATGTCCGCGGCGGGGTACGCGCCCGGCGTTTCGCTTTCAATGAGCGCGTTTGTCTACGCCGGGTCGGCGCAGTATCTGGCCGTGACCCTCTTCACCCGGGACGCGCCCCTTCTGACGATGTTCGCGCTGGTGTTCTTTCTCAACATCCGGCAGATGGTCTACGGCCTGTCGCTGCTGGACCTTTTCCGGGACGCGGGCCCCTGGCGGCCCTACCTGATCTTCGCGCTGACGGACGAAGTCTACGCGTTGCTGGTGGGCGCGAAGCTCCCGTCGGGCGAGGCGAGGCGGCCGTATCTGGCGCTGGTGACGGTCCTCAGCCAATTCTACTGGGTGGCCGGCACGGCGCTGGGCGCGCTGGCGGGCGCGTTCATCCACATCAACACCAAGGGTCTGGATTTCATGCTCACGGCGCTCTTTCTGGTGCTGACCCTGGACCTTGCGCGCAAGGTCCGCACCTGGGAACCCTTCGCGCTGGGCGCGCTGGCGGGCGCGGCGGGGCTGGCGCTGGGCGGGCAGAACCTGATGATGCCGGTGGCGCTTCTCATCATTTTGGCGGCGCTGGGCCTCTTCCGCGGCTTTTTTGAGGCCCGGATGAACCGGAGCGGGGCGGTGCGGCCATGACCCACGGGCCGAAACTCATCCTCGCCATCGCGCTGATGGCCGCCGCCACGGCGCTGACGCGGTTTCTCCCCTTCTGGGTGTTTGGGCGCGGCCGCAAGCCGCCCGCCGCCATCGAATACCTGGGCCGCGCGCTGCCGCCGGCCATGCTGTCGCTTCTCGTGGTCTACTGCCTGAAGGGGATGGACTTCACGGCTCCGCCCTTTGGGCTTTGCGAAGTCGTGGCCTGCGCCGTGGTGACGGCGCTGCACCTGTGGCGCAAAAACGCGCTCCTTTCGATCTTCGGCGGCACGGCGGTGTACATGATTCTGGTTCAGGTGGTCTTTCCGTAATCCCCCCAAAAAGCGGGCGGCGGGGCCTTCGCCCCGCCGCCCGCGCAGCCGTCAGAATCTTTTCAGCAGCCTGACCAGGAAGTATACCAGCACCAGCACCAGAAACGTGCACCCCAGACCGAGCAGCGCGACAATCAGCCCGCCCTCGTACATGCTCATATTGGCAAACACCCGCATTCCCCCCTTATCCGGCAATCATCATGGTGACCAGCGTAATCAAGATGGAGCCGGCGACGATCGAACCGATCTGGCCGGACACGTTGGCGCTGATCGCCTGCATGAGCACAAAGTTGTACGGATCGTCTTCCTTGGCCATCTTCTGGATGACGCGAGCACTCATCGGGAAGGCCGAAATGCCCGCGGCGCCAATCATCGGGTTGATCTTTTCCTTGCGGAAGAGGTTCAGGAATTTGGCGAACAGCACGCCGCCGGCGGTGTCGAACACAAAGGCCAGAAGCCCCAGCGCCAGGATCAGCAGCGTGTCAAAGCGCAGGAAGCGGTCGGCCACCATGGTGGAGCCGATGGTCAGGCCCAGCAGAATCGTGACCAGATTGGCCAGCTCCTTCTGCGCCGTCTCGCTCAGCCGCTCCAGCACGCCGCACTCGCGGATCAGGTTGCCGAACATCAAAGAGCCCACCAGCGGCACGCTCATCGGCACGATGATGCCCGCCACCGCCGTCACCACGATGGGCAGCAGGATCAGCGTGGTCTTGGACACGCGGTTCTCGCCCGAGGGGTAGACCATGCGGATCTGACGCTCGGCCTTGGTGGTCAGCGCGCGGATGACCGGCGGCTGGATGATCGGCACCAGCGACATGTAGCTGTAGGCCGCCACCGAAATGGGCGCGATGAACTTTTCCAGCTTGAAGTAATTGGCTACGTACAGCGTCGTCGGCCCGTCCGCCGCGCCGATGATGCCGATGGCCGCGGAGATCTTGGCGATCATGTGCGGATCGGTTTCCCCGAAGATCGGACCCACCAGAAACAGCGCCAGCAGAAACGTGCCGAAGATGCCGAACTGCGCCGCCGCGCCGAAGAAGATCATCGACGGGTCCTTGATCAGCGGCGAGAAGTCGATCATCGCGCCGATGGCGATGAAGATCAGGATCGGGAACAGCTCGTTGGCAATACCCGCGTCAAACAGCACCTTCAGAAAGCCGGGCTCCGCCTCCGTGCCCAGCACGGCAGAAGACATCGCACCGAGAATCGGCGGCAGGTTGGCCATGATCGCGCCAAAACCGATGGGCAAAAGCAGCGCGGGCTCGTAGTCCTTCTTGATGGCCAGATAAATCAGGATGCCCGCAATTGCGAACATGATGAGCATCTTGACTCCACCCAGCGAAAACAGGTACAAAACACCGTTGAACAGGCTTGCCAGCAGGGTTTGCATCCCACGATCCCTCCATAATAAAGAGATTGGTCATCATCCCATATATCATAGCACAGAATAAAGCCCCCTCCACCCAAAAAACGTGTTAAATATCATCACTGCGCGCGCTGAGGCGCGGCCTCGACGCATTATTACACCGCGGGCCGCTTTTCAAGCGCTTCACATATTGACGAAACGCCGCATTCAAGGTATAATACCTCCGGTGTCTGAAATGGCGCGCGGCGCCGCCGCAAATGCGGAAATAAAGAGGTTACACGGTTTTGGGCCGCGTAACCTTTTTTGTGTCCTTTAAAAACCCCCGGATTTGCTGGATTTTTGGCGCGGCCGCCAGGCGGGGTGCCTCGGGAAAAAGCGTCATGTAACCAGAATATTCGCTTTTTTTCGCCAAAATGGTTACACTGGTTTCGACGTGCGCGAGCCCGTCGGGCATCGGGCGCCGCGAAACGCACATTTAACATTTCTTCCTCATCCGGCCTTTCGGACGCAATTGTCGTTAATTTTTCTTATTCTTTTAAGTATAATTTTACTCATTCGGCCTCTGGACGATTGCGCAGCCGTGCTGATTTGTGATACAATGCGCCTTGGTGGATTGTCAGGGCCATGCGGACGATGGCCTCGATTTATAGCAAGGGAGGTTCTTGATCCATGTCGCTTCTCGAGAACAAGGAGAAACTGACCCAACTTGACGAAGTCATTTCGCAAAACAAGGGTCAGCGGGGCGCTGTGATGCGGACGCTTCAGAGTGCTCAGGATCTGTACGGCTACGTGCCCAAAGAGGTCCAGATCCACATAGCCGACGGGCTGGGCGTGACGCTCAGCGAGGTCTATGGCGTGGCCACCTTTTATTCGCAGTTCGCGCTGGAACCGCGGGGCCGCTTCGTGGTGGGCGTATGCCTGGGCACCGCCTGTTACGTCAAGGGCGCAAAGGCGATCATGGACAAACTGATCTCCCTTTTGGACGTTCAGGTGGGCAAAACCACCGGGGACGGCCGCTTTACGCTGAAGGACACCCGCTGCCTGGGCGCCTGCGGCCTGGCACCGGTCATCATGATCAACGACGACGTGTACGGGCGCCTGGTGCCGGATGACCTTCCGGCCATTGTCGAAAAATACCGGGCGATGTAATATGTTTGAACTGGCGCTGCACATCCTCGATCTGGTGCAAAACTCAGTGGCGGCCGGCGCCAGGCTGGTGCGCGTCTGCGTATGGCTGGACAGGGCTTCCGACACCCTGACGATCATCATCTCCGATGACGGCTGCGGGATGGACGAGGCGCTGCGAAACCGGGTTGAGAGCCCCTTCGCCACCACGCGCACCACGCGGAAGGTGGGCCTGGGCATTCCGATGTTCAAGCAGTGCGCGCTGACGTGCGGCGGCACGTTCCGCCTGGAGAGCGAGGCGGGCGCCGGCACGACGCTGACCGCAACTTTCCAGGCCTCCCATGTGGACCTGCCACCGCTCGGGGACCTGAAGGGGACGATGCTCTCCCTCGTGGCCGGAAGCCCGGAAACGCCGGACTTCGTGCTCGACTACCGGATCGACGACCGCTCGTTTGTCTTTGACACCCGCCCCATCCGGGAAGCGCTGGGCGGCCTGCCGCTCTCCGGCGGCGAGATCCTGGCCTGGCTGGACGCCTTCCTTTCGGAGGGCATCGCCGGGGTGGAAGACTGAAGACCGCGACGATTCATTCATCAACACTTTTTGGAGGTGCCAAACATGAAATCCTTAGCCGAACTGGAGGCCATCCGCCAGAAGACCCTAGACCAGGTCAACCTCAGGCGCGAACACCAGGGCACCCGCGTGGTGGTGGGCATGGCGACCTGCGGCATCGCCGCCGGCGCGCGCCCGGTAATGCTGGCCTTCCTGGACGAGGTCGGCAAGCGCAACCTGCTGGACGTCACCGTGGCGCAGACCGGCTGCATCGGCATGTGCCGCCTGGAGCCCATGGTGGAAATTACGCTGCCCGGGCAGGACAAGGTCACCTACGTCAAGGTCAAACCCGAGATGGTGCCGCGCATCGTGGCGGAGCACATCGTCAACGGCAAGCCCGTGGACGAGTATACCATCGGCGCGGCCGAATAGGCCCCAGCGATTGAGGAGGAATCACCTATGGATCTTTACCGTTCCCACGTTCTGATCTGCGGGGGCACCGGCTGCACGTCGTCGGGTTCCGCGCTGCTCCATGAGCGTTTTGAAAAACTGCTGGAAGAAGACAACCTGACCCACGAGGTCAAGCTGGTGCGCACCGGCTGCTTCGGCCTGTGCGAGGCCGGCCCGGTGGTCATCGTCTACCCCGAGGGCGCGTTTTACAGCCACATCAAGCTGGAGGACGTGGACGAAATCGTGGCCGAGCACCTGGTGAAGGGCCGCATCGTCACCCGCCTTCTGTATAAAGAGTCCGTGGAGCCCACCGGCGGCGTCAAGGCGCTGGACGATGTGGAATTCTACAGAAAGCAAAAGCGCGTCGCCCTGCGCAACTGCGGCGTGATCGACCCGGAAAACATCGACGAATACATCGCCTTTGACGGCTACAAGGCGCTGGGCAAGGTCCTCAAGGAAATGACCCCGGCCGACGTGATTGACATCATGAACCGCTCGGGCCTTCGCGGCCGCGGCGGCGCGGGTTTCCCCACCGGCCGCAAGTGGTCCTTTGCCGCGGCCCAGCCCGCCGGCAAAAAGTACGTGTGCTGCAACGCCGACGAGGGCGACCCGGGCGCGTTCATGGACCGCTCTGTCCTCGAGGGTGACCCGCACGCGGTGCTGGAGGCCATGGCCATCGCGGGCTACGCCATCGGCTCCGATCAGGGCTACATCTACGTTCGCGCGGAGTACCCCATCGCCGTAAAGCGGCTCAAAATCGCCATTGAGCAGGCGAGAAACTACGGCCTTCTGGGCAACAATATCTTTGGCACGGATTTCAACTTCAACATCGACATCCGCCTGGGCGCCGGCGCCTTCGTCTGCGGCGAGGAGACCGCGCTGATGGCCTCCATCGAGGGCGAGCGCGGCGAGCCCCGCCCCCGCCCGCCGTTCCCGGCGGTGAAGGGCCTCTTTGGCCGGCCCACCATCCTCAACAACGTCGAAACCTACGCCAACGTGTGCCAGATCATCCTCAACGGGCCGGAATGGTTCGCGTCGATGGGCACCGAGCGCTCCAAGGGCACCAAGGTCTTTGCG
This sequence comes from Eubacteriales bacterium, assembly GCA_029974035.1. The sequence continues at coordinate 14,990 of JARKQG010000137.1, read as the reverse complement.
CTGGGCGGCAAGATCAACAACACCGGCCTCGTCGAGGTACCCATGGGCACCAAGCTGCGCGAGATCATCTACGAAATCGGCGGCGGCATCCCCCACGGCAAGGCGTTCAAAGCCGTGCAGACCGGCGGCCCCTCCGGCGGCTGCATTCCGACGGCGCTTCTGGACACCGAGATCGACTATGACAACCTGATCGCCGTGGGCTCCATGATGGGCTCGGGCGGCATGATCGTCATGGACGAGGACAACTGCATGGTGGACATCGCGCGCTTTTTCCTGGACTTCACCGTGGACGAGAGCTGCGGCAAGTGCACCCCCTGCCGCGTCGGCACCCGCCGGATGCTGGAGATCCTGAACCGCATCTGCGAGGGCAAGGGCGAGGAGGGCGACATCGAGAAGCTGGAGGCGCTGGCCGTTTCCATCAAAAATACCGCGCTTTGCGGCCTGGGGCAGACCGCGCCCAACCCGGTGCTCTCCACCATTCGCCACTTCCGGGGCGAGTACGAGGCGCACATCTACGAAAAGCGCTGCCCCGCCCACGTGTGCCAGAAGCTTCTGAGCTACGAGATCGACCCGGCCAAGTGCGTCGGCTGCACCATGTGCGCCCGCGTCTGCCCGGCAAACGCGATCTCCGGCAAGGTCAAGGAAAAGCACGTGATCTCCCAGAATCTGTGCATCAAGTGCGGCGCCTGCATGGAAAAGTGCAAGTTTGGCGCGATCTCGAAGAAGTAAGGAGGAGCCGCCATGGACACCAAAATGATCAACCTGACGATCGACGGCGTGAACGTCTCCGTTCCCGAGGGAACGAGCGTGCTGGACGCCGCCACATCCGTCGGCATTCGCATCCCCACCCTCTGCTATCTGAGCGGCATCAACGAAATCGGCGCCTGCCGCATGTGCGTGGTGGATACCGGCGCCCGGGCGCTGTCGGCCGCCTGCGTGCTGCCCGCCAGCGAGGGCATGAAGGTCAAGACCAATACCCCCGCCGTGCGCGAGGCCCGCAAAATCAATCTGGAGCTTTTGCTCTCCACCCACGACAAAAAGTGTCTCTCCTGCGTGCGCTCCACCAACTGCGAGCTGCAGAGCCTGTGCAACGAATACGGCGTGGAGGATGAAAACCGCTTCGCCGGCACGATGATCGAGCACAAAATTGACGATGTGTCGCCCTCCATCGTGCGCAACAACAATAAGTGCGTGCTGTGCCGGCGCTGCGTCGCCGTGTGCGAAAAGATCCAGAACATCGGCGTCATCGGCCCCACCAAGCGCGGCTTTAAAACCACCGTCGAGTCCGCCTGGGAAATGCCGCTGGGCGCCACCGCCTGCGTCAACTGCGGCCAGTGCATCGAGGTGTGCCCCACCGGCGCGCTGACCGAAAAGGACGACACCCAGAAGGTGTGGGACGCGCTTTCCGACCCGGACAAGTTTGTGGTGGTGCAGCCCGCGCCGGCGGTGCGCGCCGCGCTTGGCGAGGAGTTTGGCATGCCCATGGGCTCGCTGGTCACCGGCAAGATGGCCACGGCGCTCAGGCGGCTGGGCTTTGACCGCGTGTTTGACACCGACTTCGCGGCGGACCTGACCATCATGGAGGAGGGCTACGAGCTGATCGACCGGCTCACCAACGGCGGCGTGCTGCCGATGATCACCTCCTGCTCGCCGGGCTGGATCAAGTACTGCGAAACCTTCCACCCGGACTTCATCCCCAACCTGTCCTCCTGCAAATCGCCCCACGAGATGGAGGGCGCCATCATCAAGAGCTACTTTGCCGAGAAGAACGACATCGATCCCCGGAAGATCGTGGTCGTCTCGGTCATGCCCTGCACCGCCAAGAAGTTTGAGCGGGCGCGCCCCGAGCTGGGCCACGACGGCATGCCCGACGTGGACGTGGTCATCACCACCCGCGAACTGGCGCGCATGATCAAGCAGGCCGGCATCGACTTTGCGAACCTGCCGGACGGCGATTTTGACGACATGCTGGGCGATTCCTCCGGCGCGGGCGTCATCTTCGGCGCCACCGGCGGCGTGATGGAGGCGGCGCTGCGCACGGCCTACGAGGTCGTCACCGGAAAGACCCTGGAGGACGTGGACTTTACCGCCTGCCGCGGCATCGCCGGCGTGAAGGAAGCCACCATCGATCTCAACGGCACGCCGATTTCGATCGCCGTCACCAGCTCCACGGGCCTCGCCGGCATGCTGCTGGACCAGGTGCGCGAAGGCAAGAAGAATTACACCTTCATCGAGGTCATGGGCTGCCCCGGCGGCTGCGTCAACGGCGGCGGCCAGCCCATCGTCACCGCCCTGCAGCGCGAAAAGACCGATCCCCGCGTGCTGCGCGCCCGGGCCCTCTATCAGGAGGACGAGAACAAGCCCATCCGCAAGTCCCACGAAAACCCGTCCATCAAGAAGCTGTACGCGGAGTACCTGGAAAAGCCCAACAGCCACAAGGCGCACCGCCTGCTGCACACCCACTACGAAAAGCGCGAAAAGTATTGATCGCGGCAAAGCGCGGGCCCGAGGTTTTCGCCTCGGGCCCGCGCTTTTGTCCGGAAGGGCTTTACGGGCGGGGCCCCGCCAGGTATTCCTTCCGGGCCCGGCCGGACGTCCACAGGTATACGGCATCCTGCGCCGCCTCGAAGATCAGAAACGCGCCGATCACCCGCATCAGCACCGAGCCGAGCCCCACCGCGTTGACGATGATCACCACGCCCATCACGGCGGACAGCGCCGCGCCGATCAGCGGCACGTACCAGTGGGCGCTGCCGATGCGCTTCAGGTCAAAGGCGCCCTGCAGCTTCACCGCGCCGCCCACCAGAAGGGCCAGCCCGAACAGCATCGGCATAAAGGCGATCAGCGCCTCCGGAACGACGTAGAGCAGCACGCCGCCCAAAATCCACACCACGCCGGATGCGAACATCCACCCGCCCAGCACTTCGCGCACATCCAGCAAAAAATATTCCACGATCCGGACCACGCCGACGATGACGAAGATCGTCCCCGCCACGGACAGCACCACGCCCGCCGTCGTCATCGGGTAGATCAGCAGGAACAGCCCGAAGATCAGCACCGCCGCAAGCCACAGATATGGGATCGTCTCCCGCGCGGCCCTGGAAAGCCTGCCCGACATCCTCATAGCAGCATCCCCCTTCGTATTATATTGTAATTATACCCATATCCGCGCGCTGAAATCAGCCCTGGCGCGACTTGACATATTCCGTCCCCATCTGATACAATAACTTGGAAACGGTCGGCATGAAGCCGACTCCCAGCGGACCCGGCGCCATGAAGGGGCTGGTTTCGCCCATTGATTTTGGGAGGCGTGCTTCATGAAGAATACCCGTTCTCTGACGCTTTCGGGCCTGTTTCTGGCGCTGGGCATTCTGCTGCCGTTTCTGACGGCCAACCTGCCCCAAATGGGTTCCGCATTCCTGCCGATGCACATTCCGGTCCTGCTGTGCGGCTTCATCTGCGGCTGGCCCTGGGGCCTCATGGTGGGCTTTGTCACGCCGCTATTGCGCATGGTGCTGGTGGGCATGCCGCCGGTGACCACGGCCATCCCGATGGCCTTTGAGCTGGCCGCCTACGGCGCGCTGACAGGCCTTCTGTACCGTGCGCTGCCCAAGACCGTGCCGTGCCTCTACGTTTCGCTGCTGGGCGCGATGCTGGGCGGCCGGATCGTCTGGGGCGTTGTGCGCTGGGTGATGATGGCCACCGGGGTGGAGTTTGGCTTCCAGGCCTTCCTGACCGGCGCCTTCGCCTTCGCGCTGCCCGGTATCATCATTCAGATCGTGCTGGTGCCGCTGATCATTCTGGCGCTGCGCCGCGCGAAGCTGATGCCCGGAGAGATTCCGGCCTAATCAAGATCCGGAGGAACCCATGCTTGACATGCTGCGCGTCCACCGGGCGCGCTACCCGCTCATGGAGCCGCAGGACGCGGTAAAACTGATCTACCAGCGCGCTTTCGGGCCTGGCCACATGATTGCCAGCCGCGAAAGCGCGCTTTCGCGCCTTGAGGAGGAGATGGCCCTCGTCCGCGGGGACCCCGGCGCCGCGCTGTTTGAGCCCATCGGCGCGGGGTATGCGCGGATGTGCCTGGCGTCGCCGGAGTTTCCGCGCCCTTTGACGGCGGCGGGCATGTTCTACGCCAGCGGCCGGCCGCCCCGGGACGACCGCTTTCAGGCGGAGCTGGACGCCCTCGCCGCCGCATGGCCGGAGGCCGTCGGCTATGTGGCGTCCTACCGCGCCGGGGGCTGCCCGCCGGTGCGCCACAGCGAGGCGTACCGCCGCGCCTACCGCCCCGCCTATCGGGTGGTGCTGGCCAAATTCCAGCGGCTGATGCCGGTGTTTCGCGCCGTGGACGCCCTGGACGACCGGCCCCGGGTGCTGATCGCCGTCGATGGGCGCTGCGGCTCGGGCAAGAGCTCGCTCGCGCAGCTGATCGCGTCGGTCTACGGCGCGTCGGTGCTGCACATGGACGACTTCTTTCTCTCCGAGGCGCAGAAGGCGGCGGGGGTGCGCTCGCCGGTGGCCAACATCGATGGTGAGCGGCTGACGGCGGCGCTGCGCCCGCTGGCCGCGGGCGAGCCCTTCACCTTCCGCCCCTACGACTGCCTGACGGGCGAATACCTGCCGCCCCGGCGCGTCAACCCCGCCCGCGTATCGGTGGTGGAGGGCTCCTACTGCCTGCACCCGGAGATCCGGCTGGACTATGATCTCAAGCTGTTCCTGTCGGTGGACCCCAATACGCAAAAAGCGCGCCTGAAGGCGCGCAACCCCGAGCTGTACCACCGCTTCCTGGCGGACTGGATTCCGCAGGAGGAGGCCTATTTCAAGGCCTTTGGGATTCCCGGCCTGTGCCTTCAGGTGGACGGCCGCGCGCTGAGCGAGGACGAGGCCCGGGGAGGATGCCCGTGACGCACGATCCGGCGGTGGACGGGTACTTTGAGCGGATGCCCGGCGCCCGGAAGCTCTTTGACGCGCTGCTTGACGTCTGCGCATCGTCCGGGGACGGGCGCTGCACCGTCCAGTCCTCCGGCATCGCGCTGGGGTCGCCCCGCGCCTTCGGCTACGCGTGGCTGCCGATCCGCGCGGTGGCGGGCCGCCCCGCCGTCTACCTTGTGCTGACGCTCCGGCTGCGGCGGAGGATCGATTCGCCCCGGTTTGTGGAGATCGTGGAGCCCTATCCGGGCCGCTGCGTCCACCACACGATCCTCTCCCGCCCGGGCCAGCTGGACGCCGAGCTGGCGGGTTGGATCCGGGAGGCCGTGGCCCTTTCCAAGGCGCGATAGCGTTTGAAGCCTTGAAGCCGGCCGGAGCGTGCGCTCCGGCCGGCTTCTTTGCGCGGGCGGGCCGCCCGCGGTTATTCCATCGCCTTTTTGAACACCGATTCGACGACGGCCTTGGTGGCCACGCCCTCGTGCTCCTTGATTCCGTCCACGTAGAAGGTGGGCACGAAGTAATAGTCAAACCCGCGGGCAAATTCGCGCTCCCTGCGCTCTTCCACGGCCCGGACCTCCACGGCCGCGTATTCCGGGTGTTCCCGCACCACTTCCTCCATCCACCGGTCCGCCTGGCGGCAAAAGGGACAGCCCGCCAGGTAAAAGTACAGCACCTTTTTCATCCGTTCGCTCCTTACATCAGCACCGTATTGTTGATCGTCAGCGAGAACCTGGCCCCCAGGAACTCCGACGCACCCTTGCACATGAACATGCGCGTGGTGAAAATCTTGAAGTATTCGATCACCGGGCAGATCGAGGTGTCGATGGTGATCTTGAGGCAGATCTCGTCCCGATCGTCGTAGACTTCCAGCCAGGACTTGGTCACCGCGTAGTTGACGCGGTCATGGATGTCCTCGCGAAAGCCGTCCTCGCCGGGCGTGCGCACGCGGGAGCGGCGCACGTCGGACTTGTCCGCCAGGATCAGCGCCGCCGACACCCGGTTGACCGACTGGCCGCTGCCCTCGTCGTGGTTGCCGATGGCGGCGCACACCACGGCGATCTCCTCCGGCGGCATGCCCATGGAATTGAGAATCTGAAACGCCAGCGTGGCGCCGGTGAGCGCGTGATACTCGCGGTTGATCATGTTGCCCATGTCGTGCATGTAGCCCGCAATGCGCGCCAGTTCCACCTCCCGCTCGCTGCCGCCGTAGCGCTTCAAAACCGAGGCGGCGCAGCCGGATACCTTGGTGGCGTGGGCCAGGCCGTGCTCGGTATAGCCGATCACGCCCAGCGCGTCGTTTGCCGCCGTAATGTAGGTATGAACGACGGGGTTGTCCTTCACATCAGAAAAATTGATCATATTTGTGTTTGTTTGTCCTTTCTCGGGTCACGCGGACTTTTCGGCGCGCATCGCCATCAGCGCGGCGCCGATCAGCCCGGCATCGTTGCCCAGCGTCGCGAGTTCCACCCGCGCGTAGGGCATGGTTTTGTAGAAGATCAGTTCCGGAAGCTTTTTGCGCACCGCGTCCAGGAGGAACGCGCCCGCGGCGCTCACGCCGCCGCCCAGCGCGATGACCTCCGGATCGTACACATTGACCATGTTGGCCAGGCCGGCCGCCAGGTAGTACACGTATTCGTCAAACACGGCCACCGCGCCCGGGTCGCCCGCCTTGGCGCAGTCCACCACCAGCTTGCCGGTGACGTTGTCGGCGTCGCCGCGGGCCTCGCGGGCGATCATGCCCTCGGGATCGGCGGACATGCGCTCGCGTCCCATGCGGATCAGCGCGGTGGCGCTGGCATAGCGCTCCCAGCAGCCCCGGTTGCCGCAGGTGCACAGTACGCCGCCCAGCACCAGCATCGTGTGGCCGATCTCACTGCCCACGCCGTGGGCGCCCACAAAGGGCTTGCCGTCGATCACCACGCCGCCGCCCAGGCCCGTGCCCAGGGTGATAAAGACGCTGGAGCGCGTGCCCTTTGACACGCCCGCGACGGATTCGGCAAAGCCCGCGACGGTGGCGTCGTTGGCCACAAAGACGGGCTTGTCGATGTAGGCGCGCATGCGCTCCACCAGCTTCACGTCGTGCCAGAAGAGGTTGGTAAGCAGCGGGACCACGCCGTGCTCGTCAATCACCCCGGGAATGCCGATGCCCACGGAGTCGATGTCCCCGATCGAAAGGCCGCGCGCCTCCACCAGCTCCAGCGAAAGCTGGGCCATATCCCGGATGGTCGCCTCGTGGCCGCGCTCCGAGCCGGTGGGCCTTGAACCCTTGATGAGGATATTGCCCGCGTCGTCCACGACGCCGGCTTTGATGAACGTACCGCCCAGGTCAATGCCAATGGAGATCATGCGCGTCCCCTCCGTGTATCAGTCTGCGTCGCCGGATTCGGAAAGCGCGCAGCGCATGCGCTCGATCTGGCGCTCGTTGAGCGTGCGGGCGGCGTTGAAGCCGTTCTGCTTGAGGCGCTGGTTCCGGGCGGCGACCTCCAGCACGATGGCCAGGTTCCGCCCCGGCCGGATCGGCAGCACCAGCCGCGGAATCGATACGCCCAGGATGTCCGTGAAGCACTCCTCAAGGCCCAGCCGGTCGTACTCCTTGTCCTCCTGCCACAGCTCCAGGTGGATCACCATGTCGATGGACTTCGAGCGGATGACCGAGCCGATGCCATACATGGTTGCGATGTCGATGATGCCCACGCCGCGGATCTCCATAAAATAGCGGATCATCTCCGGCGCTTCGCCCACCAGCCGGTTTGACGAAATGCGGCGGATGTCCACCACGTCGTCGGCCACCAGCCGGTGTCCGCGCTTGACCAGCTCCAGCGCGGCCTCGCTCTTGCCCACGCCGCTCTCGCCGGTGATCAGAAGGCCGCTTCCGAACACATCCACCAATACGCCGTGCTGCGTGATGCGCGGGGCCAGATAGTTGTTGAGGAAGTTGATGATTTTCAGCACCAGCTGCGTGGTGTCCTCATGGGTGGAAAAAAGGGGCACGTCGTGCTCCTTGGCGGCCAGCGCCAGCCCCTCCACCAGCGGCATGTTGTGGCACACGATCACGCAGGGAATCGGATAACTGAAAAACTGCCGCAGCCGCTCGCGCCGGGTGGCCCCGTCCAGCGAAAAGAGGTAGCTCATCTCCACCTTGCCCAGAATCTGCGGGCGCTCATGGGCGAAGTGGGCCCAGTAACCGGTCAGCTGAATGCCGGGCCGGTTGATGTCGCTGCTCTCGATGGCCAGTTCCGTCGCACTCCCGGCGGAGATGGTTTCAAGGCCCAGATTTTCGACGAATTCCTTGACAGGTACCATAGGCTCACTCCTTCGGGGCGGGCGCGATGGCGCCCTCGTCCAAGAGGCGCTCGATCACCCGCGCCACGCCGTCCTCGTCGCTGGCGGGGGCGTGAAGCGCCCCGGCGCGCACCGCCTCCGGCGCGTTGGCCACCGCGTAGCCGCTGCCCGCCCAGCGCAGCATGGAAAGATCGTTCTGGTTGTCGCCAAAGGCGGCCACGCTTTCCCGCGGGATGCGCAGCATGCCTGAGAGCGCTTCGAGCGCCGCGCCCTTGTGGACGCCCGCCGCAGTGCACTCCAGGTAATTGGGCCTGGAAAGCGCCAGCTCCATCCGGCCGGAAAACGCCGGTGCCAGCTCGCGCAAAAGGCGCTGGGCCTCCTCCGGCGGCGCGATCATCAGAAGCTTGCACATCGGGGCGTCGATCCACGCCGACAGCTTCGCGCCCACGGCGCGGCCGGTGATGCCGCCGATGCCCCGGGCGTACAGGTCGCTGAGGGCGCCCGCGCGCTCAAAAAAGTATTCCTCCCGCGTAAACGCCTGAACGTAGATGCCCCGGGCCTCCGCGGCCCGCGCCACGGCGCGGGCGTCCTCGACCGGGATCTCCCGGGCGGAAAGCGCCCTGCCTTCGCGGATGTCGTAGATCAGCGCGCCGTTGAAGGCGATCACCGGCGCGTTGACGCCGATCGCATCGGCATAGCGCCGAATCGCGCCGACCATGCGCCCCGACGCGAGCACCACCCGCGCCCCCGCGTCCATCGCGCGCCCCAGCGCCGCCAGCGTCCGCCCGGTCAGCTCCGCCTGTTTATTCAGAAGTGTCTCGTCCAGATCCGACGCAATCAGTTGTATCGGCATAGCGTCCCCCAAATCATTCTCCCATCCATTATACAACCAAACGCGGCGGACGTGCAAATGTTTTTCCAAAACTCGCTTTTATCCCGCGCCAAATGCGATACAATACCCAATGAACCCCGCGCCGGCGCGCGGGCGGGAGGAGGCAGCCAGATGTCGCGCGAAGGTGCGTATCCGTGGCGCTTTTCGCTGTTTTTAATGGCGTATTACGCGGCGAATTCGGTCTACCAGAACTTTATCAGCGTATATTTTGCCGGCAAGGGGCTGGGAAGCGCCCAGATCGGCCTTCTGATGAGCGCCGTGCCGGTGGTGAGCCTTGTGGCCCAACCTGCCTGGGGCGCGCTGGGCGACCGCGCCCGAAGCCGCAACGGCGTGCTGCGGACCATGTGCGCGCTGGCGGCGGGGGCCATCCTTCTGATGCCGGCGCGCGACGACTTTTGGTTTCTGTTCGCGGTTCTGAGCCTCTTCGCAGCCAGCTACCCCGCCATCCAGCCGATGGGCGATTCGGTGATCCTGGAGGCGTTGCAGCGGCGGGGCCAGCCCTTCGGCGGCATCCGGCTTTTGGGCACCTACGCCTTCGCGGCGGCCTCGATCCTGTTTGGAAAGCTCATCAACGGTCATCTGGAGCGCATGCCCTATATGACGGCGCTCATGCTGGCGGCGGTCTTCGCCTCTACGTACTGGCTGCCAAACGCCGCAGGCCACGCCCGCGAGAAGGATGCGTCCGCGTCAATGAAGGCGCTGTTGAAGGACGGGCGGCTGATGCGCCTGATCGGAATGACGACGCTTTTGCAGATCACGATGGGCTATTTCTACGTGTTCTTTCCGGTGTACTTCACTTCGCTGCCGGGGGGCAGTCCGGCGCTGCTGGGCTGGGCGTTTTTCCTGTCCGCCAGCAGCGAAACGGTGTTCCTCTTGACGGGGGACAGGCTGTTTGACCGGCTGGGGGCCGGCCGGCTGCTCCTGATCTCCGCCGCGGCGCTGACCACCCGTTGGGCGGTGCTGGCGCTGACGGACAATGTGTGGGTGGCGATGGCGTCCCAGGTGCTCCACGGCTGGGGGTTCATCGTGATGACGGTGTCCATGGCCAAGTACATCAGCCTCACCGTGCCGGAGGCGCTGCGCGCGCGCGGGCAGATGCTGCTGGCGGTGTCCGGCTTCGGCGTGGCGCGGGTGGCGGGCAACATGGGGGGTGCGCTGGTGGCCCAGGCCATCGGGCTCCGGGCCGCCTTCGGCGTGATGGCGGCCGTATCGCTCCTTACGCTGATCGCCTTCGCCCCCGCCTATCTGCGCGGCGCGCCGCTGAACGGGCGGGAGGCGGAATCCCCCTGCCGAAAGGCGAAGAATCGCTGGCCGAAGTAGTTGAGCCCGGTGAAGATCACCTGCCCCGCGACGAGGGCCACCCGGTCGATGGCGGCGGCGGAGAACGCCCCGCCCGCGAGCCTTCGCATCAGCCACGCGGCGGCGGGCTGGGCCAGCGAATAGGCGATGAGATAGCACCCGGCGATGACCAGCGCAAAGCGCAGCGCCGCCGCCCACACCCGCCCCTCGTAGCGGAAGGACAGGCGCTTATTGAGCAGAAAGCTGAGCACGCTGGTGACGGCGAAGGCCGTGGCGCTGGCGCCCCAGTAGCCAAACCCCGCCTTTTCATACAAAAGGAACATGATCAGCATCGACAGGAGCGTATTGCCCGCGCCGATCAGGAGAAAGTACAAAAGGCTCTTGTCCAGAAGTTTTTTCAGCATAGCACCCTTCTTCTCCCCGGTCATTCGTCCAGGACGCTCACCTTTTCGCGGCCGAACACATCGTAGGCCTGCTCCAGAATGCGCCTGTCGCCGGCCCGGGGCGCGGCCTCGCCGCCCTGCACGAACCGGACCGTCACTGGCCTTCCGAAGCCCCGGGCCAGCGCCTGGTCGATCAGCGCCTTCTTGTCGTCCTTTTCCAGAATCTGCCGGTAGAACGCCCGGGCGCGGGGAAGCTCGAGGAGCACGCTGTCTCCCTCCACCCCGCGGAAGGCCGCGTCCTTGAGCATGCCGAAAATCGGCGGCTGCTCCTTGGCCACGATGTCGAGCGCCGCGCGGTAGCCCTCCGCGCCGGGCGCCTCCTGGGGATTGGACGCAGCGGGCGCGGGTTTTGGCGCCGCCGGACGCGGCGCGGCGGGCGCGGGTGCGGCGGGCGCGGCGGGCGCAGGCGCTGGATCAAAGGGCGCGGCGGCGCGGTTCTGAAGCAGCGCCTCGAGCTTTGCAAGCCGCTCGACGAGCGCCTCCGGGCTTTGCTCCTTCTCCGGACGGCAGCAGCGCACGGCGGCCAGCTCCAGCGCGCTGCGGGGCTGGGCCGCCCACTTCATGTCGCCCTCGGCCCGCATGAACAGCTCCATCCACCGGGTCAGCCCTTCGGCGCTGGCGCCGGAAGCCTGCGCCGCCAGCCGCCGGGCCTCTTCCCGGGTGCATTCGAGCAGGTCCTCAAGCCCCTCCGGCACCATCTGGGCCAGGAGCAGCGCGCGCAGGTGCGCGGTCATCTCCCGGGCGAGCACCATCGCGTCCCGCCCGGCGTCCATCGCCCGGCCGATCAGGGTCAGCGCGCGGCCGGCGTCGGAGGCGATCAGCGCGTCCGCAAACTCGTACATCGCCTCAATCCCGGAGGCGCCCAGCGCCTCCCGCACCCGGGCGGCGGTGAGCTTCTCGTCCGACATGCAGGTGTCCAGAAGGCTCAGCGCGTCGCGCATGCCGCCCTCGGCGGACCGCGCAATCAGGCCCACGGCCTCGTCCTCGGCGGTGCCGCCGGAGGCCGCGATCACCTGTCTCAGCCGTTCCTCGATGAGCCGCGCGGGGATGCGCCGGAAGTCAAACCGCTGACAGCGGGAGAGGATGGTGGCGGGCAGCTTCTGCGGCTCGGTGGTGGCCAGGATGAACACCGCGTGGGCGGGCGGCTCCTCCAGCGTCTTTAAAAGCGCGTTAAACGCGCCGGCGGAGAGCATGTGCACCTCGTCCACGATGTACACCTTGTAGCGGCCCGCGGAGGGCGGGTACTGGATCTTCTCGCGCAGGTCGCGGATCTCGTCCACGCCGTTGTTGGAGGCGGCGTCGATCTCCACCACGTCCATCGCCCGCTCTTCCTTTATGGCGCGGCACGCGTCGCATTCGCCGCAGGGGTCGGCGCCGGGCAGCGGATGCGCGCAGTTGATGGCGCGGGCCAATATCTTGGCCGTGGTGGTCTTGCCGGTGCCGCGGCTTCCGCAGAACAGGTATGCGTGGGCGATGCGGCCCGACTCCACCTGCCCGACCAGCGTGCGCACGATGGCTTCCTGCCCCACCACGTCCTCAAATTTCTCCGGCCGCCACGTGCGGTACAGCGCCTGGTACATCTCCGGCTTCACCCCTTGATTTCGTCTTCCTCTATCATAATCCAAAAGAGGCGAATTCGCAAATAACAAAAGCTCATTTAACATCATCTGCAAGGCATTTTGCCGGCGGCATGCTATAATTGCAGCATCGGGACCTTTCGAAAGGTGGTTCGCTCTTGAAGCGCATCGTTTTGACCGGCGGCGGCACCGCGGGCCACGTGACGCCCAACCTGGCGCTGATCCCCTCGCTCCTCAAGGAGGGCTGGGACGTGCACTACGTCGGCACCGTCGACGGCATTGAGCGCAGGCTGGTCGAACCCGTTGAGGGCGTGACCTACCACCACGTGGCGACCGGAAAGCTGCGCCGCTACTTTGACCTGAAGAACATCACGGACCCTTTGAAAGTCCTGGCGGGCGCGGGCCAGTCGCTGGCGCTGATGCGCCGGCTGCACCCCGATCTGGTGTTTGCCAAGGGCGGTTTCGTCTCCGTGCCGGTGGTTTTTGGCGCGGCGGCGCTGCGCGTTCCGGTGCTGCTCCACGAGAGCGATATGACGCCTGGGCTGGCCAACAAGCTGGCGATGCCCTTTGCGAAAAAGCTTCTGTGCACCTTTCCGGAGGCCGCGGCCGCGGCGGGCGCCAAGGGGCTGTACGCGGGCACGCCCCTTCGCAGCGAGCTGTTTCAGGGCTCCCGCGAAAAAGGGCTCCGACTCTTCGGGTTTCGCGACGACCGGCCGGTGCTGATGGTGGTGGGCGGCTCCAGCGGCGCCCAGTCCATCAACCGCGCGCTGCGCGCCGCGCTGCCGGGCCTCACCACCGGTTTTCAGGTGCTGCACCTTTGCGGCGCGGGCAACCTGGACACCAATCTGGAAGGCACGGCCAACTACTGCCAGAAGGAGTACCTGACGGAGGAGATGCCCCACGCCTACGCGGCGGCGGACTTGATCGTCTCCCGCGCGGGCTCCAACACGCTGTCGGAGATTCTTGCGCTGCGAAAGCCGTCGCTGCTCATCCCCTACCCCAGGACCGCCAGCCGGGGCGACCAGATCATGAACGCGCGCTCCTTCGAGGCGCGGGGGCTGGCCCGGGTGCTCTACCAGGAGGATATGACGCCCGACACGCTCCGCGCGCAGGTGGTGGATGTCTACAAGGACCGCGGCAGCCTCATCGACGCGATGGAAAAGGAGCCCTCGGCCAACGGCCTGAAAAACGTGCTCAAATCCATCCGTGAATACGCAAAACAGCCCCCCAAATAGATTAAACGGAGACCGGGCCCGCGCCAGGGCCGCGATAAAAAAACATGCCGGACGCGCAGCTTGCGGAAAGAAATTCAAAACTGATGGTTCTGGAGGGTACGCTCTTTTGGGCGGGACTCTCCTTTTTACAGGGCGATACGGTCATCACCAACTTCATCCAGATCACCACCGGCTCCGCCGCGCTGGCGGGCTTCGCGGCAACGCTCCGGTCGCTGGCGCCGCTGACGGGCCAGTTTATCATGGGGCTGATCATCCACCGCATCCCCTCACAGGTCAGGCGCATGACGGCGCTGGGCTTTCTCAGCCGTCCGCTGTTTCTCCTGATGGCGCTATTCATGCTTTCGGGCCTCGGCGGAAAGGCGGCCGCGTGGGTGTTCCTCGCGCTGTACGCGCTATTTTTCCTGGCGGACGGCATGGTCGGCTTGATCTGGGCGGAAATCTGCACGCGCACGCTGCCGATCCAGCGCCGGGGCGAGGTCGTATCGATGCAGCAGACCTTCGCGGGGCTGGCCGGGCTTGGCTCCGGCTGGGTGCTGCGGGCAGTGCTGGGCAGCGCGCTTCCCTTTCAGGTCCAGTACGCGGTCATCTTCGCCCTGGCCTCCGCGATTTTTTTGATCAGCGCCGTGGCGCTGTCCCGCTTCCATGATCTGCCTCATCCTTACGCCCCGGACGAGCCGCCGGCCCATCCCGTCCGGTACATCGCCCGGATCCTCCCGATCCTGAAGGAGAACCCCTCCGTCCGTGTGACGCTGATCGCCCGCGCGCTGTACCTGATGACGCTGATCGCCGCGCCGGTCAACCTGATGTTCGGCCGCGAGGCGGGTCTTTCCGAGACCCAGCTGGCGACGCTGGTGTTCATGCCCGTCCTGGGGCAGATCACCGCGGGCGTCCTCTGGGCTCAGGTGTGCCGCAGGCTCAGCTATCCCGTCATGATGCGGCTGGCTGAAATTCTGGGCGTCGTCTGCGCGCTTGCCAATCTGGCGTGCTACTTCGTCTGGAAGGCCGGACTTCCGGTGATGTTCCCGCTCTCCCTGGCGATGGCGCTGGTGGCGGTCAATACGCCCGCCTACACCGGGTTCTACCAGCACATGATCACGCTGGTGACGCCGGAAAAGCGCGCCGACACCATCGTGCTGGCGGCCATCGTGATGGCGCCGCTGTCGCTGGGCACGTACCTGGCGGGCGCGCTGGTGGAGCGCGCGGGCTACCTGCCGGTCTACCTGATCATGCTGGCATGCGGCATCGCCGGTTGGTATCTGGTGCGCCGCCTTGTTCCTGTCACGGCGAAATGATCGTCGAACGCGCCTTGCGCCCGGCCCTCCCGCATATATAG
>JARKQG010000128.1 GCA_029974035.1 Eubacteriales bacterium | reverse complement strand
ACGCTCCAGGGCGCCCGCCATCCCGATCCGTCGCACCAGAACGCCGAAGCCATAACGGATCAGGACGGAGGCGATGTCATGCAGGCGACCCAGGTCGCGGACGGCGCCGATCGCTTGCCACAGCATCAAGCGTCCTTGTCGGTATCTTTCGATCCCAGGCGGGCAGCGATGCCCTGGAGCAGGCCGGCGGCCAGACCGGCAAGCAGGGCGGCTTCATGGCGCAGGACTTCCGTCCCTTTCCGGGCCTGTTCGCGAGCGCCTGAGGTAACGGCCTGGGTCAGTTGATCGAGCGCGATCTTTACCCGTTGGCCGAGGGCCGAGCCGCTGCTGCGGGCATGTTCGGCAAGCTCGGTAAAGGTGGCCTGGACGACGCCCTTGGCGTTCTGCGCGGCGTCTTGCAGCGTTTCGACGAACAGCGTCTGCAGCGTGGCGAGATCGTCCGCCGCCTGCTTCAGCCCCTGCCGGGAGAACTCGCCGGTGCGCCCCGCGGCTTCCTGAATGGCGAGCTGGGCGGCCTCCGCCGCCCCGGCCAGTGCTTCGTCCAGACCGCGCATCGCCTCTTTCAGCGCCTGCCCGCCGTGTTCCCCGAGCGGCGCGGCGCCTTCGCGGGCGCCTTTGACCACGGCCGCCGTCACGCGTTTGAGCGCGTCGGTGTCGAGGTGACCGCGCGTGAGCGCATCGAGCGTGATCGCGCGCACCTGGGCGGCGATCACGGCCGGATCGGTGGCGAGGGCGCCCTGTACGCGTTGCTCGATTTCCTCCGGCGTCATGGAGGGAAGGCGTCCATGCTCCCTGAGCATCCGGTCGATTTCGGCCTCGGCCTGTAGCCAGTCCTCTGCCACGTCGCCGCCCAGAAAGCCGCGCTTTTCCGCTCGAAAATAGGCGGCCTCCGTGATCATTCGATAACGTTCCTCCGCGGTGACGGGCGGATTCTCCTGCGCAATGGATTCCGGCGTCGCAGTCCGGGCGGAGGTGGATTTAGCTTTGGCCATGGTCGTTGCTCCTTTTCAAGGTAAGGGTGCGGAAAATCCGGCGTGTACGGGGCCGGGTATCGGTGTGAGCCTGTCCGGGAGCCCCATCGTCAGCGTGCCTCCCCATCGGCTGCGGCCAAGCCCCGTCGCAGCAGTTCGCATACGTGGCGTGCCAATACCTCGGGGTCGTCCTGGTGTGGCCGGTGTCCCGGCATGAACTTACGGGTTGCACCGGTCTGGAAATGGAAGATCACCAGGCCAAAGATCGACATCGCAAGCAGGTGGGCATCCTGATGCGGGTCCAGCTCGCAGGCCAGATCATGGACGGCAACGAACATGTCCCTGAATACCTGTTTGGCCAAGGTGCTCTGACGCGCCTCGTCGGTGTCCAGCAGTACCCACTGCACCAGCCGCAGGAAGTCCTTGTCCGTGGCCATCATCCGGGCGAGCCCGGCAACAAAGCGCTC
>JARKQG010000083.1 GCA_029974035.1 Eubacteriales bacterium | reverse complement strand
TAAGAGATTATGATATGGCTGATACGGTCTACGAGAGAATTAGCGAGCAGATCAAAGTATTCCAGGACGATCTCGACGATGAACACGAAGTTGGGGTCATGCTTGCCTCATTCGGCCAGTCTGTTCTTCTTCGTGTGACGGAGATCGGCTTTCAAAATCCGAATTTGTTGTATTTTTATGGGTTTTATGGAGATTCTGAAGCGCAGCTCATCCAGCACATGAGCCAATTGAACTTCCTGCTTTGCTCAGTGAAGAAAGAGCCGGATCGACCCTTGAGGCGCATCGGCTTTTGCTCACCAGAAGAAGAGGAGTAGACGGATGTGGAAACATGCCTGTATATAAAGATGAAGACCGCAAAACTTGGTATGCCTCGTTCTATTATAAAGACTGGACGGGGAAAAATCGGAAAAAGAAGAAGGAAGGTTTCAAATTAAAGCGCGATGCTGAAACCTTCGAGCGTGAGTTCAAGCTTCAACATGAACGAAGCTGTGAGATGAAGTTCTCATCATTCATTGGGCTTTATCGCGCAGACGCGGAGCATCAGGTCAGGGACGGCACCAAAGAGACGCAAGATTCGATTATCGACAAGTGGTTGCTTCCTTACCTTGGCGAACTTCGAATGGACAATATCGATGCGGTTACTATTCGCAATTGGCAGAATGAACTCAAGTCGAAGATCAATCCCAGGAACGGAAAGAAGTATTCGGATACCTACCTGCGCACAATCCATAGCCGCCTCTCAGCCATCTTCAATTTTGCCGTGCAGTTTTACAACCTGCGCGCCAACCCATGTAAGGCGTCGGGCTCTATGGGCAAGAAGAGCGCCGGCAAGATGAAGTTCTGGACGTTGGCCGAATTCAAAAAGGCGATTGCTTATGTGACGAAGCCCGCCTTCAGAATCGCCATCCTGATCCTGTATTGGACCGGCCTCCGCATCGGCGAGGCGCTGGCCCTCAATCCTCAGGACGTTCTCCCGGATCACTCTCTACATGTTGAAAAGACACACCATCGCAAGCGCGGCGAGGATCTTGAGGGGCCACCTAAAACAGAAAACAGCATCCGGGACACCCGAATGCCGAAATTCCTCTATGAGGCTGTTCTGGAGTATATCGAGGCCTTGTACGAGATCGGCCCGGAAGACAGGATCTTCTACTTCACGCATGGCGCGGTCAATAGGGAGATAGATCGGATAGCGAAGCTCGCCGGCGTCAAGCGCATTCGTGTCCATGACCTCAGGCACTCCCACGCCGCCCTGATGATCGAACTGGGCTATTCGATCGTCGCCGTGGCTGAGCGCCTCGGTGACTCCGTGAAGGTGGCGATGGAGACGTACTCCCACCTGTATCCCGGGAAGATGGATGCCCTCGCTGACGACCTTGAGAGGCATGCGGCGGGTGAAGCTCTCGAGGTGAGGCCAGAGCAGAAATCCAACCTTGAGGACCTCCTTGAGACGCTTGAAACGGCCGAAAAAGGGGAGAAAAATGAAAAATAGTACGCTTCTAGTACGCTAGAGGCAAAAAGAAGGCCGGGAACCCGCGTAATTGCTAAGTTCCCGGCCGTTTGGCAGTTACTCCCACTCAATGGTTCCCGGGGGCTTTGAGGTGACGTCGTACACGACGCGGTTGACGCCCGGCACCTCGCCGATGATGCGCAGGGTGATCTTCCGGAGCAGTGGGAAGGGGATCTCCGCGGCCTCGACGGTCATCGCGTCGTCGCTCACCACGGCCCGGAGGGCCACGCAGCCCGCATAGGTGCGGCCGTCGCCCATGACGCCCACGGTGCTGACCCCCGTCCACACCGCAAAGGATTGCCAGATGCGGTCCGAAAGCCCGGCGTTTTTCAGCTCCTCGAGGAAGATGGCATCGCACTCGCGCAGCGTGTCCAGCTTCTCCCGGGTGATCTCGCCGATCACCCGCACCGCCAGGCCCGGGCCGGGGAAGGGCTGGCGCCACACCATTTCGCGGGGGATGCCCAGCCGCGTGCCCACGGCGCGCACCTCGTCCTTGAA
Source organism: Eubacteriales bacterium (assembly GCA_029974035.1). The sequence goes on along the minus strand of JARKQG010000083.1, from coordinate 4,236 downwards.
CAGCGCGTCCAGCGGCTCCACGATGGCGTCCCGGCCGAAGAGGGAGTCCTTGGGCAGGCCGCCCACGTTGTGGTGGCTCTTGATGGTGGCCGAGCCGCCCATGCCGCTCTCGATGCGGTCGGGATAGATGGTGCCCTGCAGCAGGAACTTCGCGCCGGTCTTTTTGGCTTCCTCCTCAAACACGCGGACGAACAGCGTGCCGATGATCTTGCGCTTCTGCTCCGGGTCGGTCACGCCCCTGAGGGCCGCCAAAAAGCGCTCGGAGGCGTCCACGTGCACCACGTCGAGGCCCAGGTTGTCGCGGTAGGTCTGAATCACCTGCCGGGCCTCGTCCTTGCGCAGAAGGCCGTGGTCCACGAACACGCAGGTGAGCTGGCCCTTTTTCAGCGCCTGATCGGCCAGCACGCAGGCCACCGACGAATCCACGCCGCCGGAGAGCCCCGCCACCACCTTGCCGCCGCCCACCTGGGCGCGAATGCGCTGGAGCATCTCCTCAATCTGGTCCTCGGCCCGGTAATCGCCCGCGCAGCCGCAGATGTCCATCACAAAGTTTTTCAGCATGGTGCGGCCCTCCGGCGTGTGGTTGACCTCCGGATGGAACTGCACGGCGTAGAGCCTGAGGCCGGCGTTTGAAAACGCAGCCACGGGGCAGTGGGCGGTGGCGGCCTCCACGGTAAAGCCCTCCGGCGCTTCGGATACGAAGTCCGTATGGTTCATGAACACCGTCGTCTCCGGGCTGACGCCGGCAAAGAGCCGGCCGCCCAGCACCGAGAGCTCCGTGTGGCCGTATTCGCTGACGGAGGCGTGGGTCACGCGGCCGCCGCACAGGTAATTGATCACCTGCATGCCGTAGCAGATGCCCAGCACCGGCACGCCCAGGTCCAGGAGCTCCCGGCCCAGCCGGGGCGCGTCCTCCGCATAGACGCTGTTGGGGCCGCCGGTCAGAATCACGCCCTTCAGGCCCTCGCCCGCCCATTTCTCAAGGGGCGCGCTGAAGGGGTGGATTTCGCAGTAGACGCCCATTTCGCGCACGCGCCGGGCGATCAGCTGGTTGTACTGGCCGCCAAAGTCCAGCACGATGATCTTTTCCCGCATTACAGCGCCTCCTTCTTCCGGGAAGAATGGTCCAGCGAGGCCTTCACCAGCCCGGCAAACAGCGGGTGTGGACGGTTGGGCCGGGATTTCAGCTCCGGATGGAACTGTACGCCGATGAAGAAGGGGTGATCCGCCAGCTCGACGGCCTCTACCAGGTTGCGCTCCGGGTTGATGCCCGCCACGCGCAGGCCCGCGGCGGTGAGCTCCGGCAGGTACCGGTTGTTGAACTCGTAGCGGTGACGGTGGCGCTCCACGGCCATGTCGCGGCCGTAGAGCTCGCGGGCCAGGGAGCCCTCGGTCAGCGCACAGTCGTAGCGGCCCAGCCGCATGGTGCCGCCGGTCTGCTCCAGCCCCTGCTGCTCCGCCATGATGTCGATCACCGGGTAGGGGGTTTCCTTGTCAAACTCGGAGGAATTGGCCCCCGCCAGGCCGGCCACGTTCCGGGCCAGCTCGATCACCTCGATCTGCATGCCCAGGCACAGCCCCAGGTAGGGAATTTTGTGCTCCCGGGCGTAGCGGGCGGCGGCCATCTTGCCCTCGATGCCGCGGGTGCCGAAGCCGCCGGGCACCAGGATGCCGTCGGCGCCCTCCAGCGCCTCGTCCAGGTCCACCTCGGGCCCGGTCAGCGCGTCGGCCAGCACCCACTTGATCTTGACCCGGGCGCGGTTGGCGATGCCGCCGTGGGCCAGCGCCTCCACCACGGAAAGGTAGGCGTCGTGCAGCTGGATGTACTTGCCCACCAGGGCGATGGTCACCTGCCGCTCGGGCTTCTGGAAGCGCTCCACCAGCTCGATCCAGTCATCCAGCTGGGGCTTGCGGATGTCCATGTGCAGCGCCTCGCACACCTTGTCGGCAAACTGCTCGCGCTCCAGCATCAGCGGCACCTGGTAGAGGGACTCCGCGTCCAAGTTCTGGATGATGTACTTGGCCGGCAGGTTGCAAAAGAGGGCGAGCTTGGCGCGCATGTCGGCGGGCACCGGGTAGTCGCTGCGCAGCACCAGCATGCCCGGCTGGATGCCCTGGCTCTGCAGCTGCTTGACGGAGTGCTGGGTGGGCTTGGTTTTGAGCTCCTGGCTGGTGCGGAGGTAGGGGATCAGCGTGACGTGGATGAACAGCCTGTCCTCCGGTTCGACCTCCCACTGAAACTGGCGGATGGCCTCCAGAAACGGCTGTCCTTCGATGTCGCCCACGGTGCCGCCGATTTCGGTGATGACCACGTCCTTGTCCTCGGCGACCCGGTGGATCTTGTCCTTGATTTCGTTGGTGATGTGGGGGATGACCTGTACGGTGCCGCCGTTGTAGCCGCCGTCGCGCTCCTTGCGCAGCACCGAGAAGTAAACCTGTCCGGAGGTGACCGAGCTGAAGCGGGTCAGATTTTCGTCCACAAACCGCTCGTAGTGGCCCAGGTCCAGGTCGGTCTCCGCGCCGTCCTCGGTGACGAACACCTCGCCGTGCTGGTAGGGGTTCATGGTGCCGGGGTCGACGTTGAGGTAGGGGTCAAACTTCTGGATGACCACCGAGTACCCCCGCGCCTTCAGCAGCCGCCCCAGGGACGCCGCCGTGATGCCCTTGCCCAGCGAGGACACCACGCCTCCGGTGATAAAAATGTACTTTGTCGCCACGTTTGCCACTCCCCGTAAAAATATCTTCTATCATATCCCGCCGCGCACTTCGTTGCAACGGGTTTTGGGCGAACATCACTTTAATTTTGCGCCGGGAGCGCGCCGTCCCGGGCGCGTTGCATACAAAATTTCTGTTTTATCCGGACATGAGTATATCGCAGCCCCGCGCCGCGCATACTCTTTACCAATCCGATAAGCTGTCAGGAGGGGATTGGAGTTGGAGGGAATCTCTGAGATGACGAACACGCGGCGCTCCGGTTGGTCGGGCGATGAAACGCGTTTGCTTTGGGAAACGGCCGACGAGGCGCAGCAGCAGGGCCTTCCGCTGAAGGCGGTTTTCGAGCGCATCGCCCGGGAAACGGGGCGTCGTCCCAACAGCATCCGCAATTACTATTACGCACAGGTGGCCAAGCGGGAGGGCGGCGGCGCGCGCACCGCGCGCTTTGTGCCCTTCACCGAGCCGGAGGTGGCGCTTCTGATGGAGCAGGTGCTGCGCGACCGCGCCCAGGGGCGATCGGTGCGCTCGTGTCTGACGCGGCTGTCAAACGGCGACCACAGCCTGATGCTGCGCTACCAGAATAAGTACCGATCGGTGCTCAAAACGCGCCCCGATCTGGTGGGCCGCATTGTGGAAAAGCTCCGCGCGGAGGGCATCGAGGTGCAGCGGCCGGAGGTCAACCACCGCCCCCGCACCACCCTCACGGACGCCTGCCGCCAGCTGGTGGAGGGCGCGGAGCGCACCGGTTCCCCGGAGGTCGTCCGCGCCTGCGAAACCCTGGCGCGCTACCTGACCACCGGCGAGGCCACCCAAAACCGCTCCGGCCTGGGCGTCCGGCTGGATCTGTACCGCATGGCGCTGGACGACAAGCAGCGGGCGCTCACGGCGCTTTCCGGCGCCGCGGAGGAGATCATCGGCCCCATCAAGGAATTCCTGGGCCAGCCGGACGGCGCACGCCGCGAGCGGCTGCCGGATTTCTGCGGCGAGCTGGCCGCCTCCATCGGCGCGCTGGAGGAGCAGCTTGCGCTGGTGTCCATGGCAAGCGCCGGGTAGAAGAAGGGCCGGCCCAAGGCCGAAAAACTGCGGGGCCGCCGCGCGTATCGCGCGGCGGCCCCGTGTCTGGCGCGGGATTATTCGGCGGCCAGCTTCTTGTAGTTTTCGAGGCGCTCGGCGGCGTCCTGCTCGGCTTCCGCGAAGAGCTTCGTGGCGGCTTCGGGGAACTGGCGCATCAGCGACGCGTAGCGGTTCTCTCCCTTGATGAAGTCCTGATAGCTGGGGGCGGGGGCCTTGGAGTCGTTCGTCAGCTTCGGCGTGGCTTCGGGGTTGAAGCGGTACATCGGCCAGTAGCCGGAAGCGACGGCCTTCTTGATCTCGGCCTGGGCGTTGTTCATCTTGATGCCGTGGTTGATGCAGGGCGCGTAGGCGATGATGAGGGACGGGCCCTTGTAGGCCTCGGCCTCGTGCATGGCCTTGATCAGCTGGTTCATGTCCGCGCCCATGGCGACCTGCGCCACGTACACG
>JARKQG010000070.1 GCA_029974035.1 Eubacteriales bacterium | reverse complement strand
GCGATGAAGACCTTGCCGGGCGCGAGCCTGTCGCCGGTCTCGGCCTCCTTGACGCTGACCTGGCAGACGCCGTCCAGGCGCTTGGCGAAAGGCCCGGTGAACGCGGCGGGCATGTGCTGGGCGATGACGATGGACGCCGGGAAGCTGGCGGGCAGCGCAGAGAGCACCTTCTGCACCGCCGGAGGTCCGCCCGTGGAGACGCCGATGGCCACCACGTCGCGCGCCAGCGTGCCGCCGGGCTTCACGAACTCCTTCCTCGGCTCGGCCTCGGGGGCCTGCCCGGAGCCGGGCGCCACGGCGGGCGCGGGCCTGCGCATGGCAAGCGGCGGGCGGAACTTGCGCCGGGCGATCTGCTTCACCTTGGCCTGGAGGTCTTCTTCGATCCTGACGATGTCCAGTGACACCTTGGAGAGCTGTTTGGGGATGAAATCCACCGCGCCAAGCTCCATGGCCTTGAGGGTGGCCTCGGCCCCCTCCACGGTCAGGGAGCTGACCATGAGCACGGGCTTGGGCATCTCCATCATGATGTGCTTGAGCGCGGTCAGGCCGTCCATGCGCGGCATCTCGATGTCCAGGGTGATGACGTCGGGATTGTGCTTGCGGATGAGTTCAAGCCCTTCCTGACCGTCCCTCGCCGTGGCGACGACCCTGATCTCCGGGTCTTTTTCGAGCATGGAGGCGAGCGCCTTGCGCATGAAGGCGGAATCATCGACGACGACGACACTGATCACTGTGGATTCCTTTTCTCGTTTCGCGTGCCGGCCGGGGTGCGGCCTTTTTCGGACATGCTCCCGCTCACAGGCGCAGATGGCGGGGTAACGGAAAAGATACGTGAAGACCCGGCATTTTGACAACACGAAATCATGCTTGCCAAACCTGTCGCACTTGTATAAAACGCCTTCCTCGCACAACGGGATGTAGCTCAGCTTGGCTAGAGCGCTGCGTTCGGGACGCAGAGGTCGCATGTTCGAATCATGTCATCCCGACCAAGGAAAACAGGGGCTTGCGGTAAACACCGCAGCCCCTGATTTTTTTGGACATCCAGCCGGGACAGGGCGCGTCGCGAACGCACCGTCCCCGGGCCGAAGCGCGCCGCCAAGGCGCGGATGTCAGGATTGAAATGCGCCACCGCACGGCGGCTCGCCCCCGTCACGCCGGAGACAGCACCGCAGCCGCGCCTCCTGTGATGGCAGGCGTTGGCGGCCCCCTCTCCTCATGCCGGGGACTCCTCCGCGTTGCGCATCACCGGCTCGGGCGGCGTGCAGCCCCCTGGGGACAGGCGTTACGCCGGGGACTCCTCCACATTGCGCCTCACCTCCACCACCTCGGGCAGCTTCTGGATGTGCTCGATGGTCCTGTAGAGGTGGCCGGAGTCCTTCACCTCCACGGTGAACACGATCTCGGTGCGGCCGTCCACGCTGGAGTTGAAGGTGCCCGAGTCGATGTTCACGC
>JARKQG010000029.1 GCA_029974035.1 Eubacteriales bacterium | reverse complement strand
GCACCGGCAGCGATTCCTCGATGCGGGCGAAGGTCATGCGTGTGCGCCTGCCCATCTGCACCTCGTGCTCGTTGCAAATCCGCGCCATGTTTCCCATGTGAGGTCACCACTCCTTTTCTACGGTCGAACAGGTTCGCGGCCGGAGCCGCCAATCCGGAAGAAGGCTCGAAAAAGTTGTAAAATTTTTGTGACCGACCCTAGTGCACTTTTGGCCCGCAGGGTGTACAATACCACCCATAAAGCCCTTCCGGGGCCGCATTCCGCGGGGATTGCCGTGCAAACGGGCAGATTGCCCATACTAGTGCAATTATCTATAATAGCACCGTTGTCAAGCCCTGTCAATGGCCTGACAGGTTTTTTTTTGGCCTTTTAACGCCGAAACCGCCGTTTTTTCCGTTTTTTGCCCCGCCGCCCTTTGCGATGCCGCCGCCATCGCCGCCCCTCGCGCACAGAGATGCGGGCGCCGGAAGTGGCCCAAAAAATGAATTAAATCCTGCAATAATTATGTTATATTGCAGGATTTCCGTTTTATTCGCCGGTGCGTCCTCAGCCCTTGCCCTTGACGCCGCCCAGCCTCTGGTTTTTCAAAATGTCGGATTTATAGGAAAACACGCTCTCCCGGCGGTCCGCGGCGGCGGTCAGGGCGTAGCGGATCATCTCGTCCAGCATCTGCCGGAACCCGAGGCCCAGCGGCTCCCACAGGTAGAAGGCCAGCGAGCCGGGGATGGTATTGATCTCGCCCACGTAGAGGGAATCGTCCTCGCCGTCCAGCATGAAGTCGATGCGCACCACGCCCTTGCAATCGAGCGCCCGAAAGATGTCCGCGGACAGCGCGCGGATGCGCGCGGCCGTCTCCTCCGGGATCGGCGCGGGAATGAGGCGGGAGAGGGACTGCATGCCCTTGCCGCCCTTGGCGCGGCGGGCGTACTTGTCGTTGAAATCCACCAGTTCCTCGCCGCCCAGGGGCATCTCCAGCTCCGAAGTGCGAACCTCGTCACCGTAGCCCAGTACGGAGCAGTTGACCTCGCGGCGCTTCGTGACGCCCTTTTCCACGAGGATGCGGCGATCAAAGGCGGCGGCCACGTCCAGCGCCTCCTCGAGCCCCGCGCGGTCGCCCGCGCGCTTGATGCCGATGGAGGAGCCCAGGTTGGCGGGCTTGACATACATGGGATAGGGAAGCGCGGCCTCGATCTTTTCGACGCAGGCGGCGCGATCCCTCCGCCAGGCCGCGCGGTCGATCCACGTATCCGGCAACACCGGAAAGCCACAGCTGCGGAACAGCTGCTTCATGGCGATCTTGTCCATGCCCACGGCGGAGCCCATCACCCCCGAGGAGGTGTAGGGCACGTCCAGCATCTCCAGCATGCCCTGCAGCGTGCCGTCCTCGCCGTTCATGCCGTGCAGCGCCAGGAGCGCCACGTCCGCCGAAGCCAGTACCTTTTCGCCCCTTGAAAACAGGCCGCGCTTTGGCTCCGGGTCGATCAAGAGCAGCCTGCCGCCATCGGCGGTGGGCAGCGCCTTCCGGACCTGGGCGGGGTCAAAGCTCGGGTAGAAGGAGATGTTCCGAAGGCGCTCGCCCACATACCACGTGCCGTCGCGCCCGATGTAGACGGGGAACGCGTCGTACTGCTCGGGGTCCAGCGCGCCCAGCGCCTGAATGCCGGTGATGATCGAAACGTCATGCTCGCAGGAGCGGCTCCCAAAGAGCACCGCAACGCTCAGCTTCATGCAATTACCCCCTTACCATATCGCCCGGCAGAGCCGAGCCGGCGAAAGTGCGAACCTGTCGGGCTTCCCTGCATCCCCAAAGGGCCTTCGCGCCGCCCGCCGCCGACCTCGTGACCGGCCCGCAAGCCCTCCCTGGGCATCCATTGGCCAAACGCCGTCCGGGCATGCTCAGCCTTCCGAATAGTTGTCGGGCAGGTCGTTTTCAAACAGAATCACGTCGCCGGACTGCGCGATGCGCCCGAGGAGCGCCTGCGCCTCCGCGAGGCTGGCCACCACGTGGAGGCTCCTGGGATCAAACCCGGCGGCGATCAACCCCTTGGCGATGGGCCGGGTGCGCCTCGGCCCCACCAGCACCGCCACGTCGCAGGCGCCGGCCATTTGCTGGCCGAACCTGAAGTTGAGCGCCTCCTCCTCGGTCCCCTGCTCCACCAGGCCCGGCGTCACCACCATATGCCTTCCGGAAAACCCGGAGAGCACCTCGAAGGCCGCCGCCGCACCGGCGGGGTTGGCGTTGAAGGCATCGTCGATGATGGTCATGCCGCCGGCGCCCTCCATCAGCTGCAGCCTGTGCTCCACGGGCTGCACCCGCCGCACGCCCCGGGCGATCTCCTCCATGGTCATGCCCAGGCGCTTTGCCACCGCGGCGGACAGCGCGATGTTCTGGATGTTGTGCCGGCCCAGCAGCTTCGTTTCGCAGGGCACGCGGTTGCCTTCGCCGTCCGACAGCGTAAAGCGGCTGCCAAAGGGGCCGGACACGATGTCCTCCGCGTACATCGAAAGGTAGCCGGAGCCCAGCCCGGCGCGGTACTTTTCGCCCTTGGCGCAGGCAAAGAGCCTGTCGCACCAGCCGCCGTCGTCCGCGCCGAAGAAGGCCGCGCCGCCCGGCGCCAACCCCTCGATCAGCTCAAACTTGGTCTTGGCCACGGTCTCCACCGTGCCGAAGGTCTCCAGATGCTGGGCGCCGACGCTGGTCAGCACGCCGAAATTGGGATGCACCAGCTCGCACAGCTCCCGGATGTCCCCCACGTGCCGGGCGCCCATCTCGGCGATGAACACCTGGTGATGGGGCTCCAGCTGCGCGCGGATGACCTTGGTGAGGCCCATGGGCGTGTTGAAGCTGGAGGGCGTGGTCAGCACGGAGTATTTTTCGCTCAGGATCGCGGCCAGGATAAACTTGGTGGACGTCTTTCCGTAGCTGCCGGTGATGCCGATGCGGATCAGCTCCGGCCGCGCCGCGAGCCGCTTTTGCGCGTCGCTGAAGAAGAAATGGTTGACCCGGCGCTCAATGGGCTGCATCAGGTAGCCCGCGGTCAGCGCCAGGTAGGGGATGCCCGCAAAGAGAAGGTAGGGCGGCACGCCCAGCCAGTTGAGCAGAAGCGAAGCCGCCAGCGCCACCAGGCCCGTGGCCGCCATCAGCCGCTGCATGCGCGGCGTGTAGGCCAGCGGCTTTTTGGGCGGGGTGACGTACTGGGTTTCGTTGAGCCGCCAGGCGGCCGCGCCGAAGCCGATCACCACGGCGATGGTGGACACGACGCGGGCCGCGTCCCGGTTCATGACGAGGGACAGAACCAGCGGCAGCAGCAGCTTGACCACCACCGCAATGACGCCGATGTTGAGCGTCCAGCCCAGAAGTTTGTCCCGATTCTTGCCCAGCCAGCGGCCGTAGCCGTCCAGCTGGTAACTCTCCAGCTGCAGCATGTGCAGGTAGTACCGGGTGGTGATGGCGGAAATCGCCGCCACGAGAATGGATTCCAATGCGTCAAGCCAGCTCAAGCGTTTGACTCCTCCAAGAACTTGCTAACAATCGTGCGGAAGTCCGCATAGCGGTCCAGATACGCGAAATGCCCCGCGTCCTCGAACACGACGAGGCCCGCGTCCGGTATTTCCTTCTCCATGACCTGCCCCATCCACAGCGGCGTCTGGTCGTCCTGCGCGCCCCAGACGATCAGGGTCGGGGCCTGAATCTTCGGAAGGCAGGGCCGAAGGTCCTGGCGGATCACCCGGTTGAAGGTCTGGCGCATGCCGGGCGACAGCGCGCGGTAGTCGCCGGAGCCAAAATGCTGAACCAGCGCCTCGCGCAGCGCCTCCGTCCGCGCCTTTCCCAGAACCGCCCGGACCGGCGTAGACCCCGCCGCACCCTTCAGCGCCCGGTAGAGGGCGGCGCGCGCCTTTTTCCCGGCTGTGGGTCCGGCCATCAGCCCCGCCGCGCCGGTCAGCACCAGCTTCCCGGCCAACTCCGGGTGGGTGGCGGCCAGAAGGATCGCCACCCGCGCGCCGAAGGAATGGGCCACGATGTCCACGCCCGCCATGTTCAATTGGCGCAAAAAGGCGGCGGTAAGTTCCATATACTCGGTGACGGACCAGGGCTCGCGCGGCTCCGGCGAGCGCCCCGCCCCCGGAAAATCCAGCGCCACGACTTCGCGCCGCGGGGAAAAATCCCGGATCAGCGGCAGCCAGCTCTCGATCCGGCCGCCCCAGCCGTGCAAAACGAGGAGCGGCTTCCCCGCTCCCTGCCGCTCGTAATACAAGGACTGACCGCCGTAGTCAAAAATCATCGGTTCACCCCGGAAAAGATTATAGCGCATCCCGGCGCAAAAGAAAAGCGAATAATTCGGAAGCGCGGAGCGCGCCCCGCCGATTTATTCGCTCAGGATGTGCGGATCGTCCTCCGGATGCGCCTCGGGCAGGTGCTCGCAGACCATTACCAGCGCGTCCTCGCCGTTGTCGGCGTAGTAGCGCTTGCGCAGGCCCACCTCCTGAAAGCCCAGCTTCCTGTACAGCGACTGAGCCGCAAGGTTGCTCCTTCGGCACTCCAGCGTCATGTAGCGGATGCCGGTATCGGCGGCCAGCTGCATCAGCGTCCGGGCGAGCGCCTCGCCGACGCCCCGGCCCCGCGCCGACCGCTTTACCGCGATGTTGGTCACATGCCCCTCGTCCATAACCAGCCACATGCCGCCGTAGGCCACCGCCGCGCCGTCCTCCCGCGCCACCAGGTACCGCGCGCACCGGTTTTCGGTGACCTCGCGGACAAAGGCGTCCCGGGACCAGGGCACCGCGAAGCTCTCCCGATCGATCTCGGCCACGGCGTCCACATCCCGAAGGGTCATCAGGCCGATTTCAATCATGCGCCCTCCCCCGCTTCTCGGCGCGCTCGCGCTCCGCCTGGGGTTTTCGAAGGTAGATGGGGGTGAGCGCCGCGCCGGATACGCGAAGGGCGGGATCGTTCTGCGCCAGATAGCAGGCCGCCTCCGCCCGCAAAAGCGAAAGATGCGGCTTTTGCAGCACCGCCCGCGGCCCCATCGCCCGGGCGATTTCCGCCCCGTGGGCGGAAAGCCCGTCGCCGGTGAAAAGGCAGCGCCCCTCCTTGGGCAGAAGCGCGAGATAATCCGCCAGCGGCAGCGCCGCATCCTCCATCCGGCGTTCGGGCAGCGCGCCCGCAGAAAAGCGGAAGCGCGCGCAGTACACCTGCCCGCGCCGGGCGTCCAGAATCGGGCAGATCTCGCCGTCAAAGCCAAAATCGCCGGCGGCCAGCGCCGCGAGGGCGTCCACCCGGGCGCAGGGAATGCCCCGCGCCATGGCGATGCCCTTGGCCGCGCACACGCCAATGCGCACGCCGGTGAAGGAGCCGGGCCCCGCCACGCAGGATACCATCTCCACATCCTCGATGGAAAGCCCGGCAGCGCGGAGCGCCTGGTCCACCATGGGCATCAGCGTTTCGGAGTGGGTACGCCCCGCGTCCGAAACGGCGGCGTAGCAAAGCGCGCCGCTTCGCCACAGGGCGACGCCGGCCACCGGCCCGGAGGTGTCAATGCCGAGAATTGTCACGCCGGTTCCTCCCACGCGCGAAGCGCGCTGCATATTTCCGCCTCGCGGCCGGCCATGCCGAAGGCGGCGAGGCGGATGACGCGCTCGTCCTCCGCCCCGCCCCGCTCCATGGCAATTTCCACCCGGGGTGCGATGTCCATTCCGGGAAAGGGCCACTCGATCAGCGCGATATAGCCGCCGCCGGTAAATTCGTCCAGCCCCGCCGCGTAGAATTCGTCCTCGTCCGAGAGACGGTAGAGGTCAAAGTGAACCACCCGTCCGTAGGGCTGCATCAGCGTAAAGGTGGGGCTGGGCATCGGCCCCGCCACCCCCAGCGCCCGGGCGGCGCCCCGCGCCAGCACGCTCTTTCCGGCGCCCAGATCGCCCGAGATCAGAAGGCTGTCGCCGGGCAAAAGCCGCGCGCCCAGCGCCGCGCCGAAGGCCTCGGTGCCCGCCTGCGAATGCGTCCGGTACATTTCCCCTCCACGTTACCCGTGCAGAAGCGGCGAAATCCGCTTGTACAAAAGCGCCGTCACGCCGCAAAGCACCAGGCCCTTGATGATATTGAACGGCACCGTCGCCAGCGCGATCAGCTTGCCCAGGCTGTCGATGGCCGGGATGATCGCCTGCATCATGCCGATGATCGCCGCCTCCGGCACGCCCATCACGTTCACGTAAAACGGGATCAGCAGGTAGTAGTTGGCCAGCGCGCCCACCGCCGTCATCAGCAGGATGCCCGTGCCCATGCCCGCCAGCGCGCCCCGCAGGGTGCGGTCTTTGCGGTACCACAGGGAGGCCGTCACCACCAGCGCCGAGGACACCACAAAGTCCGCCAGTTCGCCCACCATGCCGCTGTCCGAATTGAAGCAGCCCACGACGTCCTTGATGAACACGATGATCACGCCCGCCACAGGCCCCATGGAAAACCCGCCCAGAAGCGCCGGAAGCGTCGAGAAATCCAGCTTGTAGATCGGCGGAAAGATCGGGATGCCGGGGATCAGGAACAGGATGGCCGCCGCCGCGCTCAGTACGCCGATGCGCGAGATCTTTTTTGCATTGCCTGCCATTTTTATTCTCCTCTCACGATAAAACCCCTGCACAACCGTTCGCAGGGGCCTTTTCGGCGCGTGGGAGAATAAATCTTCTTCCATCCAGACTCGATGGTCAACCTTGACCACCTTACTGTCGGCTTCGGAGTTACACCGAATCGGCCTTTCGGCTCGCGGGCTATACCGCCGGTGGGGCTTCGCACCCCGCCCTGAAGACGCTTATGCTGTTGTGGCACCTATCATAAACCGGAGATATTGCGTTGTCAACCCTTCCCGCGTTATTTTCCGATGACGGCCGGGCCAACCGGGCGCACGGAGAGGCGCGTCACCGCGCCCGCGCCGAACACCGCGTTCATCCGCAGCGCGTATTCGTCCATCCTCTCCAGCGGCACGAAGGCCAGGATGGTGCCCGCGAACCCGCCGCCGTGGATGCGCCACGCGCCGCGCCCGGAGAGCATCCGCCGGGAAAGCTCCAGCGCCAGCGCCATCTCCTGATTGTCGCTGCCCGGCACGGAGAGGTTCTGCAGAAGCTTCCAGCTGCTCTCGCCGGAGGCGATGATGCCCTCAAAGAAGGCCTTGAGGTCGTCGCGCTTCAGCGCGTCCACGAGGCGCGGGATGCGCCCGTCCTCGTCGTAAAAGTGCATCGCGCGCAGAATCGCGCGGTCGCTGACGCGGCCCTTGAGGGAGGGGATGGCCGCCTCAAACCGTTCGGCGGGGATGTCCCGCAGCACCTCCGCACCCAGGAGCTTTGCCACCTGCTTCATCTCCGCGGGAATGGCCGCGTACTGGCTGGTGAGGTTGCCGTGCTCGCCGCCGGCGGACACCACCGCCATGGCGTAGCCCTTCGCGGAAAAATCGTAGGAAATGGCCTCGATGACCGCGTCGGGGTCCTTGAAGTCCATCGTCACCAGGCCGCCCACGGAGGAGGCCATTTGGTCCAGCAGCCCGCTGGGCTTTCCGAAGTAGTGGTTTTCGGCGTACTTGGCGATCAGCGCACGGGCTTCGGCGGAGAGGCCGCCGTCGCCGTAGAGGGCGTCAAAGAGCGCCACCAGCATCACCTCGAAGGCCGCCGACGACGAAAGCCCGCTGCCCTTGAAGACGCTGGAGGTCACCACAGCGTCCATGCCGCCCACCGGATGCCCCAGCGCCGCCATGCGCGCCGCCACGCCGCGGATCAGGGAATGGGTGGTCTCCCGCTCGGCGGGGACGGGATCAAGGTCCTTCAGATCCACAATGAAAGGCGCTTCATAGCCCTCGGAATGCAGCGTGACCCGCGTGTCCGGGCGCTTTGACGCGGCGGCCAGGGTGTCCAGGTTGACGGCGGCGGCCAGCACCCGGCCGTGGTTGTGGTCGGTGTGGTTGCCGGCAATCTCCGTGCGGCCCGGCGCCGAGGCAAAAAGAAGCCCCTCGGCCTCGCCGAAGCGCGCCCGGTGGGTTTCGGCCAGCGCGCGGTAGCGCGCCGCCTGGCGGGGCGCGTCGCCCGGGTAAATCGCCGTCAGCGCTTCAAGCGCCGCCGGGGTGGACAGGTAACCGATCATCTGGGTCGTATTCATGGAAATCCGTCCTCGCCTTCCATAGGATGGCGCGCCCGATCGCGCGCCCCGCCGGTTAAGCGCGCCTGCCTTCCACCACGCCCCGGCCGCGAAGCGCGTCGCGCAGCGTGCGCACGACGCACACCGCGTCCATGGCAAGGCTCATGCGCCGCACGTATTCGCCGTCAAGGCGCGCCTTCATGTCGATGGGCAGCTCGTCCCGCCCGTTGACCTGCGCCCAGCCGGTGAGCCCCGGGCGCACGCCGCCCGCGCCCTGCTCATCCCGCCGCGCGATCAGGTCGTACTGGTTCCACAGCGCGGGCCGGGGGCCGACAAAGCTCATCTCGCCCCGCAGAATGTTGACCAGCTGGGGCAGTTCGTCCAGCGACGTCCTCCGCAGAAAGCGGCCGCTTCTCGTGATGAAGGCGTAGGGGTCGCCCAGGAGGTGGGTGGGCACGTCCCTGGGTGCGTCAACGCGCATGGTCCTGAACTTCAGGATCATGAAGTGGGTCTTCCCCCGCCCGACGCGCTTCTGACGAAAGAACACCGGCCCCTTTGAATCCAGCTTGATCCAAAGCGCAATCAGCGCCCCGGGCAGGGCGCTGACGGCGATGGCCGCCAGCGAAAGCGCGATGTCCAGCGCCCGCTTACCGAATCGTTTGTACATGGCGATAGTATAGCACCGGCGCCGCCTTATGACAAGGTGCGAACGCATTTTCGCGCGCCGCCATAGGATACAGCGCGGACGAAACCGCGAACCGGGCGGCGGCGCCCCCGCCCCGCCCAGATCAGAAGGAGGAGTAGCGATGTCCTTTTTCAGCTACAAGAACGCCAA